>JBMSNF010000052.1:0-11129 GCA_049421545.1 Arenimonas sp.
TGGATGATGTGATGATCAGTTTCGCCGTCGAAGGCGGCTCGGTCGGCCCCCACATCGATCAGTACGATGTGTTTCTGGTGCAGGCCATGGGCCACCGCAACTGGCAGATTGAATCCGAGCCCCGTCATGATCCGGCATTCCGGCCCGATTCGGAGCTGAAGCTGCTGCAGGAATTCACGGCCAGCCACAGCTGGGATCTGGGGCCGGGTGACGTACTGTATCTGCCGCCGGGCTACGCCCATCATGGTGTGGCTCTTGATCACTGCATGACCTTTTCCGTCGGCATGCGTGCCCCATCGAGCGCGGAGATGCTGGTGGATTTTGCCGAGGATCTGGCCCAGAAACTGCCCGAATACCGACGCTATGAAGATCCGGATCTGACCGTTCCGGAAGATCCTTTCGAAATCGACGATCAGGCCTTCGCACGTGTGGATGCCGCACTGGCGGTCTGGCAGCAGGCCGATGCCGCCGAACGCCGGCGCTGGTTCGGCCAATTCATAACCCGCTACCGGGCTTCCGGCGATGTCCAGGCCGGACCACACCAAGCCGCCTGGCCCCAGGCCTTGGAAGCCATGGCCACGGGCCATTCCTTGTTCCGCCACCCCTTTGCGCGTTTTGCCTGGTGCCGGGACGGCAAACATGCCTTGCTGCATGTGACCGGTGAAAGCCACCCGATGAGCCCGTCGGAAGCGGCCCTGTTGTGCCGTCTGACGACGCTGGACATCGCCGATTTCAACCGACTGGGCAAAACGGCGCAAGCCGCCGTGGCCGTGCTGTATACCCAAGGCGTTTACCAGTTGGCCGAAACCGAATGAGCAAGCCGGCATTCCGGGTCATCGATGCCGACTACGAACGGGATCTGGCATTGCTTCGGGCCGTTCGCGAACCGGTGTTTGTTATCGAGCAACACGTACCATTGGCCCTCGAGTGGGATACCCTTGACCCGGAATGCCGGCACGTATTGGCACTGGATTCCGAAGGTCGGCCCATCGGTACCGGACGGCTCACCCCCATGCATACGATCGGCCGCATGGCCGTGCTGGCCGATTGGCGCGGCAAAGGGGTCGGCGATGCCCTGCTTGGCCGATTGATCGCACAGGCCAGGGCGGCGGATTGGCCGGCGGTGAGCCTGCACGCCCAGATCGACGCCATCGGCTTCTATCGCAAGCACGGCTTCGTGACCGAAGGCGGGATTTATATCGAAGCGGGCATTCCGCACCAAAGCATGACTCTGGACTTAACAAGTCACGGCAACTGATTGAATGCCTGAAACAATTTGTTCAGATTGGGCAGACTCGGTTATAATTTGGGGTCTGTGTCCCGCATGTGGCCGGACGGCCGACCCAAGCAACCTTCAATAAGGCGATTCCGTGGAAAGTTTGATCAAACAATTCCTCAAGTCCTCGCAGCTTTCCGGCGGCAATGCCGCATTCATCGAAGATCTTTACGAAAATTATCTGGTTGATCCGGCCAGCATTCCGGCCCCTTGGAAAACCTATTTTGATGGCTTCCAAAGCGCAGGGGATGTCCCGCACTCGGCAGTACTCGCCTCGGTCCAGGCCCAAGCCCGCTCGGCACGCTATGCCACCGGCGGCGGTGACGAAGAAATGGCGCGCAAGCAAACCGCCGTCGGCAAACTGGTCACCGCTTTCCGTTCGCGTGGCCATCTCAATGCCGATCTCGATCCTCTGGCCATGATGGAAAAACCGGGTGCGCCCGATCTCGACATCGGCCATCACGGACTGAGCAATGCCGATCTGCAGACGGAGTTTCCGGTCAAAACCTATTTCGGCCCGGACAAGCTGAAACTGGCCGATCTGTTGGACCGCCTGAAAAGCACCTACTCCGGCCCGATCGGCGCCGAGTTCATGCACATCAGCGATGCCGACCAGCGTCAGTGGATCCAACAACGTCTGGAATCCGTGCAGAGCCGACTGCAGGCCGGCCCCGAACAACGCAAACGCATCCTCGAACGACTGACCGCCTCCGAAGGTCTGGAGCGCTACCTGCATACCAAGTATGTCGGCCAGAAGCGCTTCTCCCTGGAAGGCGGCGAATCCCTGATTCCGCTGATGGATCACCTGATCCAGCATGGCGGCAAACACGGCATCAAGGATGCCATCATCGGCATGGCCCACCGTGGCCGCCTGAATGTTCTGGTCAACACCCTCGGCAAGCCGCCGCAGAAACTGTTCGCCGAATTCGAAGGCCGTTTTGACCATCCCGACACCCCGGAGCACTCGGGCGACGTCAAGTACCATATGGGCTTCTCGGCCGATGTCAATTCACCGGGCGGACCGGTCCATCTGGCGCTGGCGTTCAATCCGTCGCATCTGGAAATCGTGGCGCCGGTCGTCGCCGGCAGCGTACGCGCACGTCAGATGCGCCGTCAGGACGATAACCGCGCGCAGGTACTGCCCATCGTCATTCACGGCGATGCCGCCTTTGCCGGCCAGGGCGTGGTGATGGAACTGTTCCAGATGTCGCAGGCCCGTGGTTTCGCAGTCGGCGGCACCGTGCATATCGTCATCAACAACCAGGTCGGTTTCACCACCTCGCGTCCCGATGATGCGCGCTCGACCCTGTATTGCACCGACCCGGCCAAAATCGTCGGTGCACCGGTATTCCATGTCAACGGCGACGATCCGGAAGCCGTGGTGTTCTGTGCCGAACTGGCCTTCGATTACCGCCGCAAGTTCGGCCGTGACGTGGTCATCGATCTGGTCTGCTACCGCCGCCATGGGCATAACGAAGCCGATGAGCCCGCCGCGACCCAGCCTTTGATGTACCAGAACATCCGTGCCCGCAAAACCACCCGCGAGCTCTATGCTGAAAAACTGCTGGCTGCCGGCGTACTCGCCGATGCCGAGGCCAAAGCCCTGGTCGATGGCTTCCGCGAAAAACTCGACAAAGGCGAAGTGACCACCGACGTCGCGGAAACCCGTAAAGACGAATTCGCGGTCGACTGGACGCCGTGGCTGAACGGCAAGTTGGCGCAGTCGGTGAAAACCGGCCTGGCCCAATTTTCGCTGGAAAGCCTCGCGAAAAAAATCAGTGCGGTACCGGACGGATTCAAACCGCATGCCCGCGTCGCCAAAATCTACGAAGACCGCCGCAAGATGCTGGCCGGCGAACTCGATATGGACTGGGGCTTTGCCGAGAACCTCGCCTACGCCACCCTGCTGACCGAAGGCTATCGCCTGCGCCTGGTCGGTCAGGATGCCGGACGCGGCACCTTCTTCCACCGCCATGCGGTGCTGCACGACCAGAACAACGGCGACTCCTACATGCCGTTGCAGCAGTTCGTCAAGCATCCCAGCCATGCCGTCATTATCGATTCGCTGCTTTCGGAAGAAGCGGTCATGGCTTTCGAATACGGCTATTCGACCGCCGAGCCGATGACCCTGAACATCTGGGAAGGCCAGTTCGGCGATTTCGCCAACGGTGCCCAGGTCGTCATCGACCAGTTCATCACCTCCGGCGAAGCCAAATGGGACCGTCTCTGCGGTCTGGTGCTGTTCCTGCCGCACGGCTATGAAGGCCAAGGGCCGGAACACAGCTCGGCCCGTCTGGAGCGCTTCCTGCAACTGTGCGCATTGAACAACATCCAGGTCTGTACGCCGACCACGCCGGCGCAGATGTTCCACATGCTGCGCCGTCAGATGCTGCGCGCCACCCGCAAGCCGCTCGTGGTGATGACGCCGAAATCGATGCTGCGTCACAAGCTTTCGGTGTCGCGCATGGATGATCTGGTCAACGGTTCCTTCCAGGAACTTATTGCGGACAGCACCGCCAAGCAACCCGACAAGGTGTCGCGCGTCGTGGTCTGTGCCGGCAAAGTCTATTACGACCTGGTCGAAGCCGCCGCCGAGAAAAAACTCGAAAACGTCGCCATTGTCCGCATCGAACAGGTTTATCCGTTTCCGCGCGAAGCGCTCAAAACGGAACTGGGCCGTTACAAAAACGCCAAGGACGTGTTCTGGTGCCAGGAAGAACCGCAGAATCAAGGCGCTTGGTATCAGATCCAGCATCACCTGCGCAGTTGCCTTGCCGATGGCAAACAACTGCACTATGCCGGCCGGGCCCGTTCCGCCGCCCCGGCGTGCGGCCATGCCAACACCCACATCGCTGAACAAAACCAATTGATCGCCGACGCCCTGACCAATCCGGGCAAGAGCGATTTCACCCATGAGTAACCGAAAAGGCCACAGTCATGAGCATTGAAGTCAAAGTCCCCGTCCTGCCCGAATCCGTTTCCGATGCCATCATCGCCACTTGGCACAAGAAGGTCGGCGATAGCGTGCGCCGTGATGAAAATCTGATCGATCTGGAGACCGACAAGGTCGTGCTGGAAGTGCCCTCGCCGGTTGACGGCGTGCTCAAGGAAATCAAATTCGAAACCGGCGCCACCGTCACCAGCGCGCAGGTCATCGCGGTGATCGAAGAAGGCGCCGTAGCCGCCGCTCCGGCACCGGCCGCGCCCGCGGCCAAAGCGGATGCCCCGGTTGCCGCCGCGTCTGCCGTGGCAGCGTCGTCCGCAAAAGTCGATACCAGCGCCCTGCCGCCCGGCGCCGCCAATTACGCCGCCCGCAATGACGTCAACCCGGCCGATGTCACCGGCACCGGCCGCGCCGGCCGCGTCACCAAGGAAGACCTGGTCAAGCACGTCACCTCCGGTGGCGGCGCCCGCCCGGAACAGCGCGTACCGATGACCCGCATCCGCCAGCGCATCGCCGAACGCATGATGCAGTCCAAAAACTCGATCGCCATGCTGACCTCCTTCAACGAAGTCAATCTGTCGAAGGTGATGGCCATGCGCAAGGAGCTGGGCGAACCCTTCGAAAAGACCCACGGCATCAAGCTCGGTTTCATGAGCTTCTTCGCCAAGGCCGCCGCCAATGCGCTGGCCAAACACGGCATCGTGAACGCCTCGGTCGACGGCAATGACGTGATCTACCACGGCTATGCCGACATCTCGATCGCCGTGGCCACCGAAAAAGGCCTGGTCACCCCGGTCCTGCGCAATGTCGAAAACATGAGCTTCGCGGACATCGAAGCGGCCATTGCCGGCTATGCCAAGCAGGCCCGCGAAGGCGGTCTGAAGCTGGAAGACCTGCAGGGCGGCACGTTCACCATCACCAACGGCGGCACCTTCGGCTCGCTGATGTCGACGCCGATCGTCAATCCGCCGCAGTCGGCCATCCTCGGCATGCATGCAATCAAGGAACGTCCGATCGCCGAAAACGGCCAGGTCGTGATCGCCCCGATGATGTACATCGCGCTCAGTTACGATCACCGGATCATCGACGGCAAGGATGCGGTGTTGTTCCTGGTCGACATCAAGAACCAGCTGGAAAACCCGCACCGCATGCTGCTCGGTCTGTAATCCTTCTCAAGGCGAATGAATCATGAGTAATGAATTTGATGTCGTGGTCATCGGCGCCGGTCCGGCCGGCTACCATGCGGCCATCCGTGCCGCGCAGCTCGGCCTGAAAACCGCCTGCATCGACGCCGCCCTCGGTAAGGACGGCGCACCGGCACTGGGCGGCACCTGCCTGCGCGTCGGCTGCATCCCCTCCAAGGCGCTGCTGGACTCCTCGCGTCAGTTCTGGAACATGCAGCATCTGTTCGGCGAGCACGGCATCAGTGCCGACAATGCCAAAATCGATGTCGCGACCATGGTCGGCCGCAAAGACAAGATCGTCAAACAGTTCACCGGCGGCATCGCGGCTCTGTTCAAGGCCAACAAAATCACGCCGTTCTATGGCTTCGGCCAGCTGCAGCCGGGCAAGCGCGTCAGTGTGAAACAGCATGACGGCACCGTCGTCGAACTGACCGGCAAACACATCGTCATCGCCGCAGGTTCGGATTCGATCGAACTGCCGTTCGCGAAATTCGACGGCAAGCACATCGTCGACAATGTCGGTGCACTCGATTTCACCACGGTGCCGAAACGCCTCGGCGTGATCGGTGCCGGCGTCATCGGCCTGGAACTGGGCAGCGTCTGGAAACGTCTCGGTGCCGAAGTGACCATTCTCGAAGCGCTGCCGGATTTCCTCGGTTCTGCCGATGCCGAAGTGGCGCGTACCGCACTGAAAGAGTTCAAAAAACAGGGACTCGACATCAAGCTCGGCGCCAAAGTCAGCAAAGCCGATATCAAAAACGGCGAAGTGCATCTGACCTACAACGACGGCAAAGCCGACCAGAATCTGGTGGTCGACAAGCTGCTGGTTGCGGTCGGACGCAAGGCCGCCAGCAAAGGCCTGTTGGCCGAAGGCACCGGCGTCAAACTCAACGAACGCGGCCAGATCGAGGTCGATGCGCATTGCCGCACCGGCGTCGACGGCATCTGGGCGGTCGGCGACTGCGTGCGCGGCCCGATGCTGGCCCACAAAGGTTTCGAGGAAGGCATCGCCGTCGCCGAACTGATTGCCGGCCTGCCCGGTCATGTCAACTTCGACACCATCCCTTGGGTGATCTACACCGAACCGGAAATCGCCTGGGTCGGCAAAACCGAACAGCAGCTCAAGGCGGAAGGCGTTGAATACAAAACCGGCAGTTTCCCGTTCGCCGCAGTCGGCCGCGCCGTGGCTATGGGCGAACCGGCGGGCTTCGTGAAAGTCATCGCCCATGCCGAAACCGATCGCGTACTGGGCATGCATCTGGTCGGCGTTGGTGTTTCCGAACTGGTGCATGAAGGTGTGCTGACCATGGAATTCCACGGCTCGGCCGAGGATCTGGCCCGCATCTGCCATGCCCACCCGACCCTTTCGGAAGCCATCCACGACGCCGCCATGGCGGTGGATAAACGCGCCATTCACAAGGTCAACTGACGGATTGGAAGACCCAGGAAAAACCTGCAGCAATGCGGGTTTTTTCACGCCCGAGGAACCATGATATGAGCCCAATCCATGCCTACCGGATCCATAACGACGATCGTGGCTATAGCGCCGGGATCGAAACGCTTTCAAGCGCCGACCTGACCTCCGGCGATACCCGCATTGCAGTCGACTTCTCCAGCGTCAATTACAAGGATGCACTGGCGGGTACCGGACAGGGCAAGATCCTGCGGCAATTTCCGCTCAACGGCGGCATCGATTGCGCCGGGCGCATCATTGAATCGGCCGACCCCCGATTCAAGCCGGGTGATGCCGTTCTGGTTACCGGCTCGGGGCTTTCGGAAACCGTGGACGGCGGCTACAGCACCGAAGTACGCATCGATCACCGCCATGTCATTCGTCTTCCCAAGGGCTGGGGCCCGCGCGAGGCCATGATTCTCGGCACTGCCGGTTTCACGGCCGGACTGGCACTCCTGCGCATGCAGGAAAACCGTCAGCACCCCGATCTGGGGCCGAGCGCGGTCACCGGCGCCACCGGCGGCGTCGGCATGCTGGCCACGGCCCTGTTCCACCGGGCCGGATACCGCGTCCATGCCGTTTCCGGCAAACCCGAACATGCCGGTCTGTTGCGGCAGCTCGGCGCTGAGGCCGTGCTGACCCGCGAATCCGTAATCACGGATAAGCCGATGGACAAAGCCCGTTTCGGCGGTGCGTTGGACAATGTCGGCGGCCAAACGCTGGCATCATTGCTTGCCCAGACCGTCCCTTACGGCAATGTCGCCAGTTGCGGCTTGGTTTCGGGGCAGGATCTGCCCGCTACGGTCATGCCCTTCATCATCCGGGGAGTCTCACTGCTCGGCATTGCATCGGCCGGAACCGAACGATCCATCCGTGAACGCGTCTGGCAGCTCCTTGCCCGTCATTTCGATGCCGAAAGTCTGGTAGCGTTGCCGGTCCGCGAAACCGCCCTTCAGGGTCTGCCGGAAGTCTTCGCACAGATGCTATCCGGCCGATCTTTCGGCCGTGTCGTCGTCCGGATCGACGGGGATGCTTGCTAAAATTCCGGTTTTGGCTTTAACTAAACACATCCATTCAGGGAACTTTTTATGGCTCGCATTCTGGTCGTCGACGACTCCCCCTCCCAGCTTCTGGGCATGAAGCGCATCTTGGAAAAACTCGGGCACGAAGCGCTGACCGCTGAAGACGGCGTCATCGGAGTTGAACTGTGCCGGAATGAAAAACCGGACCTCGTCCTGATGGACGTGGTCATGCCGAATCTGAATGGGTTCCAGGCGACACGGGCACTGACCCGTGACGAGACCACCGCCCATATTCCCATCGTCCTGGTGACCACCAAAGACCAGGAAACCGACAAGGTCTGGGGCATGCGTCAGGGCGCCAAGGCGTATCTGACCAAACCCTTCAACGAAAACGAGCTGATTGAAATCATCAAACAGGTCCTGCCGAGCGGCCTGGCCTAATCCGCCGGAAACAGATCCGCCATGCGCCGGTATAGCGCTTCCTGTTCAGGAGTTCTCGGCGCTGGCGCCGTAATTTCAATTTCAACCAACTGATCGCCATGGCCGGCCTTGCCCGGCATGCCGCGACCTTTCAGACGCAGGCGCTTGCCGCTGTCCGATTCCGGCGGCACCTTGAGATCGACCTTTCCGCCCAATGTCGGTACCGATACGGTTGCCCCCAAGGCCGCCTGCCAAGGCATCAGGCTCAGGGTGTACAGCACGTTCTGGCCGTCCAGCTCGAACTCAGGGTGCTCGTGATAACTGATTTCGATCAGAAGATCCCCGCCCCGCTCGCCCTGCCCGGCCAGACGGATGGTTTGTCCGGGTCGGATTCCGGCCGGAATGCCGATCTCCAGCGTTCGTTCACCGATTCGGATTTTCTGTTTGCCCCCGGAAAAGGCACGCTCAAGCGGTATCGCCAGACGCACACGGCTACCGGCCGGCGGCTGCGGTTGCGGCCGGCGCGCACCGCCGAACAGGGATTCGAAGAAATCACTGAAACCGGCATTGCCGCCCATCTCATTGAAATCAAATTGGAACCCTCCTCCGCCGAAGCCCGGAGGCGGCCGGAACTCTTCTCCGGGCCGGTAGCCGCTGGCCTTGAGTTGGTCGTACTGGGCACGTTTGTCCTTGTCTTTGAGCACCTCGTAGGCCTCATTGACCGCCTTGAAGCGCTCCTCGGCGCCGGCCTCCTTGCTGACATCCGGGTGGTACTTGCGCGCCAGCCGCCGGTAGGCGGTCTTGATTTCCGCTTCGCTGGCGGACGGCTCGACCCCGAGCGCCTTGTAGTAATCCTTGAATTCCATAAACGGGCTCCATTCATCGGAGCGATTCGTGGCCTTTGCTGCGATTCACGAAAAGCTGACAGAAAGAGTTTATCATTCCCTTACCGCAATCCCTACAGGCTGAACATGGCAATCGAAATCGGAAACCCCATTCCCAACACCACCATCAACACCCTCAAAGACGGCATCCAAGCGGTCGAGACTTCCGAGTTCTTCGCCGGCAGAAAGGTCGTCATGTTTGCCGTGCCCGGCGCATTCACGCCGACCTGCTCGGCAAAGCATCTGCCGGGCTACATCGAGCATGCCGAGGCATTCGCCGCCAAGGGCTATGCCCTGGCCTGCCTGTCCGTGAACGATGCCTTCGTCATGGGCGCCTGGGCAAAAAGCCAGTCCTCCCCCGAAAGCATCGCCATGCTGGCCGATGGCAACGGGGCATTCACCAAGGCGCTCGGACTGGAACTGGATGCCACGCCCTTCGGCATGGGCCTGCGCGCCAAGCGCTTCGCATTGATCGCCGACAACGGCATCGTCACCCATCTGTTCGTCGAGGCGCCGGGTGAATTCTCGGTTTCTTCGGCAGAACATGTTCTTTCCGCACTTTAAACCACGGAGCTCCGCCATGAACAAGAAAATCTGCATACTGTTCGCCGCCGCCATCATGGGCATCAGCTCATTGGCTATGGCACATTCCGACAAATCGGCCCCTAAGACCTATGACAACACCAACTGGCCTGCCGATTGCGCCAAATGCGGTGTGGTCACCCACATCGAGAAAGTCAGTGACGCCAAATCCGGAACCGGTGGTGCCGTCATCGGTGCCGTTGCCGGCGGCCTTCTGGGCAACCAGGTCGGCGGCGGCAAGGGCAAGACCGCCGCTACCGTTGCCGGTGCCGCCGGCGGCGCCTATGCCGGAAAGAAAATCGCCGAAGGCAACAAAGAATACAAAATCACCATCCGCATGCGCGATGGCGAAATCAAGTATGCCCATCAGGAAACCCTGAGCAGCATCAAGGTCGGCAGCATGGTGCGTCTGAAAGACGGAAAAGCCAAACTTTACAAGTGATCGATCAGCTTGCCGGCAGAAAAAACGGCGGGAATTCCCGCCGTTTTTCTTTCATCCAATCAAAGCTTATTCGGCGGTTTCGGGTTCGGCATCCGGCTCCGCATCATCTTCGATGACATCCAGGCTCTCGATGGCCATCAGCTTTTCATCGTCGGCCACGCGCATCAGGGTCACCCCCTGGGCGTTGCGGCCGACCTGCGACACTTCGGAAGCCCGGGTCCGGACCATGGTGCCCTGATCCGAAATCAGCAGGATTTCCTGGAGTTCAGTCAGCTGGATGGCACCGACCAGACGGCCGTTCCGGTCGGAGGTCTGGATGGCGATGACGCCCTGCGTGCCGCGGCCTTTTTTCGGATATGCCGAGACGTCGGTGCGTTTGCCGAAACCGTTCTCGCTGGCGGTCAGGATGTCGCCATCGCCATCGACCACCACCATGCTGACCACGATCGCGCCCTCGTCCGGCAGTCGCATGCCGCGTACGCCGGTCGCGGTACGGCCCATCGAGCGAACCTCCGACTCGTCGAAGCGCACGGCCTTGCCGTGGGAACCGAACAGCATGATGTCCTTGCTGCCGTCGGTCAGCTGCACATCCACCAGACCATCGCCCTCGTCGAGATTGATGGCCCAGATGCCGTTGGCCCGCGGACGCGAATATTCCGACAGCGGCGTTTTCTTGACGGTGCCGTTGCGCGTGGCGAAGAACACAAAGCGGTCATCGGAGAATTCCCGGACCGGAAGCACCGCCTGCACCTTCTCGCCGGGCTGCAGCGGAATCCAGTTGATGATCGGACGGCCACGTGAATTCGGACCGGAATCCGGCAACTGGTAGACCTTGAGCCAGAACACGCGCCCTTCGGACGTAAAGGTGAGCAGCGTGTCATGGGTATTGACCACCCACAGACGCTCGATGAAATCCTCGTCC
>JBMSNF010000053.1:0-11028 GCA_049421545.1 Arenimonas sp.
TGGGAGCGCTACAGCGAAACCGACCATGCGGTCTGGCGCACCCTGTTCCGCCGCCAGCAGGCGCAGCTGGGCCAGCAGGCCTGCCGCGAATTCCTCGACGCCACCGCCGCCATGGGCATGAGCGATGCCGGCATCCCCAAATTCAGTGAACTGAACGCGATCCTGAAAGCCACCACCGGTTGGCAGATCATCGGCGTGGAAGGCCTGTTGCCGGAACTCGATTTCTTCGAGCATCTGGCCAACCGCCGCTTCCCGGTGACCTGGTGGATCCGTCGACCGGACCAGCTCGATTACCTCTCGGAACCTGATCTGTTCCACGATCTCTACGGCCATGTGCCGTTGCTGATGAATCCGGTGTTCGCCGATTACATGCGCGCCTACGGCCAGGGCGGACTGCGCGCGCACGGCTTCGGCGCCGAAGCGCTGGCGCAACTCACGCGGCTGTATTGGTACACGGTCGAATTCGGCCTGATCAACACCGCCGACGGCCTGCGCATCTACGGCGCCGGCATCCTCAGCTCGAAAGGCGAATGCGATTACAGTCTGAACGCGACCGCGCCGAACCGCATCGGTTTCGATCTGCAGCGCGTGATGCGCACGCGTTACCGCATCGACACCTATCAGAAAACCTATTTCGTCATCGACAGCTTCCAGCAGCTGTTCGAAGCCACCTTCGCCGATTTCGAGCCGGTGTACGGACAACTGAAAGCGCTTGAGCCGGTTCCGGCCGGTACCGTGCTGGACGACGACCGCGTGTTCCATCGCGGCAGCGGCGAGGGCTGGCTGGCCGACGGCGATATCTGAGGAATCAGCCCCAGAGCAAGGTCACCGCGGCGACCACGCCCAGTGTCGTCAGCATCGCAGCCCCGAAACGCCAAGCGAAATCCCAGCCGCCGGCGTACCAGGCAATCCCGGTTTTGACACTGCTGCTGACCAGCAACAGACCGAACAGACCCCACTCGGGGTGCGGCATTGCCCCGGACTTGCTGAGTTCGGCGACACCGACCAAGGCCGCATGCAATTCGGCGGCGGAAGCAAACAGGGCCAACGCGACTGCCCATTTCGGACCGAGCACTTCATTGAGGTAGGCGGTCAAAAACAGGATGGCGGCGATGATGGCCACCAGCGCCAAGGCATGCTGGATGCGGAACATGCGTTTCTGCGCGACCGAGGATTCGGTGATGGCATCGCGGCTGTAACGCAGGCCGAATACGCTGAGCAGAACCAGCACAGCAATGGCTGCCGCCAGCTCGAAACGGATGGCGTGCAGATAGGCCGGCGCCATCGCCAGCAGAATCGGGATGAACAGGCTGAGCGACGCGGCATTGGCCAGCAGCGCCGCCGCCAGGGCCGGGGATTTCAGTTCGGGCTCGGCACGCGCGGTGCCGGCGGAGCTGAGCGTGGCCGCCGTGGACGACACATATCCGGAAAAGAAGCCGGCCAATGGCAAGCCCCAACGGTTGCCGACCAGACGCAGGGCGATATGCGCGATGGCGCCGACCAGCATCACCAACACCACCAACCGCCACAGCTTGGCCGGATTGAGTACGCCGTAATGATCAATGGCATGATCGGGCAGCAACGGCAGCACGATCAGGGCGCTGGCCAACAGAATGATGCCGTCGTGCACTTCCCGCTCGCTGAGCACTTCCTTGGCGAACCGGTGCAGCGGCGTCTTGGCGTACAGGAGCACCGCCGCCAGCGCACCCAGCCCGGCCGCCAGGGCGGTCTGGGTCACCGCCAGCGAACCCAGCAGGGCGGTCACCATCAGTGCGATTTCGCCGGTCATTCCGGCATCCTGCGCGGCCGAGCGCCAGTACGCCAGCGACACCAGCACCAGCACCAGACCCAACAGGATCAGGAACGGGCCGGGGCCCAAGCTGGTCGACAGCACCGCCGCCAGGGCGGTCAGCGCATGCGTGCGCACCCCGGCGAAGGTTTCCAGATGGGTGCGCTCGCGCACCATGCCGATCATCAAGCCGATGCCCAGGGCCGTCATCAGCGCCGGTAGCAGCGGTGTACTGGAAAAAATATCCATGCGACTCCGTTCTGTTTCCCGCCACGCATTACAATACGACAAACCGCACCAGGACTTCGCCCATGAAACCGACCGCCCTGTCGCGCTATCTGATCGAAGCGCAGCACCAAGGCCATATTAACGCGGATCTGCGTCTGTTGTTGGAGGTGGTGGCGCGCGCCTGCAAGACCATTTCGACCGCGGTCGGCAAAGGCGCCCTGGGCGACGTGCTCGGCGATGCCGGCACCGGCAATGTGCAGGGTGAAGCCCAGAAGAAACTCGACGTGCTGAGCAACGAGATCCTGCTGGAAGCCAATGAGTGGGGCGGCCATCTGGCCGGCCTGGCTTCGGAGGAAATGGAACACGCACACGCCATTCCGAGCAGCTATCCGCGCGGCAATTACCTGCTACTGTTCGATCCGCTCGACGGCAGTTCCAACATCGACGTCAACGTTTCGGTCGGCACCATCTTTTCGGTACTGCGCTGCCCGGACGGCGTGACCGAGCCGCGCGATGAACACTTCCTGCAGCCCGGCAGTGCGCAGGTCTGTGCCGGCTATACCGTGTACGGCCCGAGCACGATCCTGGTGCTCACTTTCGGCCGCGGCACCCACATGTTCACGCTCGACCGCGAACAGGGCAGCTTCATTCTGACCCGCAGCGACGTGCAGGTGCCGGAAGATACCCGCGAATTCGCCATCAACATGTCGAACCAGCGCTTCTGGCATCCGCCGGTACAAAACTACATCCGCGACCTTCTGGCCGGAAAGACCGGTCCGCGCGGCAAGGATTTCAACATGCGCTGGATCGCCAGCATGGTGTCGGAAGTGCATCGCATCCTGACCCGCGGCGGCATCTTCATGTATCCGGCCGACAGCAAGGACCCGGGCAAGCCCGGCCGTCTGCGGCTCATGTATGAAGCCAATCCGATGGGCTTCATCCTCGAACAGGCCGGCGGCGCCTGCAGCACCGGGCGCGGGCGCATGCTCGAAGTGCAGCCCGAGGGCCTGCATCAGCGCGTACCGGTGTTTCTGGGCTCGCGCAATGAAGTCGCCGAAGCCGAACGCTACCACCACGAGCACGACCGCGCATGAGCCTGCCGGATTCCGATTTCATCGGCGTCTATCCCGGCCTGCTGGAGGCCGAACGCTGCGCCGATATCATCCGCCGGTTCGACGACAGCCGGCTGGCGGTGCCCGGGCGTGTCGGCGGCGGGGTGATGCCGGAATTGAAAAACAGCCGCGACATCCAGCTCAACCAGCATCCGGACTGGCAGGGCGTCGAGCGTGAGCTCAACACCGCCATGTTCCGCGCCCTGCTCGCTTACGTGCGCACTTACCCTTATGTGCTGATCGCCCCGCTGCTGCTGCAGCGGCAAACCGCGGACGGCAAACGCGTGCGTTACCAGCACGATGACATCCGTGCGCTCGACGACAAAGCCCTCGGCGATCTGCTGCGTGCCGTGTTCCGGCCCGGCCCGGTGAATCTGCAGCGTTACGAGGCCGATGAAGGCGGCTATCCGTACTGGCACTGCGAGTTCTATCCCAAGGACAGCGGCACCGAAAGCCTGCACCGCGTGTTGCTGTGGACGGCCTATCTGAATGACGGCTTCGGCGCCGGTGAAACCGAATTTTTCCATCAATCCCGGAAAGTCATGCCGGAAGCCGGCGCCTTTCTGATCGCACCGGCCGGCTTCACCCATACCCACCGCGGCAACCGTCCGCAGGGCGGCGCCAAATACATCGCGACCAGCTGGGTTCTGTTCCAACGCGCCGAAACCATTTACGGAAAGCAGGCATGATCGAGGCCGTACTGAACGGCTGGGCGCACCTGCAGGCGGCATGGCCGAACATTTCGCTGGTGCTCGGTCTGCTCTGGCTGCTGTATGTGCTGCTGCTCAGCGCCTGGATCCTGCTGCAGAAGCGCGAGCCGATCGCGACCCTGAGCTGGCTGCTGTCGCTGATCCTGCTGCCGTACATCGGCTTCCTGATCTACCACTTCCTCGGCCCGACCCGGATCAAACGGCAGAACCTGAAACGCAGCAAGGCGCGCGCCGGCCTGTTGCCGCTGACCGAAGCCAATCTTGCCGACAATGCCGATGCGCTGATGCGCCTGAATGCCGCCGCTTCCGGATTCGCACCGAGCAGCGCACTGCATGTGGATCTGCTGGAAAACGGTGCCGCCACCTACGCCGCACTCGAACAGGCTTTCGACGCGGCCAATCATCACATCCATCTCGAGTATTACATTTTCGAACCCGATGTCACCGGCACGCGCATCCGCGATGCCCTGGTCCGGCAGGCCTTGCGCGGCATCGAAGTGCGTCTGCTGCTGGACCGGATGGGTTCCAAGAATGTCAGCGAACGGTTCCTGAAGCCGCTGCGCGATGCCGGCGTCGAAATCGCTTTTTTCCATCCGTTCTATCTGCGCAAACTGTGGCGGCCGCAGATCAACATCCGCTCGCACCGCAAGATCGTGGTCATCGACGGCTTCACCGGTTTTACCGGCGGCATCAACATCACCGATGAGGAAAACGAAAGTCTGCGAGCGGATGCCTATGTCGACCTGCATTTCCGCGCCGACGGCGAAATCGCACGTTGGCTACAACTGGCCTTCGTGGCCGACTGGCTGTATGCCGGCGGCCGTTTCAAGGCCGATGCCCGCTATTTCCTGCCGCCGCCGGCAACGGCCGGATCGGTGACCGCGCAGGTACTGGCGGCCGGACCGGATACACCCTGGGAGCCGATCCACCGCGCCCATGTCGAAGCCATCACCGGCGCGCGCAAACGGGTGATGCTGGTCACGCCGTATTTCGTGCCCAGCGAAGCCGCCATGATGGCGCTGACCTCGGCCGCGCTCAGCGGCGTCGATACCGCCCTGATCGTGCCGCACCGCAGCGACAGCCGGATGGTGACCCTGGCCGCACGCTCCTATTTCGATGTGCTGGCGGAGGCCGGCGTGCGTATTTATGAATTCCCGCGCATGCTGCACACCAAGGCCCTGCTGGTCGATGACGGCACGGTCATCCTCGGCAGCTCCAATTTCGACCGGCGCAGCTTCCGCCTCAATTTCGAGCTGTCGGTGCTGTTCGAAGACGCCGCTCTCGGCGACCGGCTGGCGCGCATCCTGTACGGCTATCTCGGCGAATCGCGCCGCTTCGATCCGAAAATCCGCCTGCCGCTGGGCGAGCGTCTGGCCCAGGCCGGAGCACGCCTGTTTTCACCGTTGCTATAATCACAGGCATCACGGAGAACACCTATGTACATCCTCTATTACCTGCTCAGCATCGGCGCCATGGTCATGGCCATGTTCGCCGATCTCAGCACCCGCGGCGTCGGATTTCTGGTGGTGATGGCGCTGGTATTCCTGTTTCTGGGCTCCTGGAACCTGCTCAGCAGCCGCGTGGAAAGCCAACGGCGGCCCGAACGCCATATCATCAGTCCCGATGAGCTGCGGCGCATGCGCGAACTGGCCGAACAGGCCAAAGCCCGCAAAGCCGGAGACGGCGGCAACGACACGTGACCGCACTCAGCGTCAACGTCAATAAAATCGCGGTGCTGCGCAATTCCCGCGGTGGGCTCGAGCCGTCGGTGCAGAAGGCCGCCGAAACCGCGATTGCCGCCGGCGCCCACGGCATCACCGTGCATCCGCGTCCGGACCAGCGCCACATCACGCCGGGCGATGTGGATGCACTGGCGACGCTGTGCCGACAGCATGGCGTGGAATACAACATCGAGGGCAATCCGTTCGCACCGGCGCGCGGCGATTATCCCGGATTGATGGCGCTAATCGAACGCACGCGCCCGACCCAGGCCACACTGGTTCCCGACGGCGACGGCCAGATCACCTCCGATCACGGCTTCGATCTGCGTGCCGACAGCGCACGCCTGCAACCGTATGTGCAACAGCTGCGGGAGTGGGGCGTGCGGGTTTCGATTTTCATGGATGCCGGCACGCCCGATCTGGCGCTGGCCAAGGCGGTCGGCGTCGACCGCATCGAGCTGTATACCGGCCCATACGCCGAAGCTTTTGCGCACGGCGATCCGACGGCGACCGCGGCGTGTGCAAAGACTGCGGTAGAAGCACAGGCACTCGGCATCGGCGTCAATGCCGGGCACGATCTCAGTCAAGCCAATCTCGGTAATTTTCTGAGGGCAGTACCGTCGGTGCTGGAAGTTTCGATCGGCCATGCCCTGATCGGCGAAGCGCTGTATGATGGTCTAGACGCCACCGTCCGCAATTATCTGGACATCTGCCGCGCTTAAACCACCTGCAGTTTCTGCCAACCCTGCCAATGGCCATCGGCCAGCACGGTGACCGGCTGCGCGGCCGCGGCCGCCTCCACGCACAGCATGCGTTGCCAATCCGCGCCCGGCATGTCGCTGAAACCGGCCGCCAGTCCAGGGCCCGGGCACCAGACCACGGTGTCGGCAAAGCCGCCTTGGCGGATCGCCAGCGATTCGCCGGTGCCGTAATTCAGGCGAAGCTGCTTCGGCGCATCGGCGAAGACACGATCGACCTCTCCGGCGATGAACAGATTGCCCTGCTGGTTCTTGTAGCGCCCGTCATCGGCGGCGTCTTCATACACATGGCCGTTCAGCCCATGCAAGGTGCAGGCGGTGACATCGGGTACACGCAGATACGTATGCAAGGCGGCGGTGAACACCAGGGGTTGATCCGAGCGGTTGTGGAAATCAAGCGTGATGCTCAGACCGTTGGCATCCAACACCAGGGTCTGCACCAGTTCGAAGGCATACGGCCAGAGTGCGCGTGTGTCGGCATCATCTTCGATGGCGAGAATCAGGGCCGACGCGGTCTGCGCCCGCAGCCGCCAGGGCCGCGTACGCACCAAGCCGTGTTTCGGCAAGCCGCCGCGTCCGGAGAACTGCGGGAAGCACACCGGCACCCCGCCGCGCAGGGCGCGACCGGCAACGAGGTGCAGGTGTTCGGGGGTGTACAACCGCTCCACGCCCTGCGGGCATTGCCAGTGCAGCAGTTGGCCGCCGTATTCGGCAACCACGATGTGACCGTGGGCGTTGCGCAGACTGAAGGTCTGCAATGGCGGAGTTTTGCTCATGGCAGAATCATCCGGATGCAGTTTCGGCCTTCGTTCTTGGCCTGATACATGGCGCTGTCGGCACGCCGGAGAAGGGCGTCCGCATCATCGTCCACGCCGCTGGCCAAGGTGATGCCGATGCTGATGGTGACTCTGATGGTGCCGGTGCGGGTAACGATGGCATTACTCTCGACGCAGGCACGCAGCCGCTCGGCGACCTGCATCACCGTTATGACGCCCACGCCCGGCAATACCGCCGCGAATTCTTCGCCACCCAGTCGGCCGAAGGTATCGATATCGCGCAATGTGCTGCGCATGCTGCTGGTCAGCTGCACCAAAACGGCATCGCCGGCCTCATGGCCGTAGGTGTCATTCACCGCCTTGAAATGATCGATATCCATCATCAGCAGGGCGCAGGATGCATTCGAACGCCGGGTGCGCTTGATTTCCAAGGCCAGCTGTTCGATGAAGTGCCGGTGATTGGCCAGACCGGTCAGGCTGTCGGTGGTTGCAAGTTGGTACATCTGGGCTTCCTGGTCCCGCTTGTCGATGGACCGGGACAGGGTATCGGCAAAGCCCTCGATGCCGGCAATCTGATCATCGGACCAATGCCTGCGGTTACGCATGCGCACGAACACCAAAGCCGAATGCCGCCCTGAGACAAGCGGTGAAGTGATACACAGAATGCCGGGGGCGTTCTCGAGGATGTTGCAGGGGGCCTGCAATGGCGCGAAGTGGCGTCGTAGTTGCTCGGCATCGAGCACGACATCCGGCGGCGGCGGCTGGCTTTCCAACAAGTCGCCGAAGACTTGGATGCAATGTCTGATCTGTGGCAGATCCGCGGCATGCCAAGACCACCGGTGGGGGTCGCCGCCGGGACGCCAGCGGATCAGCATTGACATGTCGGCACCGGTGTTTTCGGCCAGCAGCTGCAAGGTCCAGGCGATGTCTTCATCCAATGGCGCGCTTTCCGGGGCCAGCAGGCGTTCGGCCAGCATCTGCTTGGTCTGCTCCTGCATCAGTTTGCGGTCAAGCTGCCTGTAGGCGCGGTGCAGCATCCACCACATCAGGACCAGCATCAACAGAATACCGCCGCCGAAGCTCCATAACTTGAGCCACATACGATCGCGGTTGTATCCGCGTTGTTGCGTCAATGCCGTATCAAGGCCCGCGGAAGCCGCGGCAAAACGCTTCTTCGCGTCAGTGTAGGACACGCTGTCGAGCAATGACATGGCCGCGCGCGGTCGATCCTGTTTGCTGATGGAAAACGCCATGCGCTCGATGGCCACGAGCTCTGTGTTGCTCTGCTGGAGCGCGATGATCTGGGGATTCGTTTCGGGAAGCTCGTTGCTGATGACTTTGAGCGTCCGTTCCAGCTGCTGCAGCCCCGCTTCATATTGCCGCTCCCAGTCTATGGACCGATCTTGGGTGCCGGATTTCGCCGCCGAGGTGAGAGCAGCGTCGTAAAATTCGATGCGTTCCAATGCGGAGTCCAGAGCCACCTGCTGGCGCTGATCCTGCCGGTAAGTGTCGTAGGACAGGTAAGCCAGATGCAGGGCAATGTAAAAACACATCCAGGCCAGAAAGAAGTGGATGGTGATGCCGCGCCGATCGTGGTGGAACGCTCGCTTCATACACACCTGCCGCTGCCAGCACGGGGAGGATAATCGGGCCATCCCCGCGGAAATGGCGCGCCCGGAGGGATTCGAACCCCCGACCAATGGCTTCGGAAGCCACTACTCTATCCGGCTGAGCTACGGGCGCGGATGCCTCATTTTAACAGATATCCGGGGCTTATTGCCGCAGCAGTACATGCACACGCAGGCCATTACGGCCGCTGATGTGGACCTCGCCATCAAATGCCAGAGCACGGTCACGGATGGAATGAAATCCGGACCGGATTGCGGCTTCGTCCAACCCGACTCCATCGTCCCGCATATCGATCATCAATAGGATGCGGTCACGATTCCCACTGTGTTGGCCAATCCTCAAACGGACATCCAGCCGCCGGCATTGGGCGTATTTGACGGCGTTGTTGACCCCTTCCTGTACGATGCGGTAAGCGGCGAGGACCGTCGCAGAGGACAGCCGGCCCCACAAATTGCCGTTGCCCTGAAACCGAACCTGATAGCGGATGCCGGCCAATTCGCAAAGTTGTCGCAGTGAACCATTAGCCAATGCCTCGTAAAGGCCGGCCTGGTTCAAGTCGCCCGGACCGAGCGCATTCACGACTGAGGCCAGCGATTGGCGCATGCGTTCACTGATGCTCTCCAAGGCCTCAATGTCGGGATTTTTCCCGGCGGCGGCCATCCGCAGCTCCATGGCGGTCAACAGCTGGCCGAGATCATCATGTAGTTCGTGCCCCAGACGTTTGCGCTCGTTTTCTTCCACCTCCATGTTGCGGCGGCTCGACTCCGCCAGTGCGGACAACGCCTGACGCAGTCTGGCCTTGTCCGACTGCAACGCGGCATTGCTGGTATGCAGCTCGTCCATGCCGATACCGAACAGCAAAGCCATCGCACTCAGAATCGCAATCGTCAGCTGCAGTTCGAGGAGGTCCGGTGCGTTACCGAGAAGATGGTCGGAGTAGGCATTCAGACCGCTGATCGCCAGTACCGAAAGTGCGGCGCCGCGCCAGCCATGACGGAATGAAAAAACCACCACGACCACCAGAAACAGGAGTGCTACCAATCCGCCCAGATCAGCGCCAACACCTGGTATCCGGGTGTTGCCCAGATAGATCAGTAACGGAAGCAAGGGTAGATAGACCAGAAACGAACGCAGGATGTGCACCGAGCCCGGCCGGTTGGCAGGCACCAATGCCCAGAGTGCCAAAGGCACCACCAGCACGACTCCGATGAAAGCCCCCATGAAATGACTGAGGCCGAATTTCAATAAAACCGGCAGACTTTCCGGAAGAATAATCGGCTGCATATCCACGATTTGGCCGCGACGGACATCGCCGACCATGCCCTCGGTGAAGATATAAGCGAAGTCTTTCAAAGTCAGAAGGATTGCCAGCAATGCCGCACCCCGAAGCAGCAATATGACGCCATGCAGGCTCATCGGCTGCTGAACGCGCAGACCGAGGCGCTGCACATGGTACACCGCAGCCATTGCCAGAAGCGGATGCAAGGCATTTCCGATCAGAAGCAGTGACAGGCCCTGCCGTGCATACATTTCCGACAAACCGCCATAGGTGATGTAGGCAACAATCACGGACTGCGCCAACGTCGCACAGCAGAACAGCACATACCAGACCGGCCATTCACGGCGGGGCCGCAGCAACAGGGTTGCGAACATGACGCCGGCAAACGGCATCCAATGAAAAAAGCCGAAGAAGGAAACAAGCATAGCAAGCCCTGTCGCCGTGAATGTCCAAAGCACAGGAGGCAAACCCTCACGGAGGCGGGCAAAGACTGAAGACATTCGGATACCTCTGTGGCTGCCTTGCATAGACTAGCAAGTTTCCTCACCGCCCAGGCATTCTCCATTCACCACGGGCCGTGGACGCGGATGGCTTTCATCGGATATCCGCGGCCTACTGCCGCAACAGCACATGCACGCGCACGCCCGGCAGGTTCTGGATGTGCAGCACCCCGTTCAGGGCGGCGGCCCGGTCGCGCATGCTGTAGAAGCCGTGGTCGATCTGGCGCAGGCTTTTCAGACCGATGCCGTCATCGAGGATGTCGAGCAGCACGAAAATGACGCGGCGGCGCTCGCCGATGCGCAGGCGCACGCGGATGCGTTCGCAATGCGCGTACTTGAGGGCGTTGTTGACCGCCTCCTGCACGATGCGGTAGGCGGCGAGGTTGGTCACCATGTCCAGACGCTCCAGCAACTGGCTGTCGCCGTAGATTTCAGTGGTGTAGTCGACGCCGGCCTGCTCGCACATCTGTGCCGGACTGCCGAACGTCACCGCGGCATACAGGCCGAGCTGGTCGAGTTCGTCCGG
>JBMSNF010000054.1:0-10683 GCA_049421545.1 Arenimonas sp.
GGGAGATGGCCTTGCGCACCCGCCATGACTGCCTTGCCCGTATGGCTTTGGTGCCGCGTCTGCTCGAAGCGCGCGGACTGGACGTGACGCCGGGCATGATTGCCAAGCTGGACCAGACCGGGGATACGGCGTCGGTCGAAGTGCTGGAAATCATTCTGCGCGAAGAGGTCGCCCATGTCGCCATCGGTACGCATTGGTTCAACTTCTGTTGCCGGGAGCGTAACTGTGATCCGGAAAGTACATTCCTGGATCTGCTCAAGGATGTCGGCCGGGGCGCCTTGCGTGGCCCTTACAACGACGATGCACGGCGGCTTGCCGGATTCACTTCAGGAGAGATGCGCGGAATCAGGGTGCTGGCGAATGATGCAGTTTGAGTGCATCGCCATCACTGGCGAGGTGTGAACTCTGGGTATACCAGTCGCCCAGCACGATCCGTTCAGCGGGTACACCGTCCAGATCAAGCGCATGCCGCGCCGGGCGGTGGGTATGTCCGTGGATCATCCGGGTGACGCCATAGTGGCGCATCGTCGCCAGCACTGCATCCGGCGTGACATCGGTGATGGTTTCCAGTTGCCGGGCATCTTTCAGATCCTGCTGCCGGCTTTGGCTGGCCTGCCGGGCCTGTTCGGCAAAAGCACGCCGTGCGGCAAGTGGCTGTGACAGGAAATGCTGTTGCCAGGCGGGATTACGGACCTGATTGCGGAAAGCGAGGTATTCGCGGTCTTCGGTGCAGAGCAGATCGCCATGCATCAGCAGCGTGGGCGTGCCGGCACAGGAAATGACTGCATGATCCGGCAGCAATTGCGCGCCGATGCGTTCGGCGAACATGGCGCCGAGCAGGAAATCGCGGTTGCCGCGCTGGACGAACAGACGGGTACCGCTGGCGCGGCAGTCGGCGAGGGCGTTCTGGGTCTGCTGCGCCAGTGTGCTGTCGTCGTCATCGCCGATCCAGGCTTCATACAGGTCGCCGAGGATGTACAGGGCTTCGATGCCGCGGCAGTCACGCGCCAATAGCTCGATGAACTGGGCCGTCGTCTCAGGACGGGCATCATCCAGATGCAGATCGGAAATGAAAATTTGACTCACGGCGCGTCTGCGGCCCGGATCTGCCGGATGACGATCGGTTTGACCGGCGTGGCATCGCCGATACCTGCGCGTGGCGCGACTTTGACGCCACGCATGGCATCGATGACCTCCATGCCTTCGACGACACGGCCGAACACGGTATAGCCGCGGCTGCGGGCATCGGCAGCCGATACGAAATCGAATTGCGGGTTGTCGACCACATTGATGAAAAACTGGGCGCCTGCGGAATCCGGTTCATTGGCGCGGCGGGCCGCAGTCACGGTACCGCGCAGATTGCGCAGTCCGTTGTTGGATTCGCTGCGGATGAATCCGCGTTCGGGTTTGAGCCGGTAGTCGGCGGTGTAGGCGCCGCCCTGGACCAGAAGGTTGCCGATGACGCGGTGAAAGACGGTGTTGTCGTAATGGCCGGCTTCGACATAAGCCATGAAATTGCGGACCGTCAGCGGTGCCTTGTCGTCATAGAGTTCGATGACGACATTGCCGGCATCGGTGCTGAGCACGACACGCGGATAATCGACGATCGCGACTTCCTGTATGTTGCGTTCACCGGCGGCTTCAACCCCGGGAATGGCGACTTCCTGGCTGACCTGGGCCGGTTGTTTACCGCAGGCACTGAGCAGAAAAAGAAAGGCGGCGGTGATTCGCAAAGTCGGTTTCATGTGCCTAGTTTAAAGCATTGCGGCTTATCCGGGCTTACTCGTAGGTGCGCCCGTTATGCCTGAGCCAGCCACCCGGATGGCGTCCGTCCGGGTCATGGTGCGTCCAATGCACGACACCGCCCTTATCGTTCCAGACATATTCGCCTTTGAAGGCGACGGTGTCACCGGCCTGCAGCGCGTCGATGCGGGGCGCAAGATCGATGTTGTGTGCAATGAGTACGGTATGGCCATAGCCGGTATCGATCAGGAAACGCTGGTGCCGGCTGCCTTTATTGTCATCGGGAAGCACCTTCACGACGCGGCCTTCGGCCTGAACCGGCACATCCTGCAGCCGGCGGGTGTAGGCGTCGGCGATACTGTCGGCACCGCGGGTGTCGGGTGTACTGGCCTGGGTTTGGCCCGCGGCGTTCTCGGAACCGGCGGAAAGCGGTGAATCCGTGGCGCTGAACCGGCCGAGGGCGAAAATCCCCATGCCGATCAAGACAAACAGAACCCATTTCTTCATAGTTCAGTCCGTCAGCGAGCGGCTATAGACATGGAATTCGGTATCGCGGATCCAGCCGTATTTTTGATAGAGCGCCTGCGCGCCAGTATTGTCGATGGCCGTTGAAAGCTCCAAGGCACTGAGGCCGAGTTTACGGCCAAGATCCTGCGAAGCCAGCAGCAGGGCTGCCGCCACGCCCGAACGGCGTGCCGGGACGGCTACGAACAGGTCATTCAGAATGGCGATGCGGCTGGTATGGGTGGAGCTGAAGCTGGGATAGAGCTGGCTGAATCCAACCAGGTTATCGCCACGTTGCGCGACGAGAATCCAGGAATCGTTGCGCGCCAGACGTTCTTCAATGAAATCACGGGCGCGCTCGATATCGGCCGGTTGCCGGTAGAACTGGCGGTATCCGTCGAACAGCTCGGCCAATTCGCGCAGATCGGATGGGGTGGCCATCCGCACGTTCACGACGCTCATGCCGGAAACGCCTGCATGCAGGGACGGCGATCGGCCGTTGCGGGTATTGGGGAGCGGGGTGCTGACATGCGGGGATGTTCCGGAGCGTCGATTTCAGCCAACACTATGCCATAAAAGCGGCGGGCAGTGCCCATCCCGCAGTCAGATAAGTCGTGCCAAGCCTTGATTTTTCGGCAATAATGGCTGTTCGTGGCGGTCTGAACCCGGTTTGGCTGGCGCATTCGAATAAAAACAACGGAGTCCTTTCCAGCATGTGTCCCAGTCGTTCCCCCAAAGGCAAGTCGCGCGGATGGATCATTCCCGTCGGTGGTGCCGAAGTCAAGGAAAACAATCCGCAGATTCTGAGCCGCTTCGTTGAATTGTGCGGCGGCAGGAAAGCGCGCATCGCCATCATACCGACCGCCAGCCGGTTGCTGGAAACCGGTCCGAAGTACGAACGCATATTCAATGCGCTTGGCGCGAAATCGGCGGTCTCGGTGGATTTCGAACAACGCAGTGACGCTTCCGATCCATCGCGTCTGGCGGTTTTCGATGATGTCACCGGAGTATTCCTGACCGGCGGAAGCCAATTGCGGCTGGCAACCCTGCTCGGCGGCACACCGGTGGCCAAACGCCTTCGTGAGCTCAATGCCCATGGCGTGCATATCTGCGGAACCAGTGCCGGTGCCAGTTTCCTGAGTGAACACATGATCGCCTTCGGAGAAGAAGGTTCCACTCCGGTCGCCGGCAATGTCCGTTTGGCGCCGGGGCTCGGATTGACCAATCGTTTCGTGATCGACCAGCATTTCCGCCAGCGCGACCGCCTCGGGCGGCTGACCGCGGCCTTGGCCTACAACCCCTTTGCCATCGGCATCGGACTGGATGAGGATTCCGCGGCCTTCATCGGCCCGGACAATGTTCTGGAAGTCGGCGGGTCCGGCGGGGTGACCGTGGTCGACGCCTCCGAATTGAGCTTTTCGTCCATGGATCAGGTCGATGAAGGACAGCCGGTGTGCATGCTCGGTCTGCGCATCCACATCCTGGTGGCCGGAAGCACTTTCAATCTGCATACCCGTGTTGCTTCTCCCGGAACGCTGGTGACCGTCAAAAAATAGAGGATTACGTCATGCGCATTACGGCTCGTTCGGTTTTCGTAGGTCCATCGCAGTACGCCCATTTTCCGGTCATCCGTCTCGAGCTCGACCTCGGAGTCCTCGAGCAGTGGCCGACCGGTCGTCTCGGCCCGCAGTTCGTCGATGCCCTGGTCGCGGCGCTGCCGGAACTCAAGCAGCACGGCTGTTCCTACAAAACGCCCGGCGGGTTCATCCGCCGCATGCAGGAAGACGAAGGCACCTGGTTGGGTCATGTGCTCGAACATGTGGCCATCGAGTTGCAGAACATGGCCGGCGAAGACGTCACTTTCGGCCGCACCCGCTCCATCCCCGGCCGTCCGGGCGTGTACTCGGTGGTCTACGAATACGCGCAGCGCGAAGAAGGCATCGAGGCCGGCGAACTGGCCCTGAAACTGCTGGGTTCCCTGCTGCCGGAAGAACTCAGTGAGGTCCGCGGTGTTTCCGAGAGCTGGAATTGGCCGGATGCGCGTGATGAATTCATCCGCTTCGCGCAGAAGCGCGCCTTGGGCCCGTCCACGGCGTCCCTCGTGCGTGCCGCAGAAGAGCGCAATATTCCGTGGGTTCGTTTGAACGAACAATCCCTGGTCCAGTTGGGTCATGGCAAATACCAGCAGCGTATTCAGGCCACCATCACCGGAAAAACATCGTATATCGCCGTCGAATTAGCCTCAGATAAAGAAGAAACCAACAAGATCCTTGCCGGACTCGGACTGCCGGTTCCGCGTCAGATTCTGGTCCAGCATCAGGATCGCGCCATCGAAGCCGCCCGCAAGATTGGTTTTCCGGTGGTGACCAAGCCCTACAACGGCAATCATGGCCGTGGCATCTCCATCGGCCTGCAAACCGATGAGGAAGTGGCGCTCGGATTCCAGGCCGCAAAAGAGCATTCGCGTTCGGTCATCGTTGAAACCTTTCTGGAAGGCGATGACCACCGTCTGCTGGTGGTCAACGGCGAACTGGTGGCGGCCACCAAGCGCACTCCCGGCCAGGTGGTCGGTGACGGCGTGCATACCATCGCGCAGTTGGTGGATCAGGTCAATGCCGATCCACGCCGCGGTGTCGGCCATGAAAAAGTGCTGACCCGCATCGAACTGGACACGCAGGCCGACATGATGCTGGCGCGCCAGGAACTCACGCCGGAATCGGTTCCGGAAGCCGGCCGCATCGTGCCGCTGCGCTCGACCGCCAATCTGTCGACCGGCGGTACCGCCACCGATGTCACCGACATCATCCATCCGGATAACCGCGACATGGCCGTGCGCGCCATCCGGGCCATCGGACTGGATGTCGGCGGCGTCGATTTCCTCAGCAAGAACATCGCCGAGTCCTACCGCGAAATCGGCGGCGGCATCTGCGAGGTCAATGCCGCGCCGGGTTTCCGCATGCATGTGGCGCCGAGCGAAGGCACGCCGCGTGATGTCGCCGGACCGGTCATCGACATGCTGTTTCCGGCCGGTACGCCGTCGCGGGTGCCGATCGCCGCCATCACCGGCACCAACGGCAAGACCACCACCAGCCGCATGCTGGCGCATATCTGCAAAATGGCCGGCTACACCCCGGGCATGACCAGCACCGACGGCGTCTACATCGACGGCCAACGCACCATCGAAGGCGACATGACCGGCCCGGTCTCGGCACGCATGGTGCTGTCGGATCCGAAAATCGATCTGGCCGTTCTGGAAACCGCGCGCGGCGGTCTGCTGCGCTCCGGCATGGGCGTTCGCAACTGCAACGTCGGTGCCGTGCTCAATGTGCAGGCCGACCATCTGGGCCTGAAGGGCATCGATACCCTCGAGCAGTTGGCCGAAGTCAAACGCATCGTGGTGGAAGTGGCCCAGGACTGCGCGGTGTTGAACGCCGATGATGCCAATGTCCTGAAAATGTCGGGCTATACCGATGCCAAGGTCATCTGCTACGTCACCATGAATCCCGATCACAGCCTAGTCCGCGAACACATCCGTGCCGGCGGCCGTGCCTGCGCGCTCGAGGCCGGCGTCAACGGCCAGATGATCACCCTGTACGACAAAGGCAGCCATATTCCGCTGATGTGGACGCATCTGGTGCCGGCCACGCTGGAAGGCAAGGCCATGCATAACGTGCAGAACGCGATGTTCGCCGCGGCCATGGCGTTTTCGCTGGGCGTCAGTCTGGATGCCATCCGCCAGGGTCTGCGTACGTTCGATACCAGTTTCTTCCAGACCCCGGGTCGCATGAACGTGTTTTCCGAGCATCCGTTCAAGGTCATCCTCGACTACGGGCACAACGCGCACGCGGTCGGCGTCATGACCGATCTGGTGCGGCGCATGGATGTGCAGAACCGGCGCTTGGTGGTGCTCGCCGCTCCGGGCGACCGCCGCGACGAAGACATTCTCGACATCGCCGATACCGTCAGCGGCAAATTCGATGCTTACGTGCTCAAGCGCGATGACGGCCTGCGCGGCCGAGAAGGCGATGAAGTGCCGAACATGCTGGCCGCGCGTCTGCGCGCAAACGGCATCGCGGAATCGAGCATCCACGTCATCCCGGACGAACAGCAGGCCATCGACAGCGCGTTGCGCATGGCCGCCACCGGTGATCTGCTGTTGATCTTCGGTGACGCGCTGGCCCGTTGCTGGAAACAGATCACCAAGTTCAACCCGGATGGCGAGATGAGCCGGCAGGCAGCCGCACAGAAACAGGTGCTGGACAGCAATGCCGCCATGGAATCCTGGCTCAACCGCAACGTCGATGCCGTGCTGCCCGAGTTCGAAGGCGTCGCCCGCGACGAGCGCGGCATCGTGATTCTGCCCGAGCAGGACGACTGAGCCGACCCGATGGCGTTCACCGACTCACGCCGGCTGACCGGGCCGAATGTGTATTTCGCCGTGCCCGCCGTGGTTCTGGAGGCGCGTGCCGTTCCGGTTTCCGAAAGCGAATGCCGGCAGTGGCAGGACATCGTCACCGGCATCGCCGCACAATTGCAGTGGCCGCTGCCGCAGTTTGCATGCAAGATCCATCCCAAAGGGGCGACGCTCGCTTTTACGGCGCCGCTCGATCAGCTTTACACGGCCACGGAAGTCAACGAGTGGGCATGGTGTACCGTCTGCGCCGATGGTTCAATGCATGCGCCCGGATTTCCGCTGATCGGTGATTCCGAAGCCTCACGGGTGTTCCGGAAGTCCGCCGTTGCCGAATCCGAACCGGCACTGATGCGCTTCATCGAAGCGGCACAGGCGGCGCATTGGCCGGTGTTGCTGGATGATGAAAGCATCAGCATCGGCTTCGGCGCGCAGACGCGCCTTTGGCCCCGTGCCGGTTTTGCATTGCAGGAAGGCATGCTGACCGGAACGGCGCAGGTCCTGCCGGTGGCGATGGTCACCGGTTCCAACGGCAAGACCACGAGCGTCCGCTTGCTGGCAGCGATGGCGCGGACCTCGGGCTTGGCCAGCGGCCATAACTGCACCGACGGCCTGTTTTTCAATGGCGAATTGATTGAGGCCGATGATTATTCGGGACCAGCCGGCGCGCGTGCCACGCTGCGCCATCCGCAGGTCCAGGCCGCCATTCTCGAAACCGCCCGCGGGGGCCTGCTGCGCCGTGGTCTGGCGACCGATCAGGCCGATGTCGCGTTGGTCACCAATGTCAGTGAAGACCATTTCGGTGAGTACGGCGTGTTCACTTTGGATGATCTGGCCCAGGTGAAACTCTCGGTGGCGCGTGGCCTCAAGCCCGGTGGCGTGCTGGTCTTGAATGCCGCCGATCCGATGCTGGTCAAGCACGGCTCCGGCCATAGTGGGCCGATCGCTTGGTTCGCCCGTGACTGGCAGCATCCGCTGCTCGCGCAGAAGCGTGAAAACGGAGCGGCCGTTTGCGGCATTGCGGACGGCCACCTGTTGGTTTCGGCGGGCGGGGTCGTGCAGGATTTCGGCGACATCGTCAGCATGCCGCTGGCTTTCGGGGGCATGGCCGGCTACAACCTCGAGAATATCGCCGGTGCGGCACTGGCGGCGACGCTGCTGGGGTTTGATCCCAACGCCATCGCCGCCTGCCTGCAGACTTTCGGTCAGCGCCATCAGGACAATCCCGGAAGGCTGCAGTCCTGGCAGTTCGGCGACGTCCGGGTTTTGATGGACTACGCCCACAATCCCGAAGGCATGCGGGGGTTTCTGGATATCGCCAAAGCCTTGCAGGGCAGCGGGCGATTGGCCGTGTTGCTGGGTCAGGCCGGAAACCGTGAAAACGATGACATCGTCAAGCTGGCCGAGGCCGTGGCGCATTACCATCCGGATCAGGTCGTGCTGAAAGACATGGCCGGCTATGAGCGCGGCCGTGCCATGGGCGAAGTGCCCGCCTTGCTGCATAGTGCCTTGCTGCAAAACGGAATGGCAGACGATGGTCTGCACATCCAGCTGGATGAGGTCCAGGCCGTGCGCGACATCCTGCTGTGGGCCCGCGCCGGCGATGTGCTGGCATTGCCGGTGCATGGTCTGGTCGAGCGTGAGGCCGTCCAGGGCCTGTTGGATGCCATGCAGGCCGGATCCTGGCGTGCCGGCCGGAAACTGCCGGAATGGCGCCCGGCAAGCGACATTTCTGACGGCGGGGTCTGAATCCGTTAAAATTAGGGTGAATTTTTCCGTGGCCTCCCTATGACCTGCCGTACCCGTTTCGCTCCCAGTCCCACCGGCTTCCTGCACATCGGCGGTGCCCGTACCGCACTGTATTGCTACCTGGAAGCGCGCCGCCGCAGCGGCGTGTTCGTATTGCGTATCGAAGATACCGACCGTGAGCGCTCGACCCAGGCGGCGGTCGATGCCATCCTGCATGCGATGGATTGGCTTGGACTGGAATACAACGAAGGTCCGATTTACCAGACCGATCGTTTGGATCGCTACAGGCAAGTGGCCGAACAGCTGGTCGCCGAGGGTAAGGCCTATTACGCCTACGAAAGCAAGGACGAACTCGAGGCCATGCGAAATGAAGCGCTGGAGAAGAACGAGAAGCCACGCTACAACGGGGCTTACCGTGATGCCAATGCGCCATTCCGGGAGGATCCGAACCGGGTCATCCGTTTCCGCAATCCGCAGGAAGGGTCCGTCGCCTGGGATGACAGCATCAAGGGCCGCATCGAATTTTCCAACAGCGAGCTCGACGATCTGGTGATTTTCCGTTCCGACGGTTACGCCACCTATAATTTCGCGGTCGTTGTCGACGATCTTGACATGGGCATCACCGATGTCATCCGCGGCGACGACCACGTCAACAACACGCCGCGTCAGATCAACATCTATAAAGCCCTGGGCGATTTCATGCCGCGCTTCGCGCACATGCCGATGATCCTCGACCCGGAGGGTGCCAAGCTGTCGAAGCGCCACGGCGCCGCCAATGTCATGCAGTACCGCGATGACGGCTACCTGCCACATGCGCTGTTGAACTATCTGGTCCGTCTGGGCTGGTCGCATGGCGATCAGGAAATCTTCAGCCGCGCCGAGATGTTCGATCTGTTCAAAATCGAAGACGTCAACGCCAAGGCCTCGCGTCTGGATCCGGCGAAACTGAACTGGATCAACCAGCATTACCTGAAGACCGATGCGCCTGAGGACGTTGCTGCTCATCTGCGTTGGCACCTGGAGAAATCCGGTTATGATCTCGGCCGGGGTCCCGATCCGGCGGATGTAGTCGTCGCACTGCGTGATCGCGTGCATACACTCAAGGAAATGGCGGAGAAGGCCAAATGCTGGTATTGCCCGCTCACCGAGGCCGATATCGACGCCGTTGCCGCGGGCAAACAGCTCACCGCAGCCGTGCGTGAACCTTTGCAGCTTTTCACCGGCAAGCTGGAAGCTTTGTCCGATTGGACGCTTGCCGGCGTGCATCAGGCCTTTGCCGAAACGCTGTCGGAATTGAATCTGGCCATGGGCAAGGTCGGTCCGGCCATCCGGGTTGCCGTCACCGGTTCCACGGCATCGCCATCAATCGATCACACCGTCTATCTGTGCGGCAGGGATGTGGCGCTCGACCGGCTGCACAAAGCCGTCGGAGCGTTGCCGCAATGAATCCGGGTGCGCCGGCCTGTACCCATCCGCACCATCATGTGCATGGTGCCGGCGCTTATCTGGATGCCGTCAAGCTCGCCTGCGCCGAGCGCGGACTGCGGCTGACGCCCATCCGCGAGCAGGTCCTGCGTTTGGTCGCGCAGAGCGGAAAACCGGTCAAGGCCTACGATCTGCTCGAGCAGATGCGCTCGGAAGTCGGTGCCAACGCGCCGCCGACCGTCTACCGTGCGCTCGATTTCCTGATGGCCAACGGCTTCATCCACAAGCTGGCCTCGATCAATGCGTTCGTGGCCTGCCATCATCCGAGCATCCGCCATACCGTCCCGTTCCTGATCTGCGATCGTTGCCACGCGGCCATCGAGCTGGAAGATGAATCCATCGCGAAATCGCTCGATGCCAAAGCCCAGGCGCTCGGCTTCGCGCCGGGTGCGCAGGTGCTGGAAGTGCACGGGCTGTGTCGCAGTTGTCAGGCGGCGGAGTCGTCCACCTAACGAAAACGCCGGCTTGCGCCGGCGTTTTCCATGATGCCGAAGGCGTCCTTCAGTTCAATAGACGCAGGGTGAACGGATACCGGTACTCCTGACCGTTGAATCCGGCCATGGCGGCCTTAATTGTGCACCAGATCCACACTACCGCCAGCACGAATGCCGCCGGGATGACGAAAATCAGGCCGATGCCCAGGGTCATGACCGTCAGGAATACCGCAATCAGGGTGTACAGGAACATGCTGAAGTTGAAATTGAAGGCTTCGGTGGCATGGGTCCGGATGTATGCCGACTCATCTTTTTTCATCAGCCAAACCACGAAAGCGGCGATCATGCCGCCGACAC
>JBMSNF010000055.1:0-10472 GCA_049421545.1 Arenimonas sp.
CTCGCCCGATGCATTGCCGCCGCACGAAGGCGATTTTGCCATCACTGTCCATAAAAGCCTGGTCTCGGAATACGGCCATGTCGCGGTGTTGCTGCCGCCGGATGCCGATAATGCCGTGTTGTCGCGGCAATTGCTGTACACCGCCGCGACCCGTTCGCGCATGTCGCTGGCACTCTGGTGCAGTGAATCGGTGCTGCAGGCAACAATGGGCGCCCGCAATGCGCGCAGTTCCGCGTTGCCGCAGCGCCTGGCTTAGCCGGTGCTCGATAAAGGGGGCTTGCCCTTATCGGAATTCGGTGATTCGGAAATCAGATTTTGGCGTCCCCGACTGGAGTCGAACCAGTGGCCTTACCCTTAGGAGGGGTACGCTCTATCCAGCTGAGCTACGGGGACGTGGGCATAGTATAACGCGGCGGTTTCAGGCCCTGCGCCGGAACAGTCCGAACGCAGCCAGAATGATACCGGCGACACCGAGGCTGAGCCACAATTGCTCGGCCAGCCCATCCGACAGACCCATGAACACCAAAACCGCCGTCATCGCGGCAATCGCTGCATAGGTGCCGTAGGGGTGCAGCCACATTTTGATCTGCAGCCGTTCCGGAGCCTCGGCCTCGGTTCTGGCACGCAGCTTCAGCTGCGCCAGCGACAGCAGCAGGTAGATGAACAGCATGGTCGCGCCGCAGGCGTTGATCAGGAAGCTGAACAGATCCTCGGAGAAATGATTGATGGCCAAGGCGAAATAACTGAACAGGCTGGCGACCAGAATGGCGCGGGCCGGTACTTTGCGCGCGTTGATCTTGACCAGCCATTGCGGGGCGTCGCTGTATTTGGCCAGACCGAACAGGGCCCGTGAGGACACGTAAAGGCCGGAGTTCAGACAGCTCAGCACGGCCACCAGCACCAAGGCATTCATCGCCACTTCGACGCCGGGCAGGCCCATGGTCTGCAGTGTGGTCGCGAACGGGGAGATGCCCGGTTCGATGGTGTTCCAGGGCACGATGGCGCAGATCAATGCAATCGACAGGATGTAAAACACCAGGATACGGAAGGTGACGGTGACCGTCATGCGCGAGATGACCTTGCTCGGTTCTTCCGACTCGGCAGCAGCGATGGTGGCGATTTCGGCACCGCACAGGGCGAAAATGGTCGAAGTGGCGCCGGCCAGCACCGCCGCCCATCCGTTCGGAGCGAAACCGCCATGGGCGGTGAGATTGCCAAACCCGATGGCGGTCGGCGCGCCGATGCCGAACACGAAGCCGGCCGTGATCAGGATGAACACGATGATGGCGGCGACTTTGATCGAGGAGAACCAGAATTCGAATTCACCGTAGGATTTGGTTGACATCAGATTGACCGCGGTCAGCACCGCCATCAGGCCGACGCCGATCGACCATAAGGGCAGTTGCGGGTACCAGTCGTGGATGATCTTGGCGCCGGCGATGGCTTCGATGGCGACCACCACCACCCAGAAATACCAGTACAACCAGCCTGACATGAAACCGCCGAGATGGCCCAGGCCGAGCCGGACGAATTCCGGGAAGCTCTGTACGCCCGGAGTGGCGATGGCCATTTCCGAGAGCATGCGCATGACCAGCAGGATGATGAATCCCGAGATGGCGTAACTGAATACCACCGCCGGACCGATCTGCGAGATTGCGGTGGACGACCCCACGAACAGGCCGGCGCCGATGATGCCGCCGACGGCGATCATCGAGACATGGCGTGATTTCAGGGTGCGGCTCAGCTGGACATCGTTGGAACAGGCAAGGGGAGAATCCATCGTGGGTTCCAGTAGGCTTCGGGTGTCTGATAGCATAACGGGTATGCGCCCTTGGCGCGTGCCTATTTCAGCGAAACCCGGGAGTGCCGCCGATGTCCATTGATTGCCTCCGCTTGCACCCCGCGTGTTTCCGGACCGGCGTTCTTTTACTGGCCGGGATGCTGGTGTTGCCGGCAACGCTGGCTGCCGGTTTTACCCCGTCCGACTATCAACGCATCCGCAATGTCTCCGATCCGGTGTTTGCCCCGGACGGCAATACCCTGGCATACAGCGTCGGTGAAATCGATTCCGAACGCGACGAAGAGTTCAGTGATTTGTGGACGGTACCCTTGGCCGGAGGCGCCTCGCAGCGGCTGACCCGCACCCCGCACAATGAATGGCAACCGGTGTACGCGCCGGATGGCAAATCCCTGTATTTCCTCAGCGATGCCGGAGCCGAGGGTGTCATTCAGGTCTGGCAGTTGTCCTTGAAGGACGGCAAGACGCAGGCTGTGACGCGATTCCCCCAAGGCGTTGACGATTATGCGGTGTCACCGGCCGGCGGCCAGCTGGCGGTCATCGTCACCGATGCCGAAACCCATGTCGGCGGCAAAGCGCCGGTGCATCCCCGGCCGATCGTCACCACACGCTTCCAGTTCAAGGAAGACATCACCGGCTATCTGGATGACCGCCGCAAGCACCTGTATCTGGTCGATGCCAGTAATGGCGACAGCACCGCGTTGACCCGCGGTCCGTATGACCACTACCTGCCGTCGTTTTCACCGGATGGCAGAACCATCGCCTTCGTAACCAAGCGCGGCACCGATCCCGACCGTCATCTGAACTGGGACATCTACACCGTCGAGGCGCGCGCCGGTGGCGTCGAAAAGCAGATCACCAAAGACCCCGGCACCGATCTGGATCCGTATTGGGAGACCCGTCCTGCCTGGAGCCCGGATGGCCGCAAGATCGCCTACGTGCGCAGTCTGGGTGGCAAATGGATCTACTACGCGCCCTGGCAATTGGCCGTCGTTGATCTCGACAGCGGCCGGGAATGGCAGCCGGCATTGAAGGACCAATTCAGCATCAAACCGGTCTGGTTGCAGGACAGCCGGCATCTGGTAACGCTGGTCGAATACCCGCAAGCCATGTACGCCGCAAAGGTGGATATCGAATCCGGTTACGGTGAATTGCTGACCATCGGAGACCGCTTTGATTACGGGCTCGCGGTGAACCGCCGCGATGAAGTGGTGGTCAACGGCAGCACGCCGACGATGCCGTTCGAACTGCAGCGCCCCATCGGCAAAGGGCAGACGGCGGCGCTGACCGAACATAATGCCTGGTTGCGTGAACTTGCGCTCGCCAAGCCAGAAAGCATCTGGTTCAAAAGCCGGGACGGCACCGAAATCGAAGGCCTGGTCATGAAACCGCGGGGCTATGTCAAAGGCCGCCGCTATCCGACAATACTTCGCATCCACGGCGGTCCGGTCTATCAGTTCAGCCGCGAGTTCATGCCGGATTGGCAGGCCTATGCCAATGCCGGTTTCCTGGTGGTGGCCGTCAATCCGCGCGGCAGTTCCGGCCGCGGCTTCGATTTCGCCCGCGCCATCTATGCCGATTGGGGCAACAAGGATGTGCAGGATGTCCTGGCCGGTGTCGATTATGTGGTGGCGCAGGGCTGGGCCGACCCCGAGCGGCTGGGACTCGGCGGATGGAGTTACGGATCCATCCTGACCAATTACGTCATCGCCTCCGATGGCCGCTTCAAGGCTGCCGTCAGTGGCGCTGGTGTGTCGAATTCCCTGGCCGCCTATGGTTACGACCAGTACAGCCGCGAGTATGAACTGGAATTGGGCGTGCCTTGGAAAAACCGCGAGAGCTACGAGCGCGTGAGCTATCCTTTCCTTCAAGCCGATCGCATCAAGACACCGACCCTGTTTCAATGCGCGGAGCTGGATTACAACGTTCCTTGCCACGGCGCCATGCAGATGTACCAGGCGCTGCGCTCGCAGAACGTCCCGACCCAGCTGGTAATCTATCCCGGGCAGAACCACGGCCTGACCATTCCGTCCTATTGGGTGGATCGTCTGCAACGCAATCTCGATTGGTATCGCCGTTATCTGACTCCGGAGCAAAACCCTTGAAATTCCATCCCCGAATTCTCGCAGCGCTTTTCTGCCTGTTGCCGCTTCAGGATTTGAAGGCCGAAGACCTGCTGATCCGTGCCGGCACCCTGATCGATGTCGATGCCGGTCGGGTGCTGCGCGATCAGGCCATATCGGTCGCTGAGGGCCGCTTTGTATCGGTGCCGCCCTACCGGAACGGTCTAGCCGGCGGCCGGCGTTAACTGGACTGGACCGCCTATACGGTCACGCCGGGATTCATGGACATGCATACCCACCTTGCCGGGGATATCCAGAACTACAACATCGAGGCCTATCTGAAAGCCACGCCGGAGCAGGATGTACTGGCCGGCGCCGCCAATGCCCGCAAGACGCTGCGGGCCGGTTTCACCACCGTGCGCGATGTCGGCAGTTACAACGGTTTCGTGGATGTCGCCTTGCGTGATGCGATTGCCCAGGGCTGGCTGCCCGGGCCGCGCATGTTCACCGCCGGCGCCTATGTGACCATACCCGGCGGTGGCGGTGAAGTGTCGGGATTGGTCGACGCCGCCCGCATTCCGCCCCGCATGCGCGAGGGTGTGGCCAAGGGCGAGGCGGAAGTCCGCCGGAAAACAAGCCATGTGCTGGACCGCGGTGCGGACTGGATCAAGATGATCGTGACCGGCGCGGTACTCACCGACGGCACCAACGTCAATCAATCCGAATACAGCGAAGCCGAAGTGCGCGCCGCCGTGGAAACCGCAGGCGCCCGCGGCCACGACGTCACCGGCCACGCCCATGGCGCCGAGGGCATCAAGAACACCATCCGGGGTGGTGCCCGTTCGGTCGAGCACGCATCGCTGATCGATGACGAGGGCATCGCCTTGGCCAAAAAGCACGGCACCTGGCTGGTGATGGACATCTATAACGGCGATTACATTGACACCGTCGGCCGCAGGCAGGGCTGGAGCGCGGAGTCGTTGCAGAAAAATCTGGATACCACGCAAGCGCAGCGTGATGGCTTCCGTAAAGCCGTCGCCGCCGGGGTCAATATCGCCTACGGCACCGATGCCGGAGTGTATCCACACGGCGACAATGCCCGGCAGTTTCCCTACATGGTCCGTTACGGCATGACGCCGATGCAGGCCCTGCAATCGGCGACCATCCAATCGGCCCGTCTGCTGCGCCGTGAAAAAACCCTGGGCTCCATCGCGGCAGGCAAACAGGCCGATCTGGTCGCGTTGGCCTGCAACCCCATCGCCGACATCGCCTGTACCGCCAAACCGGTCTGGGTGATGAAAGACGGCATCCGTTACGAAGGAGCGACGAAATGAACCGCGGCCGGCAACTCGGATTCTGGATGTGCCTCGCCTTGGTCATGGGCAATATGATCGGCTCCGGCGTATTCCTGCTGCCGGCATCGCTGGCGCCGTATGGTTTGAACAGTCTGTATGGCTGGTTGCTCACGGCCGCCGGAAGCCTGTTGCTCGCCATGGTTTTTTCAGGGCTTTCGCGTGCCTTTCCGGGCAAGCCGGCGTATTCGTATGTGCAAATGGCATTCGGCGACCGGACCGGCTTCGTGGTGGCCTGGGGCTATTGGGTGGCGGTTTGGGTGGGCAATGCCGCGGTGGCCATTGCCGCGGTGAGCTACCTCTCGTACGTACTGCCGTGGATCAGCGCAACTCCCGGCGCCTCGATCGGGGTGACGCTCGGCTTCATCTGGCTGTTCACCATCATCAATATGCTCGGCGCACGCGAATCCGGCAGCGTGCAGGTACTGACCACGGTGCTCAAACTGCTGCCGCTGCTGGCGGTCATCGTGCTGGGCCTGATACTGCTCGGGCAGGGCCGCATGATCGATGCCAATGCCGGCGCGCCCGTGGTGGCATTCAGTTGGGATGCCGTGGATGCCAGTGCCGTGCTCACCTTGTGGGCGTTTCTCGGGCTGGAATCGGCGGCGGTGGCCAGCGAAAAGATCCGCGATCCGGAACGCATCATTCCCCGGGCCACCTTCTGGGGCACCCTGATTACCGCACTGGTCTATATCCTGATCTGCACGGTGGTAATCGTACAGATTCCGGCAAAAGAGTTGGCGGTATCCAGTGCGCCCTTGGCCGATCTGATTGCCCGCTATTGGGGTGCCGATTGGGGCGATTGGATCGCCGCGTTTGCCGCCATCAGCGCCTTGGGGGCGCTCAACGGCTGGATTCTGCTACAAGGCGAGTTGCCCGGACAGATGGCCCGTGCCGGCGCCTTTCCGGCATGGCTGGCGCGACGATCGCAACGGGATACCCCGGTGTCGGCCTTGTTGCTGACCGGCGTCCTGGTCAGTGCCGTGGTCTTGTTGAACGCGGAAAAAGGCATGGTGGAAATTTTCACGTTTTTACTGTTGATTTCCACTTCGGCGATTCTGGTGATGTACCTGCTATCGGCAGTGGGCGCCCTCGTGCTCTACAAGCGCGGTGAACTGTCGCTGCCGCGCCCGATGACCGGCTTTCTGACGGCTGCTGCCGGCGCCAGTGTCTATGCCTTGTGGGCTTTGTTCGGTGCCGGTCAGGACGCCGTATTGTGGGGCTTTTTCCTGCTGGCAAGCGCATTGCCGGTGTATTATTTCAGCCGTGGCCAAACCCGGCAGGCTTTGCTGAGTCTGCCTATTTTGGCGATTGTGCCCGTCTGGCATGTCATCACCCATTTCCGTATGTAAAATCCATTATGACCCGTGATCCCCGTTACGACATCCTGTTCGAGCCGGTCAAAATCGGCCCGGTGACCGCCCGCAATCGTTTCTATCAGGTGCCGCACTGCAACGGCATGGGCCACCAGATGCCGGAAGCCCATGCCGCCATGCGCGAAATCAAGGCCCAGGGCGGATGGGCGGTGGTCAGTACCGAAGAATGCGAAATCCATCCGAGCGGCGATGTCACGCCTTATGTGGAGGCGCGCCTGTGGGATGACGGCGACATTCCGACGCTGGCCCTGATGTGCGAAAAAGTCAAAGCGCACGGCGCCCTGTCGGCGGTCGAGCTCACCCACAACGGCTACACCGCGTCCAACCTGTACAGCCGGGAAGTGCCGATTTCACCGATGCACACCCCGTTGAAGTACGGCTACCCGCTGCAGGCGCGCGCGATGACCCTGCACGATATCCGTGAATACCGGCGTTGGCACAAAAACGCCACAGTGCGCGCCAAGCGCGCCGGATTCGACATCATCTACGTCTATGCCGCACACGATCTTTCATTGGCCATGCATTTCCTGCAGCGGCGCCGCAACCAGCGCACGGATGATTACGGCGGCTCGTTGGAAAACCGCATCCGGCTGCTGCGGGAAGTGCTGCAGGATACCAAGGACGCGGTCGGCGACACCTGCGCGGTGGCCTTGCGTTTCGCGACCGAGGAATTTCTCGGCGAGGAGGGCGTGCATACCAATGAAGCCAAAGAGATCGTCCACCATCTGGCAGACCTGCCGGACATCTGGGATGTCAACGTCGCCGCCTGGTACAACGATTCACTGACCTCGCGTTTCGGTGCCGAAGGCTATCAGCAGCCGTTCACCTCCTGGGTCAAGCAGATCACCAACAAGCCGGTGGTCGGTGTCGGTCGTTTCACTTCGCCGGATACCATGGTGCGGTTGGTGCGTGAAGGCGCGCTCGATATGATCGGAGCGGCCCGGCCGTCGATTGCCGATCCATTCCTGCCGCGTAAAATCGAAACCGGTGCCATCGATGCCATCCGCGAATGCATCGGCTGCAATATCTGCGTATCGGGCGACATGACCATTACTCCGATCCGCTGCACCCAGAACCCGACCATGGGCGAAGAGTGGCGCAAGGACTGGCATCCGGAAACCATTGCGGCCAGGAAATCGGAAAAACGGATTCTGGTCGTCGGTGCCGGGCCGGCCGGTCTGGAAGCCACGCGTGCGCTCGGCCAGCGCGGTTACGAAGTCATGCTGGCCGAAGCTTCCGAGCAACTCGGCGGGCGCGTGCTGAAGGAATCGGCATTGCCGGGTTTGGCGGAATGGCGCCGCGTCCGCGATTGGCGGGTCGGTCGCATCGAACCGATGCCGAACGTCTCGGTGTTCCGTGGCAATGCTTTGAGCGCGCAGGATGTGCTGGATATCGGCGCCGATGCCGTGGTGCTGGCCACCGGTGCGCATTGGGTGCGTACCGGTATCGGCCGCAGTCTGACCGAGCCCTTCAGCGGCCATGATCTGCCGGGGGTGTTCACCCCGGATGATCTGATGGCGGGACGCCTGCCGGAAACCGGCCCGGTCGTACTCTACGACGACGACAATTTCTACTTGGCCAGCGTGCTGGCTGAAGTGTTGGTGGCCAAGGGGCTCGAGGTCCACTTCGTCAGCACCGAAGACACCATCGCCGGCTGGACTTCCAACACCCTTGATTACCGGCACATCCAGAAGCGCCTGCGCAAGCTGGGCGTGCATCTGCACACCGGCAAGACCTTGGGTGGGTTCGATGGCCAGCAGGTCCGGCTGGACTGTGTCTGGTCGGACGATACCCTGGCGCTTCCGGCCACATCCCTGGTGACGGTCAGCATGCGCCTGCCGAATGACGGCTTGCATCAGGAGTTGCTGGCGCGCGAAAGCGAATGGGCGGCCGCCGGCATCGGCGAGGTGCACTGCATCGGCGATGCCCTGGCGCCGGGGCTGATCGTGCATGCGGTCTATGCCGGTCACCGTTTCGCCCGCGAATTCGAAGCGGAAGCGGGCGAGAACGGCGATGGCGACGGGGTACCGTTCAAGCGTGTGAGGCATCGGTTTTGAACGTCCACCATGAGTGTGTGGTCATTGGCGCCGGCCCCGGCGGCCTGGTCTGCACCAAGGAACTGATCGAGCAAGGCATCGAGGATGTGCTTTGTCTGGAAAAGTCCGATGCCATCGGCGGCGTTTTCGCCGACACCTATGACAGCCTGACTTTGACCTCGTCATGCACCTTCAGCATGTTTTCCGATTTCTGGATCGGCGATGGCCGCCAGCATCACTTCTGGAGCAAACAGGAAGTCTTGGATTACTGGCATGCGTATGCGCGTCATTTCGGCGTGCTGCCCAAAATCCGCTTCGGCGCCGAGGTGATAACGGCTGACCCATGTGATGGTGGCTGGCGTCTGACGCTAGCCGAGGGCAGTGAAATCCGTTGCCGTCGGTTGGCGCTCGCGGTCGGCGGCAACCGCTTTCCGAATATTCCGGATTGGGCGGAAGGGTTGACCGGGGTTTCGGTTCTGCATTCTAAGGACTATCGCAACGGTGAACCATTTGTCGGAAAAAACGTACTTGTCGTCGGCGGCGGTGAGTCGGGTGCGGATATCGCCTTGGAAATTTCACGGGTTGCCCGCCGCTGCACGGTCAGTCTGCGCACTTCCGCCGGCTGGATTCTGCCGCGCAAACGCGGTGCCATGGCCGCCGATATCGCCACCCATCGCGGTCTTTATGGCCTGCCCCGTGAATTCGGCATCGAGGTCAGCCGGCAAATCTCAAGGCATGAGGCTTCTTGTGGCGATCCGGTCAACAACGCCGCGGCCCGGCTCAATGCCCGCGTAACCGCCCCGTACGGCGTCTGGGGAACCTACGGTACTAAGAACTTCTCCTTGCCGGAAGCGGTCGCGCATCACGGTTGTCAGGTCGTCTCGGGAATATCCGCCATTGAAGAAGATGGCCGCTGCATCACTTTTGCCGACGGTGCAGTTCTAAAGGACATCGATGCCATCGTGCTCTGCACCGGTTACCAAAGCCGCCTGCCGTTTCTTCCGCAACCCTTGCGTGCTCAGGATCCGCGTGCGCTCTACAAACACATGTTCCACCCACGATATGCCGATACATTGGCGTGGATTGGTTTTGCGCGCCCCGGATTCGGCAGTCAGTTCCCGATTATGGAGTTGCAGGCGCGCTATTTCGGCATGATCGCTACCGGTCGCGCAAGATTGCCTGAACCCGAAGACATGGAAAACGCAGCTGCAGCAGATGCCCGTGGATACCTGCAGCAACTCGGTCATAGCGGGCGTCGCATCCGCAACCTGGTCGATTACCACCACTACATGGATGATCTGGCGGGCCTGATCGGATGCTTGCCGCCGTTCTGGTCAACGCTCCTGTTCCGACCGCGGCTTTGGCTTCGCATCGTGTACGGCGCGACACAGGCCACGCAGTTCCGTCTGCGCGGGCCGGGCAGCAAACCGGAGTTGGCCCGCGAAATCCTGATGCAATTGCCGGTCAGCCGCTTCAACCATGTCGTCAAGGTCGGATTGAAAGGACGTCTCTGGTATGGCTTGCGTTGGCCTTGGCGTCCGAGAGCCTCAGAGTCGTCGGAAGCATAGGGTCGGACATTGATCGCCGAGGATGGAATCCGTGTTGGCGCTGTCCAGATGCCTGAAACCCGATTTTTCAAATACGGTGATGGCCTGTTCCGGCGTGAAATAGTGCATGCGCGCCGGGGAGTCCCGATACGCATCGATCGCCAGAAGATGTTCAAGTGGCCAGGATAGTTTTTGAGCCAGCTCAGACCAGGGACCTGCAGCATCATGCAGTCGGGTCCAGACATCGCGCAGCGCGGTACCCCGTTCGGCATCGGCCTGCATCGCCATGCCAAGCCGCAG
>JBMSNF010000056.1:0-10411 GCA_049421545.1 Arenimonas sp.
ACTCAATACCACCGCCGCGGCAGCACCCTTCGAAACGGTGAAAACCGAACTGGCGATGGACGACGTCGCCCTGAACGCCTTTCTTAGCCATACCCACAAGCACCGGTATCCGGCGAAAACCGATGTTTTCCGGCCCGGCGATCCGGCCAGCACCCTGTTCTATGTGATCAGCGGTTCCCTGACCATCAATACCGAAGAACCGGACGGTCGCGAACTGGTGCTGGGTTACGTCAACCCGGGCGATTTCATCGGCGAAATGGGCCTGTTCTTCAAAGTCCATCGCCGGGAAGTCGTGCTGCGCACCAAGGGTCCATGCGAACTGGCGGAAATCGGCTACGAATCCCTGCGCCAGCTGTTCACGCACCAGCTTGCCCAGGACGGCCCGAAAATCATGATCGCCATCGGCGCACAGATTTCCAAACGCCTGCTGGAAACCAGCCGCAAGGCCAGCCGGCTCGCGCATCTGGATGTGGCCAACCGGATCCTGCGCACCCTGCACGACCTCAGCCGCGAACCGGATGCCATCCGCCATCCCGATGGCATGCAGTTGAAAGTGTCGCGTCAGGAACTGGCCCGCATCACCGGCTGCTCGCGCGAAATGGCCGGCCGCGTTCTCAAACAGCTGCAGCAGAAGAACCTGCTGACGGCACGCGGAAAAACCGTCGTCCTGTTCGGCAGCCGTTAACCGAATAAAGCCCGCAGTTCGGCGCCAGGGTCCTGGGCGCGCATCATCGCTTCGCCCACCAGAAACGCATCGATGCCGTTGGCGCGCATCCGCGCCACATCGCCGCCGTTCAATATGCCGCTTTCGGTTATCACCAGGCGATCGGCCGGAACGGCGGACTTCAGCGCAAGCGTGGTCTCAAGGCTGACTTCGAAGGTGCGCAGATTGCGGTTGTTGATGCCGATCAACGGAGAATCGGCCAGCAATGCACGCGCCAGTTCATCGGCATCATGCACTTCCAACAGCACATCCATCTGCAGCATGCGGGCCAGCTGGGTGTAACTCCGCAACTGCACATCGTTCAACGCCGCCGCAATAAGCAGGATGCAGTCGGCGCCGAGTGCCCGCGCTTCGTAGATCTGGTATTCATCGACGATGAAATCCTTGCGCAGCACCGGCAAGGCACAAGCCTCCCGCGCCTGCTGCAGATAGATATCGCTGCCCTGGAAGAAATCGACATCGGTCAGCACCGACAGGCAGGCGGCGCCGGCGCCGGCATAGCTGCGGGCGATGGACTCCGGATCGAAGTGCGCGCGGATGACGCCCTTGCTCGGACTGGCTTTCTTGATTTCGGCAATGACCGCGGGCAGACCGGCATCGCGTTTGGCGCACAACGCTGCGGTGAAGCCGCGCGTATCGGGCATGCTGTTGCAGCGTTCGATCAGTTGCGCCTGCGTCGCGTATTTCCGGCGCAACGCGACTTCCTCGTGCTTGCGGGCCAGGATGCGTTGCAGGATATCGGCCATCAGCGTCCGCCGAGCGTGCGCGTGGCGTCGATGAACTGGCGCATCTTGGCCGTGGCCGCGCCCGAGTGCATCGCCGAGCGGGCCTTCTCGATGCCGTCGGGAATGCTCTTGGCCTGACCGGACACATACAGGGCGGCACCGGCGTTGAGCGCCACGATGTCGTGCGCCACGCCGGCATCGGCCGCGAAGGCGGCCTCCAGCAGGGGCCGGGATGCGGCGGCGTTTCCCACGCGCAGATTGCGCGTGGAAGCCATAGCCAGACCGAAGTCCTCCGGGTGGATTTCGTATTCACGGATCTGGCCGCCGCGCAGTTCGCCGACCAGCGTGGCCGCGCCCAGCGAGATTTCGTCGAGCCCGTCGCGCCCATACACCACCAGTGCGCGTTCGGCGCCCAGACGCTGCAGCACGCGGATCTGGATGCCGACCAGATCGGGATGGAACACGCCCATCAGCACGTTCGGGGCATTGGCCGGATTGGTCAGCGGACCGAGGATGTTGAAGATGGTGCGCACGCCCATCTCGCGCCGCACCGCCGCCACATGTTTCATGGCCGGATGGTGGTTGGGCGCGAACATGAAGCCGATGCCGGTGCGGTTTAGGCACTGGCCGACCTGTTCCGGGCTCAGTTCGATATCGGCACCGAGCGCTTCCAGCACATCGGCACTGCCGGATTTGGAGGACACGCTGCGGTTGCCGTGTTTGGCGATCTGCGCGCCGGCGGCGGCGGCCACGAACATCGCGGCCGTGGAAATGTTGAAGGTATGCGCGCCGTCTCCGCCGGTACCGACGATGTCGACCAGCCCGACGCCGGGCGGCGTCGGCACTTTGACCGCGAACTCGCGCATGACCTGGGCGGCACCGGTGATTTCACCGATGGTTTCCTTCTTCACGCGCAGGCCGGTCAGGATGGCGGCGATCATGACATCGGACACTTCGCCGCGCATGATCAGGCGCATCAGCGCGACCATCTCGTCATGGAATATTTCGCGGTGGTCGATGATGCGTTGCAGGGCTTCTTGCGGATTCATGCGCGCGTCTCCGGGGCGTGCTGCTGCAGGAAATTGCGCAGCATGTCATGGCCGTGTTGGGTCAGGATGGATTCGGGGTGGAACTGCACGCCCTCGACCGGCAAGGTCCGGTGGCGCAGGCCCATGATTTCATCGAGGCTGCCGTCCGGATTCTCGGTCCAGGCGGTGACCTCCAGGCAATCCGGCAGCGTCGCGTGCTCCACCACCAGTGAATGGTAGCGGGTCGCCTCGAACGGCGACGGCAGACCGGCGAAGACGCCAAGCCCCTTGTGATGGATCATCGAGGTTTTGCCGTGCATGATGGTTTTGGCACGGACCACATGGCCGCCGAAAGCCTGGCCGATGCTCTGATGGCCAAGACAGACGCCGAATACCGGAAAGCGCCCGGATAAATGTTCCAGCACCGGAACACAGATCCCGGCCTCGTTCGGCGTGCAGGGACCCGGCGACAGCACGATGTAATCCGGTTTCAGCGCCGCGGCCTGTTCGACCGTGAGGGCATCGTTGCGGACGACGTCCACGACCTGGCCCAACTCGGCGAAATAATGCACCAGGTTGTAGGTGAAGCTGTCGTAGTTGTCGATCATCAAAAGCATGGCGAGGGCCCGGTTTTCAGACAGCCATTATCGCATGCCGGGGTGTTTTTCACGTCAAGTCGCCCACAAGGACGTGAGCTTGCCGATGTTTCGCTGGATATCCGATTTCCGGCAATGCTCGAAGCCGGCCTCTCGCATTTCCTGCGGATAGGGTTGCGATAAAATCCGCCGGGCCTCGTGGATGTCATCGAACAGAAACCCTGCCGGGCCAATGAACTGGCGAAGATCGGGCCGGATGTTCTGCATCAGGACTCCCAGGCCGGCAGCTTGTGCCTCGGCTATCGCCATGGGCCAACCGACACTGGCCAGTTGACGATCGGCGGTATAGACCAACCAATCATGCTGCTTGTAAACCGCCGGCATGGACTCCGGTTCAACGGTCTTGTGGAAAGTAACTGGCGAACCCACGCGGCGGTTCAGATCCTGAAGGCGCTCGGTGTTGAATCCAATGGGGTAGAGAGAAAACCGCCGCTCGGGCATCGATTTCGCAAGTGCAATATAGGCAGGCATGTTCTTCTTCGGGATGCAGGCTCCCATGTTAAGGATGCCTTCTTGGTTCGGCGACGTGTCGTAGAAGCGATCAATTGGCACCACCGGCCAGTCCTCAATCACCTTATCCTCGGGATACCCCGCCTTGAGAAGACGTTCGGCAAGGAAAGGGAACGCCAGAATGCCGGCGCAGCGCGATGATGTCACAAATGGCAACCAGCGACGCAGGCCATCGTCATCCAGTCCGAGTACATCAAATGAATGCGTTCTGAGCGTAAAACGGACATTCGCCTTCTCGGCGGCCTCATGCAGAATATCGATCTGGTGCAGATAATGGCCGTGAATGACCTCGGGCTGGAATTCGGCCAAAATCCGGTCCAGATCGGAAGGCTGCTCGATCATGTCATACGGCAAATGGTGTCGGTACATGGCCTTCGATCCACCGATACTGGCGATCCGTACCTCATGCCCCGCCAATAATGCCCGCAGTTCGTTCTCCTTGTAGGTCTGGGAAAGCGTCGGGTAGTGCTTGAAAACCGCAAGAACGCGCATGCCGGAATCTCCCTAATAAACCGCCAAGCTCCGTATTTCCGGGTGGAGCGCCTGCAGGCGGTCGCGCCCGCCCAGAAAGCCCAGCTCCACCAGAAAGCTGAAGCCGGCCGCTGCGGCTCCGGCCTCGAGAATCAATCGTGCCGCCGCCTCGGCCGACCCGCCAGTAGCCAACAGATCGTCGTGGATCAGCACGCGCTGGCCCGGATGGACCGCATCGCGGTGCATTTCGATGGTGGCACGTCCGTATTCGAGTTCATAACTGTGGCTGATTTTGTCGGCAGGCAGTTTGCCGGCCTTGCGGATCATCACGAACGGCTTGCCCAGACGCAAGGCCAAGGCATTGCCGAACAGGAACCCGCGGCTCTCGATGCCGGCCACCGCATCCAAGGGCACATCGCGGTAGCATTCAGCCAGGGCATCCAGCACCTGGTTGGAAAGCTCCGGATGCAGCAGCAGGGTGGTCACATCCTTGAACAGGATGCCTTCCTTGGGGAAATCCGGCACATCGCGGATGGCGGACTTGATGCGGGATTCCAGATCCATGGCGGCTCCGTGGGGTGTTCAACCGAACTCGAGGGAAGTGACACCGAAAATGCGTTCAATCGGCAGCTCCGGCGCAGGGCCTTTGTACATGCGCGCGCATCCGAAGGATTCCGTCAAGCCGAATCGCCCGGCCAAGGCCAGACCTGCGGCATTGGGTTCCGGTACATCGATCTGCACGCGCTGCCCGGGAATGCGGGCCAGCAGACCGGTCAAAAGCCGCTCGGCATGATCGGGCGTGTCCGCGAACAAGGGGCCGATTTTGTAGCCCGTGACGCACGGGCGCAGCAAGCCATAAGCGCGGAGCACACCGTTTTCGTGGATACAGCGGCCGATGGCTCCGGGCTGTGCCAACCAGGCTTTCAGGAAGCGGTCTCGCGGGGTCGCGACGCAAGCGCGGTCATAGGCTGCAATGGTTTCAAAAGCCACGGACGACAGCTCCGACAGCCCGTCGGGCTCGGACAGCACCGGCGCGTCGCCTTCAAAACGCAGATCATGGTAGGCCAATTGGAATCCGCCACGCGCATAGAACGGCACCATGGCGAATACGCCATCCATCCCGATACCGGCCCCCGGCTGCAGACGCTGTTCCAGAAGCCGGGCCCGTGTCTGCCAAAGCCAGGCGCCGAGGCCCTGGCCGCGCACATCGGCACGCAGGATGAACAGCCCCATGAAGCCGAAACGGCCGTCATAACTGAAAATGCTGCCGCCGCCGAGCAGCTCATCGCCGCGGCGCAGCGCAATGAACGCCTCGGGATCGATGGCGCGTGCGATGTCGAGATCATTCCGGCCGGGATTCCAGCCTTCGTCGGCCGCCCAGCGCCCCAAGATGCCGACTTCCTCATCGGTCATCGGGCCGATGTGCAAGGTGCTCCGGTCAATCGCAGTCATCGCCGGCACCGGTTACTTGGATGAAATGAGATACACCACATAGACATCCTTGCTGACCATGATCTGGCCCTCTTCCAAGGTGTCACCCAAGGGCGGCGGCGGTGCGGCGGCCGCATCCATACTGCGGTACATGGCTTTGGCTTCGAAACCAACACTCGGTGCATCCTGGGAAATGGAATGGATGCCGATGATTTTCAGGCCGAATTTAGCGAGCAGGGTTTCCGCCTGCTTCTTCACATCGACCACGGCGGCATCGAGCAATTCGGCTTCCACCGCTTTCTGGGTGCTAAGTGAGGGCGAAATGCCGCTGACGCGGATTTCCTCGCCGGCCGGAACCTGCGCCAGGAATTTCTGCAGGCTTTTCTTGTCATTGAACTTCGCCGAAATGTTGCGGGTCACCTGGTTGCCGGTGAACACATTGCGCTGGGTGGTGTTGTCGTAGCGGTACTCGGGATTGATGCTGATGTTGGTGGCGGTGATCTGGGCCGGCTTCAGACCGGCCGCATTGAGATTGCCAACGATTTGACCGGTTTTTTCCTCGACCACGGCGCTGGCCTCGGAGGTGGACAAGCTGGACTTCTGCACGGTGATGCCGACTTCGAAACGGTCGGGAGCGAGGCTGCGCTCGGCATGACCACGCACCACCACATACGGCGAGGCCGGCAACGATTGTGCGGCAACAAGACCGGAGAACATCAGAGCGGACAACATACAAACCCAACGGATTTTCATAAACACTCCTGGTTGATTACAGGCCCTGTGCCGCCTGCTGGACGGCGCGGAACAGGGCACGTCCTTTGTTCATGGTTTCCTGCCACTCCATGGCCGGTTGCGAATCGTACACGATGCCGGCTCCGGCCTGCACATGCAGCATGCCGTCCATGATCACGGCGGTGCGGATGGCGATGGCGGTATCGGTATCGCCCCACCAGTTGATGTAGCCGACCGCGCCGGAATAGATATGGCGCTTGTGCGGCTCCAGCTCCTGGATGATTTCCAGCGCGCGGATTTTCGGCGCGCCGCTGACTGTGCCGGCCGGGAAGGTGGCGCGGAAGATATCGGCGAAACCCAGGCCGTCTTTCAGCCGGCCCTGCACTTCCGAAACGATATGCATGACGTGCGAGTAGCGCTCGATCACGAAGCGCTGCGGTACCGTCACCGAATTCGGTTCGGCCACACGGCCGACATCGTTACGGCCGAGATCGATCAGCATCAGGTGCTCGGCGCATTCCTTGGCATCGTTCAGCAGTTCGGTTTCCAGTGCGGCATCAAGTTCGGCATCGGCGCCGCGCGGGCGCGTGCCGGCGATCGGACGCACGGTGACCCGACCGTTCTTGGCGCGCACCAGGATTTCCGGCGAGGAGCCGACCACCTGATAGCCGCCGAAATCCAGGAAGTACATGTACGGTGACGGATTCAAAGCCCGCAGCGCGCGGTAGACATCGACCGGGCGCGCTTTGAAGGGAATACTCATGCGCTGGCTCAGCACCACCTGGAAGGCATCGCCGGCGCGGATGTAGTCCTTGGCCTTGGCCACGGCGGCGGTGAATTCCGGCTCGGAGAAACCGGACACGAAATCGGATTCATCCAGCAGCGAGGGGTGCAGCACATCCGGATAGCTGCGGCCGGAATGGCGCAGACGGTAGACCAGCTCGTCCAGCCGGCGCTGGGCCTTGGCGTAGGCCTGCGCTTCGGACGGATCGGCGTGCACGATCAGATACAGCCGCCCTTTCAGGTTGTCGAACACCGCCACTTCTTCGCTGAGCAGCAGCAAAGCATCCGGTACCGGCAAGGCATCGGGCTTGTGCGATGCCGCCAGCTTGGGCTCGATCCAGGCGATGGTTTCGAATCCGAAATAACCAACCAGACCGCCGCTGAAATCCGGCAACTGCGGCAGCTTCGGCACGCGGTAACGCGCGCGCAGTTCGTCCACTTTCGCCAACGGATCGGCCAGGGTTTCGGACGCGACGGTCACGCCGCAATCCTGTTCTTCGAACTGATGGCCGCGGAACACGAAACTGCGGCGTACCGGCAGGCCGATGATGGAATAGCGGCCCCAGGTTTCACCGCCCTCGACCGATTCGAACAGATAGGTGTTCGGACCGTCGGCCAGCTTGAGGTAAACCGACAGCGGCGTGTCGAGATCCGACAGAACCTCGCGCACGACCGGAATGCGGTTGTAGCCGGCGGCAACGGCCCGGTCGAATTCGGTCTGATCGGTCATACGGCTTTGGCGATTTCGTCGCGCATGCGCCGGATGGTGTCGGCATAGTCGCCGGCACCGAAAATGGCGGAACCGGCCACGAAGGCGTCGGCGCCGGCTTCCGCGACCGCCCCGATGTTGTCGATCTTGATACCGCCGTCTACTTCCAGACGGATCAGCCGGCCGGTGTCGCGGATGCGTTCACGCACCAGACGGATTTTATCGAGCGCCTGCGGAATGAAGCTCTGGCCGCCGAAACCGGGATTGACCGACATGATCAGCACCAGATCGAGTTTGTCGAGGACATGGTCGAGCACATGCAAGGGCGTGGCCGGGTTCAGCACCAGGCCGGCCTGGCAGCCGCTGTCGTGGATCAATCCGATGGTGCGGTCGATGTGCTCGGAGGCTTCGGGGTGGAAGCTGATCAGGCTGGCGCCGGCTTTGGCGAAATCCGGCACGATGCGGTCGACCGGCTTGACCATCAGGTGCACGTCGATCGGCGCGGTCACGCCGTGCTTGCGCAGGGCTTCGCACACCAGCGGGCCGATGGTGAGGTTCGGCACGTAATGGTTGTCCATCACGTCGAAGTGCACCCAGTCGGCGCCGGCGGCGAGGACGGCATCCACTTCTTCGCCGAGCTTGGCGAAATTGGCGGACAGGATGGACGGAGCGATGATCGGTTTCATGGCGGACCTCAGGGTTGTTGCCGGCGTCTGCGGATTTCTTCATAGGCCGCATTGATGTCGCGCGCGCGGCGTTCGGCCAGTTCCTGGATTTCCGGAGCGGCATTGGCGACCTTGTCGGGATGGTATTCGGACATCCGGCGCCGGTAGGCGGCGTCGATGGCATCCATGTCGGCGCTTTCGGCGACATCCAGCACCGCGTACGGATTCACTGCGTCCGCATCAGGGCCGGCTTCCGGCTTGCGTTTGCCGGAGAAAACGCCTTTGTCATACAGGTGGCCGATGACCACGCCGAGGATGATGAATACCGGCCGACGCAGCAGCAGGCCGATCAGGCCGCCGATGATCTTGCCTTTCCATTGCGAGAGTGCATTCATTTGCGGCATCCGGGTTGGTTGGCGTACCAGGCGGCGAGCGTTTTGATGTCGTTCGGCTGCAGGCTGTTGGCGATGCTGTTCATCACCGGGTGTTTGCGGTTGCCGTTGCGGTAGGCATTCAGCGCCGTCACCAGATAGACCTCATGCTGGCAGCGCAGGATCGGATTGGCGGCGACCCGGCTCTGGCCGTCGGCACCATGGCAGGCGGTGCACTGGCCGGATTTCGGCGGTGCTTTGCTTTGGGCGGACAGCCACGGGCAGACCGCCAGCAACAGGAGAAAGAGGACGCGGGACATGCGCTTATTCTAGCAGTCAGCCAGCCCGCTTAGCGGTACAATAGCGAAAGTCCGCGCTCATCAAGGTTCCCCCGTGGCCACCACCCTGCATACCTCCGATCTCGACCTGCCCCTGTTGCACCGCGGCAAGGTCCGCGATGTTTACGGCCTGCCCGGCAACCGCCTGCTGATGGTCGCCTCCGACCGGCTGTCGGCCTTCGATGTGGTCCTGCCCGACCCCATTCCCGGCAAGGGTGAGATGCTGTGCCAGATTTCCAACTTCTGGTTCGGCAAGACCGCGCACCTGTGCCCCAACCACCTGACCCACGAACCGGTGGCCTCGGTGCTGCCGGCGGGCGCGGATGCCGCGCTGTACGGCAAGCGTTCGGTGGTGGCCAAAAAACTCAAGGCCCTGCCGGTCGAAGCCATCGCCCGCGGCTACATCATCGGTTCGGGCTGGAAGGACTACCAGGCCACCGGCGCCATCTGCGGCATCCGGCTTCCGGCCGGATTGCGCCAAGCCGAGCAGCTGCCGGAGCCGATTTTCACGCCCAGCACCAAGGCGGCGGTCGGCGATCACGATGAAAACGTCGGTTTCGACGTGGTGGTCGACAAAATCGGGGCCGAGCTGGCCGAGCAGATCCGTGCCAAAACTCTGGAAATATACGGCTTCGCCGCCCGCCATGCGCGCGAGCGCGGCATCATCATCGCCGACACCAAGCTGGAATTCGGCCTGGACGAGGACGGCGTGCTGCATGTGATGGACGAAATGCTGACGCCGGACTCCTCGCGCTTCTGGCCGGCTGACACCTACAAGACCGGCATCAGCCCGCCCAGTTACGACAAACAATACGTGCGCGACTATCTGGAAACCCTGGACTGGAACAAAACCGCACCCGGTCCGCATGTACCGGCCGACATCATCGCCGCCACCCGCGCCAAATACGCCGAAGCCCTGCTTCGCCTTGCCGACATCACCGTGGAGTAAGCCCATGCGCCGCATCGACGAACTGCTGACGAATTATTCGAACGACCACCAGAACCCCGCCAACCAGCGCATGCATCTGGTGTGCGTGCCCTTGATCGTCTGGTCGGTGACCGCCATGCTCTGGTGCATTCCGGTACCGGAAAGTCTGCTCAAGCCCGGCTTCTGGTTCGCCTTCGCGCTGTTCTTCACCTGGATGTATTACTGGAAACTGTCCAAGCCGCTGGCGCTCGGCAGCTTGGCCGGTTTCCTGGTGTTCGGCTTCATCAATTACGCGCTGGCCGCCCGCTTCGGCATCGATGGCCTGCTCAAGATCGCCATC
>JBMSNF010000057.1:0-10382 GCA_049421545.1 Arenimonas sp.
CCGCCGCCAGCCCCTTGGCTTTTGCCTTGGCCAGCCGCCCCTGCTGCAGGCTCGACCTGAGCCCCGGCAACGCGGCGCTGCAGGGCTTCGATCCGGGCGTGACCGCCGACTTCAGCGCCTTCATTGAACGGCAGATGGCCGATGCCGGCGCCGACTATGCCGCCGGCGGCTATGCCGAAAACCGCACGCTGTATGCAATGAGCCCGGTGTTCTCCGCCGCCAACGACGGCAGCGAAGCTCGTACCCTGCACCTGGGTGTGGATCTGTGGCTGACGGCCGGTAGCAGCGTGCATGCGGTGTTGCCGGGGCGGGTGCATTCCTGCCAGGACAACGCCGCCTTCGGTGATTACGGCCCGACCCTGATTCTGGAACACACGCTGGAGGGTCGCCGGTTCTACACGCTGTGCGGCCACCTGGCGCGCGAAAGCATGACCCAATCGCCGGTGGGCCGCGAGGTGACGGCCGGGGATGTGCTCGGCTGGCTGGGCACGCCGGAAGTGAATGTGGGTTGGCCGCCGCATCTGCATTTCCAGATCATCACCGATCTGTTGGACTTCATCGGCGACTACCCCGGCGTGTGTGCGCCCTCGCAGGCGGCGCTATGGCTGGCGCGCTGCCCGGACCCGAATCGGCTGCTGCGGCTTCCGGCCTTGGCGTAAACGGCGGCCGGACGCCGGCCGCAGACTCCCCTATACTGGCTTCACCACAGATGCGATCCGGGGATGTATCGCATGCGGTCCCTTGCATCCCGTCCTGCCTGCCGGAGCCGCCATGAATCTTGAAACCCTCGCCAGTCTGTCCCAGATCATCGGCACCGTCACCATCGTCGGCGGCACCGTGTTCGGCCTGATCCAACTCTGGGAACTGAAAAAGCAACGCCGCAACGCGGTGGCCGGCGATCTGATGCGTACCTTCATGGACGCCGATCTGGCGCAGGCCATCACCTTGATCCGCGCCCTGCCCGACGGCGTCTCCGCCGAAGAGCTGCGCAATGCCGGACCGGAAACCGAACGCGCGGCGGTGCTGATCTGCACCACCTTCGAAACCATGGGTCTGCTGGTGTACCAACGCATCGCGCCGTTTTCGCTGGTGATGGAACTGGCCGGCGGCATCACCGTGGTCATGTGGCACAAGCTCGGGCCATGGCTGACCCAGATCCGCAAGGAACAATCGCAACCGTCCTGGGCGGAGTGGTTCCAATGGCTGGCCCAGCAATGCCAGCGTCACAAGAATTCCGGCGCGCCGGCCTACGAAATGCACGCCGACTGGACGCCCTGAACCGGTACGGTAGCGTCCGTAAATCTGTGACATTGCCGACACAACCGGCGATCTGGATTTGGGTACACTGACGCCGAATGGCGGGATTCCCGAGGGATCCCCGCCACAAGGCCGCCGGCATTGCTAGGCTCGTGTCGCGGCATTTTTCCCACAGAGCCGCGGAGCACCGTCATGAAACCTTCCTGCCGATTTCTGTTGTCATTGTTGATGGCAAGCGCCGTTCCGGCCATCGCCTCGGCGTCCTCGCCGAGCGCCCTGTCCACCTATCAGAAAGAAGTGGTTTCCAAATGCGGCACGGCCAGCGGCCTGAAAAGCCCGAAGCTGGTCGGCGACGTGGTTGAGTACGACGACAGCATCGGCTACAGCGCGGCGCTGATTTCCGGCACCTATCCGCAGCCGCATATGCGCAATGCGCCCGGACGCAGTCTGTGCCTGTTCAACAAACGCAGCCGCAAAGCCGCTGCCGCGCCCGCCGATGGCATGAAATAAGCGCATCACATCCCCGCGACGTGGATTGGTTACACTCATGCCATTCCCGTTGCCTATCGATTCACACCCTAACCCGGAGATGACCATGGAAAGCCCCAAACGAGCCTCGGACACGCCCTACGCCGTCGAGCTGGAAGCCGGCAAGGATTACTGGTGGTGTGCCTGCGGTCTGAGCAACAATCAGCCGTTCTGCGACGGTTCGCACAAAGGCACCGGCATCAATCCGCTGAAACATCACGCCGAAAAATCCGGAACCGCCTATCTGTGCGGCTGCAAAGCCACCCAAAACGCACCGCTGTGCGACGGCAGCCATAAGCGGACCTGATGGCCTACTGCGGCTGTCTTAATACTGACGATTCACGAGGTTCGCATGCCCTACTCCAAACCCACCCGACTGCTCACGCTGGCCGTCATGCTTTCGATCACCGCCTGCGCCAGCCATGCACCGGAACCGCTGCGCGTGGATCTGGACGGCGACGGCGCGCCTGAAAGCATCCGTCTGGTGCAGGAAACCACGCAGGTGCGCATTACCGTCGAAGGCAAGGCCGTGGCCGAAGGTGCGCAGACCTTATCGTTCGGCGTGGATCCGGCGCGGCAGGATGCGGTGTGCGCATTGCCGGTGACGCTCACGCCGGCCGCAACGGATTGCGCACCGGAAGCGCTCGGCGCCGGGACATTGCCCGGCTGCGTGGTAAAGCCAATGGCGCGCAGCCTGACCCTGAGCGATGGCCAATGCGATGCGATTCATCTGTACTGGAACCACGACACGCGCGGCCTTGCCTGGTGGCGGATGTAAGCAGCGCTGCGGTCAGGGATTCAGATTCCAGCCGAAATCCCAGCGCCACTTGGAAGTGACGCCGCTTTCCAGTTCGACATCGCTCCAGGCGTAGTTCCAGCCGACGCCCACGAAAAAGTGCTCGCTCAGCGGCCGGCGCAGACGCAGGTCCAGATTCACGTAGCTGCCGTCATTGAAGGATTCCAGCGCCTGCAGTTCGGCGCTCAGGGTGCTCTTGGCGAATACCGGCCACAAGGCGCGCGTGTACAAACCCGCGGCCGGGCCTTTGAATTCGCCGGTGTCGCGGCTCAGCGACAGATAACTCAAGGCCGGACCGATGCGCAGATAACGCTCCGGCGTTTCCCACAGACGCCAGCCATAGGCGGCACTCAGGGTCAGGGTGTCGTCGGTGCCGGTGCTGGTCAGCTCCTGCGTGGCCAGCAGGCGCGCCGAGAGAAAGCGTTCGTCGCTGATGAATTTGTCATCGCTCAGGCTCAGCAGCCAGTCGTCGTCATCCATCACTCCGTTCTTGCGTTTGTAGTTGTAGGCCAGCGTGGAATAAAAGGCATGCCGATCGGTTTTGCGGTTGAGCTTGAAGCTCAGGTCCAGCCGATCTTCCGGGGTCTGCAGGCTGCCGCGATCGACGGCGATCTTGCCGCTGATTTCGGCATTCCAGCGCACCGGCGGCTCGGCGGGAGAGGCAGCTTCGGCAACGGGCGTGGCGCGTTGCAGCTGCATCTTGCCGGCCGGCACGCGGATGCGGCCCAGACTGTCGCTGTCGAACAGGATGCTGCCGTCTTTTTCTTCGACGACGCGTCCGATAAGACGCTCGCCGTTGGCGCCGAGCAGGATATCGGCGTCTGCGGCGGCCTGAAGCGACAGCAGCATCAGCAGGGCCGCTGCGATGGTACGAAAACATGGATTCATGGGCGTAAGTCCCGGAAGCGATGCCCTGATTCTAGCGCGCCCATGCCAATGGCAGAAGTGGCGCTGCCGGTTCCGGAAAAATTAAATTACCGGAACGCCATTACGGCTTCATTGCCGGGAGGACGGATGCCATTGCACGCGCTCGACCAAGGCCATATGCGGCACCGTCAGCGCCGCCAGTCCGACGAACACGGTTTGCACGATGGTGGCGGTAAGCCCTGACCCGGCCAGCGCCTGCCAGCCCCAATAACCCAACACAAGAGTCCCGATCACCGGCCCGGCAGCGATGCGGAACAGGCTCGGCCAGGACGCCTGCGCGAAGTGTTTCGTGCGCAGCACATGGCGGGCGCTGTGCATCAGGCAAAAATACAGAGTGAAGCCGAGAATGGGCGGCATGAATGTCAGCGCCGCCGCAACACAGATTGTTTCCATCGTGGCGGCGGTATATTTTTTCAGGCTCCAGATAGCGGCGATTCCGGTGAGCGCGAGCCAAGGCCACGCGATGGCATGCAGGGCATCCGCCAACGGGCGCCCTTCCGGACTGCCGATCAATAGCGAAAACAGCTGCCCGAGCTGTTCGGCATGCAGGGCGGCGGGAAGAACAATAATGCCGCCGCCATACAGCAGGCGCAGCAAAAGCGGCGCGCGCTCTTTGAGATCGCCTGAAAAATGAAACACGGACATGGCCAGAAAGCCGAGCAGGAACGCCCAGGGGAAAATCCGCCAGACCAGCACCACCAGCGCGGCCAGCAGCAGATAGATGATCAGGAACGCCAACCATCCGGTACGCGAGTGCAGGGCCAGAAGCCGTTTTGCGAAAATCAGATCCAGGGCGCCATGCGGAACGCCCAGAACAATCACCAGCACCAGCATCACCAACAGCTGGATATCCAGCGCCGGAAATGGAATCCACAGCGAGGCGGCCAGACCGGCAATGACCGCGACCATGAACAGCCTGCCCTGGGCATCGATGGCGCTCATGCCGGAGCCCTGCCTGCGAACAGATGCCTGAGGAACGGGCCGGCGGGCAACGCGGTGATGACCGCGGCATGATCGCGCAGGCTGCCGGTATCGCTCAGGAAACGGATCAGGCGGCGGCTGTCGACTCCGGCAAACATGGCCGTGAACAATGCCGGTGCAAGTGCCGGCTGTGCACGCAGCACCTGCAGGAACAGCCGATCCATCGTTCGCGTCATGAGCCGGTCGGGGGATTGCGGAACCGGAGCTCCGTTCATGACCATGGCCTGCGCACATTTCGCGCCCCAGCGCTGCAGCCGTTGAAACGCATAGCCGGTGGCCGGGCGTGCCGCTCCGGCCGACAGCCCGACCCGAACTTGGGAACGGGGACTGTCGGTGAGGGCAGACTGTACCGCGTCTCCGCCCATGGGGATGCATCCGTATTCGCTGCGCAGTGTGGTGTAGGTCGAACCACGGGTACGCTGTTCGATGGCCGCGTGCAGGCCCTGCTGCAAATCCCGGGCATGCAAGGGAGACGCGGCGAATACCGTGTACTCCACCAAGGCCCGGGTTTCGGACACGGGCAACACATAGATGAACACGATTGAGCTCTCGCAGACTTCCGAAAAATCCATCAGATCGGCGATGGACGGATCGAATACGGCCTCGGCCGTTTCGATTTCATGGCCGCAGAACGATTGCCAGAGCAGGGGCTTGTCGGTTACGGGAGTCTGCACAGGACGGGTATCCACCAGAGATCCGGCGCTGATGCTGCCTTGGTTGGTTTCGATGCGCCAGACGCCACCGACATATTCGGGCTCGGACAGCACGCTGTGGCCCAAGCACAGCGACAGCTGCGGATTAGCACTGATCGCTTGCAGGGTATGCGCGTAATAGGCATCGGCGGCCAGCATGCGGTAGGGTGTGTTCCCGCAATCGAAATCGATGCGGCGGCCATCGCCGGCTATGCGTAGATGGCGCCATTGCCGACCGGCGAGCTGCGAGAACGGGGTGGCATCGTCGCCCCAGAAACACCAGGTGCGGTCATTACGGTAAGCGTCCCTCTGTTCGAGGATGAGCGTGCGCGGCGCGCGCGCACCGTAAGGGCTGAGGTTGAACGCCAGACCAAGGCCGGCGCAGCCGCCGCCCAGAATGACCAGATCGGCATCAGTCGGCATGGCGCGTATTCCATATGGTCGTGCGCACGCTGATCCGCCGCAGCGGGTCATGCAATGCGGCATCGTGCGGTGCCAGAACCCGCCAGTACCGACGGTGCAGAATGAAATCCGCAAGCGCCTGCAGTGTGATCAGCGATTTGCGGCCCGACCCCACCACGGCGCGGCCGTTTTCGAAGGCAAAACCGCCTTGCCGCAACGTGCTGCCGATGGCTTGGTATACCCGCGCCGCCAGCAGGATGCCGGCCCGCGCAGCCACCGGAAGATAGGCCAGACCGCGCTCGCCGCTCTGATAGTAGCGGTCGGCAAGCTGCAACAATTCGGACAGTGCGGCGCGGACGACAGCGGCGGTATCGGCATCGGGCTGCCGCAAAGCCGCGGGATCAAGCCCGCCGACCATCGAGGCGGGCAGATAGCGCCGGTCGAGCGCCGCATCGTCGCCGACATCCCGGCAGATGTTGGTCAACTGCATGGCGATGCCGAGATCGATGGCATGCGCATCGGCCGCGGCCTCCTTCGCATCCAGGATCCGGCACATCATCAGACCGACGGTTCCGGCAACCTGGTAACAGTAGTGGATGAGCGCATCGGTGTCGGCAATGCGCACCGTCCCGAGGTCGGATTCGACACCGGCAATCAATTCGATGAATGTGTCCGGGTTGATGCCGCACTCCTCGAACAGACGGATGCCGTCCGCGACGATCGGATCGGTGCTCCGGCCGGAACCGATGTCCTGTTTCATTTTTGCCAATGCCTGCAGGGCGGCAGGGACGGATTCGGCTTCATCGGCGATATCATCCACATAACGGCAGAGCATGTACAGACGGGTGGCGCGTGCGGCATGGCGCTCGCCCAGGAATCTGCGGGCCCAATGGAAACTCCGGCCCTTCGCGGACAGCACCGCATCGGCCGCACGGAAATGGCTGTCAGACATCGGCAGCCGGTGCGATCAGGGCGTCCACCACTTTCGCGGAACAGAGCACGCCGGGGACGCCGGCGCCGGGGTGGGTGCCCGCACCGACCAGATAGAGATTGCGGATTCCTTCGGCTTTGTTGTGGAAGCGGAACCATGCCGACTGGCGGAAAATCGGCGCAATGGAAAATCCGGCGCCGTGCTCGCTCAGATAATCCTGTTTGAAATCATCCGGAGTCATCGCGAACTCGGCGGTGATCGACTGTTCGAGACCGGGCAGCAGGGATTCGCCCAAAGCCGCGACGATCCGGTTCCGCAACAGCGGCCCTGCGTGGCTCCAGTCGATGTTGCCGAGCTGATTCGGGACCGGACACAGAACGTAGAAACTGTCGCATCCCGGCGGTGCGAAACTTGGGTCGGTGGCGGTCGGTCGGTGCAGATACAGGGAGAAATCTTCGGAAAGGGTCTTGTGATCGAAGATGTCCGCGAGCAGCTCGCGGTAACGCTCGCCCATCCAGATGGTGTGATGCACCACGTCCGGATAGGTCCGGGTGGTGCCGAAGTACAGCACATACAGACCCATGGAAAACTCGGCGGCGGCCAGTTTGGCACGCACCGGTAGCGCGCGTTTGCGCTGTGGAATCATCCGGCGGTAGAGGAATGCCGGATCGGCATTGGACACGACCAGATCCGCCGCCATCACGGCGCCGTCCTCGAGGATGACGCCATCGGCGCGCTTTCCGGTAACCGACACTTCCGACACGGTGGTGCCGAGCCGGATATGGATGCCCTGACGCCGCATCAGATCTTCAAGCGCGCGGGTGATGGCACCCGTTCCGCCCATGGCGAAATGGACGCCGTAGGCCCGTTCCAGATAGTGGATCAAGCCGTAAATGCTGGTGGTATCGAACGGGTTGCCGCCGACCAGCAGCGGTTGTATCGAAAACGCCCGGCGCAGTTTGGGGCTGCTCAGGAACCGGGACACCATCTGCCAGACCGTTTCCTGCGAGCGCAGACGGACCAGGCTGGGAATCTGGCGGAGCATGGTCCACAGCTTGTGGAACGGCTGCGCCGACAGTTGGGTGAAGCCGACATCGAAGATGCGCTGCGAATGGCGCAGCAGGGCCAGATAGCCCTCGACATCGCGCGGATCGATACGGCGGATTTCGGCCAGCGTCTGGTCGAGCGTACCGCCGTAATCGAATCGGCTGCCGTCCGAGAACGCGAAGCGGTACCACGGCGTCAGCGGCACCAGCCTGACATGATCGGAGAATTTCTCGTCGAACAGGGCGAACAGTTCCTCGAACAGGAAGGGCGCGGTGATGACCGTCGGACCGGCATCATGCCGGAAGCCCTCGCGTTCGAAAACCCGTGCACGGCCACCGATATGCCGGCAGCGGTCGATCAGGGTGACTTCGTAGCCTTTCGCCCGCAACCGCAGTGCCGCGGCAATGCCGCCGAAACCGGCGCCGATGACGATGGCATGCATCAGCAGGCTTCAAGGACTGAAAAGGCGTCATCCAGTTTTTCGCGCATCCGGGCACAGTAGGCAAGCAGCGAGCGGCCGGCACCGCAGGGCAGGCTCACCGCATCGGCCTCGCATTGGCCCAGATGGCTTTCCGCCAGGGCCACCGCAATCGGAATGGCACGCGCCTGCATGCCGGTGTTCTGCAGAATCAGCACCAGGTTGAGTCCGGGCACGCCGGCACCGGCGCCTTCGGCTGGCCGCGCCGCATCGATGGCGACATCCTGGATGTCATCCAGTACTTGGTAGCTGACCGCGAAGTTTTCACAGGCCGCCTTCGCTCGGGGAATACTTTCCGCGGTGCCGGAAAGCAGCAGGGAAAGTTCAATCGGAAGCGCAAGCAGCGCACCGGACTTGGTCTTGGCGATTGCCAGATAGTGCTCGACGGCATCCTGCCCGGCGGGCGGCTCGGCAAGATCGGCGCATTGTCCGTGCACGGCGCGGGCGACGCGCCGGTGCACCAGAGCCAGCGCTTCGGGCAGTTCGGGATGGTGGCCGATGCCGGCAAGTGCGGCATAAGCGGCGGACAGGAACAGGTCGCCGCAACACAGCGCCGTGTTCTTTCCGAATTGGTTCCATACGGACGGGACGCCGCGACGGTAAAGATCGCCGTCCTGCAGATCGTCATGGATGAGTGAAGCATTGTGCAGCAGTTCGGCACATGCGGCGACGCCGATGGCGGCGCTTTCGGACAGGCCAAGGGCCAGCGCCGAGCACAGGCCCAGACGGGCCCTGACTTTCTGGCCGCCTGCCCGGAGATGGTAAGTCGCGGCCGTGGAAACGCCGGTATCGGAATCGGACACGCATTTCGCATGCATCTGGGTCAGATGCTGCATTCGGGCATCGACGTCCTCAAGCAACAGGGCGAGCTTTGCCGGCGAGGCTTCCGGGAAGTTCAGTATGGTTCCGGGCATGGCGCATTTCCGACCAGTGTGGATTGCAAGCACAGACCGCCGCTTTCCCTGCGCCGAAGGACAGGGAAAGCGTGGCCGTGATTACCAGCTGTTAATGTTTTTCCGACTCACTGACCGCGACTGACCAGATGATCAGACCGAAGGCAATTTTGTTGAGGAAATCGGCGAAGTTGTAAGTGATGTTGAGGGCATTGGCGGTATCGGCCACGTCGCCGCCGGTGAGGTAGCCCAGGAAGTAGCCGAGCGGATACACGGCCCAGCCTACGGTCACGATCCAGCGCATCAGCTTGAAACCCGCCTGCACGGATGCCGGCGCGCTGTTTGCGTTCACTTTGCTGGCTTCACCCATGAAGATTTCATACAGGATGTATGCCCAACCGGCCATGCCGATGATGAATGCGGGCATGACGGCCATGTAACCGGCTTCGCCGAGGTAACCACCGACCAGCATCACCAGGGTACCGATCATCAGGCGCCAGAAAATGCCGGAAGACACTTTGGTGACCGCCGAAAGGATCAGATAGAACTCGATCATCAGCAAAGGCACGGTAATCAGCCAATCGATATAGCGGAAAACGGTCGGGGTGGAACCCGTGGTGACCCAGACGTCGCGCATGTAGAAGTAATGCACGGCCGCGACCAAGGTGACCAGACCCGATACGGTCAGGGATGTTTTCCATTTGGGCGAGACGCGGTCGCGCTCCAGAAAGAAGAATACCGTGGAGGCGATCAGTGCCATTGAAATCAGCCAGAATGAAATTCCGACGAAATCATCACTGTGCAGAACGGACGACTCACCTGCCGAAGCCTGTGTTGCGCCAAAGATGAGAGCGAGTGATATCGCCGATTTGGCGATGGATTTTATGACATTATTTTTATGCAGCATTGTGTTTATCTCCTAAAGGTTTAAATCTTAAATCAGTGAACAATAACGCCCCGATTCAATACATACCCCTTGGATAACAACGGACAACAACTGCAAACCAGCCAAAAACCTGCAATCTAAAAGTTGCATGGTCGGGTCACATTACGAAATTTACCGACTAATGTAAATACTCTAATTTAACGATTTTTTAATAATTAATGGTAATTTAACTATTCAATACTCGGCATTTGGGCTTGGTCCCATCTGCCCGGCACAAACCACTGGGCATGGGCTTATCGAGCGGGCGCGATTCTGTCACGCTAGCCTAGGCCAAAGGCCTGAGGTACAAAGGGCGGGCAGCATAACTCTTGAGGAGGCGAAATGATTCGGATTTCAAGCACACATCACAGAACCTTGGCGCTGTTGCTGGCGATTCTTTTCCCGATGAGCGCGATGTCGGCCTGCACCTGGAACGAGCCGGGCCGGATCTGGGATTACACCGGCAGCATCGACGGCAAATATCCGGTGCGGATGTCGTTGGTGTTCAGTGCCGGCGAACTCTGC
>JBMSNF010000058.1:0-10368 GCA_049421545.1 Arenimonas sp.
TCGTATTTCCCGCCGAGGCACCGACACCGGTGCCGGTATCGCCTGCAGGTCTGCTGGCACATGCTTTGGTCGCCATCGGTGGCGGCAAGGACTCGCTGGTCTCCATTGAATCCCTGCGCCGCGTCGGTGTGGCGCAGACGGTCAGCTGGATCGGATCGGCGCCGCTGATCCGTTCCTGCGCCGAACGTACCGGCCTGCCGCTGCTCAACATCAGCCGGCAGCTGGCGCCGGAGTTGTTTGCGATGAACAAACAAGGTGCATTGAACGGCCATATTCCGGTCACCGCGGTCAACTCGGCAATCCTGACTCTGGCTGCGATTCTGCAAGGTGCCGACCAGGTGGTGTTCTCCAATGAACGTTCGGCCAGCTACGGCAGTCTCATTCCGGGCACCGGCGAGGTCAACCACCAGTGGTCGAAGGGTTGGGATTTCGAGCGTGCCTTCGCCGCGCATGTGCGCAGCCACATCGCTGCCGATCTGCACTACTACTCCCTGCTGCGCCCGTTCTCGGAATTGGCGGTGGCACGCCAGTTCGCCAAAACCGATTTCTACGATGCGCACTTCTCCAGCTGCAACCGCAATTTCCACATCCTCGGCGAACGTCCGGCCCAGCGTTGGTGCAGCGTCTGTCCGAAATGCCACTTCGTGTTCCTGGCGCTGGCCCCGTTCATGCCGAAACCGCGCCTGATGACCATCTTCGGCCGCAACCTGCTCGATGAGCCGGCGCAGATTCCCGGTTTCGATGCCCTGCTCGAATACCAGGACCACAAGCCCTTTGAATGCGTGGGCGAGGGTCGGGAGTCCCGCGCCGCCATGGCCGCCTTGGCGCAGTCGCCGAGCTGGCGCGAAGACGCCATCGTCCGGCGTTTCGCCGATGACATCCTGCCGCAGCTGGATGCCGCCGAATTGCCGATTGCGCCACTGCTGGTTGCGGTGGAAGAACATGCCATTCCCGAATCCTTGTGGACCTCCCTTCGTGAATCCTTCCGCGCTTAAGGGCAAAACCCTCGCCATCTGGGGCTATGGCCGCGAGGGCCGGGCCGCTCTGCAGTATCTGCGCTCCCGCCTGCCTGGGCAGGCGCTGACCGTATTTTGCAATCCGGCCGAGGCTACTGAAATCGCCGCCATGGCTGACAGCGCCATCACCTGCCGCATGGAGCCCAGTGCCGAGGATCTGGCGGCGTTCGAGGTGGTGGTGAAATCACCGGGCATCAGCAAATACCGGCCGGAAGCGATTGCCGCCCAGGCCAAAGGCACCCGCTTCATCGGCGGTACCGCGCTCTGGTTCGCCACGCATCCCGGGGTGCGCAGCGTCTGCGTCACCGCCACTAAAGGCAAGAGCACCGTCAGTGCCCTGATTGCGCATCTGCTGCGCAGTGCCGGCAAGCGCACGGCGCTGGTCGGCAATATCGGCATGCCTTTGCTGGAAACCATGGATTGGACCGAACAGCCGGAATTCTGGGTGATCGAGATGTCCAGTTACCAGACCTTCGAGGCCGACCGGCCGGAAGTCGCGGTCATGCTCAACTTCTTTCCCGAGCATCTCGACTGGCACGGCAGCATGCAGGCCTATTTCGAGGATAAATCGGCACTGATCACGCGCTCGCAGGCGCGTCATGTGGTGCTCAATGAAGAGGCCCCGCGGGTGGCGGCATTGGCCGACGGTTTAACCGCCGAGGTGCACTGGTTCAACACCAACAGCGGCTGGCATGCCAAAGGCCACACCCTGTATCGTGGCGATACCGCCGTGCTCGATCTGCGTGAGTTGCCGATGCCGGGCCAGCACAATGCCGGCAATGTCTGTGCCGCCTTGACCGCCATCGAAGCCTTGGGTCTGGATGCGCTCGCGCTGGCACCGGCCGCCCGCAGTTTCCGGCCCTTGCCGCATCGCCTGCAGACCCTCGGTGAGAACAACGGCATCCGCTACATCAACGATTCCATCAGCACCACGCCGTTTGCCAGCATCGCGGCGCTCGAGTGCTTCAGCGCTTCGCCGGTCGCAATTTTGGTGGGCGGTTATGATCGTGGTCTGGACTGGGATGCGTTTGCCGATTTCGTCAGTGCGCATCCACCGAAAGCCATCATCGCCATGGGCCAGAACGGCGCCCGCATCGCGGAGCGATTGCGGACCATTGCGGCGCCGGGATTCGTGCTCACCGAAGCGGCGGATCTAGCCGATGCCGTGCATCAGGCGCAACAGGCTTTGCCGCAGGGCGGGGTGGTGTTGTTATCGCCCGGTGCACCGAGTTTCGGCGTGTATGCCGATTACGTGGCGCGCGGCCGTCACTTCGCGGAAATCGCCGGCTTTGATCCGAACGCGATCAGCCAGATCCCGGGATTGGGTCTGGCCTGATCTTCGAGGGAGTCAGCCGTGCGGGGTGGCTTTCGAAAACAGATTGATGACAATGACGCCGGCGATGATCAGCCCGATGCCCAGCAGGCCCGGACCATCGAGGGTTTGCCCGTAAAGCTTCCAGGCAAGGAGGGTAATCAAGGCGATGCCGACGCCGGACCACACCGCATAGGCAATGCCGATGGGCAGCGATTTGAGGGTCAGCGACAGAAAATAGAAGGCGATGGCATAGCCGGCCACCACCAGAGCGGTCGGACCGGGGCGGGTGAAGTTTTCCGAAGCTTTCAAGGACGTGGTGGCAATCACTTCGGCGATGATGGCAAGGGATAGGAAAATCCAAGGGTTCATGCGATGAGCTCCGCGAGCGGTACCGGCATTGTTGACGCCGGCAGGCATGCCGTCAAGTACGATCCTGCTTGAGCGCACGGACCAGATACCAGACCACCGCGACATTGATCAGCAGTGCCCCGATGACGAATCCGTTGTATCCCTGCAGCAATTCGAACAGCTCGAATGGAATGTAGACGGCGCCGGTGACGGCGGCGAACCACTTGGCCCAGGCGCGGTTCTGCCACAGTCCCATGGCTTCGATGAAACGCAGCCCGGCATAGACCAGGGCCGCAATCCCGAGCAGGGTGATGCTGCGGTCCGACAGGCTTCCGATATTGGCCACGAACAGATCGGGGTAATGGCTGCCCGGGTTCAGGTGCAGTCGCTCGACCAGTTGTTTGGCCAAGGTGCGCGGCGTGTATTGAAACAGCGACAGCAGCCACATGCCCGTCATCGTCGCCAGAGCGCCTTTGAAGGCCTCAAGGGCGGCAATCCAGCGCAGACCGATACGGGGTGCCGGCATGCGCTTAGTGGTTCCGCGCAACCGAATAGTCGGCCAAATCCAGCAAGGCCTGTTTCCAAGCGCTTTCCGGGAGTGCACCCAACGCCGCTTTGGCAGCATCGGCGTGGAAATGGGCCTTTTCGGTGCAATAGCGCAGACTGTCGGCGGCGGCGATGGCCGCCAGAACTTCCGGCATGGCCGCCGCATCGCCGGTGGCGATGATCAGTCGCAGGCGTTCACGCACATCGTCCTTGGCGTGGCCCATGGCATGAATGAGTGGCAAGGTGGCTTTGCCTTCGGCCAGATCATCGCCGAGATTCTTGCCCAGGGCTTCGGCATCCCCTACATAATCGAGGACATCGTCGGCAATCTGGAAGGCCATGCCCAGATGCAGGCCGTAATCATCCATGGCGGCACAGGCCGGGCCGTCGGCATCGGCCAGATACGCGGCCAGGCCGGTGGCCGCGGAAAACAACTCGGCGGTTTTGCGCTCAATGACGTTCAAATAGGCCGCTTCATCGGTATCCGGATTATGGACATGCAGCAATTGCAGCACTTCACCTTCGGCGATGCGGTTGGTGGTGTCGGCCAGACGTTTCTGGATGGCCATCGAATCCAGACCCACCATCAATTGGAAGGCCCGCGAATACAGGAAGTCCCCGACCAGCACGCTCGGCGCATTACCCCACAGGGCATTGGCGGTTTTGCGCCCGCGGCGCAGATCGGATTCATCGACCACATCGTCATGCAGCAGGGTGGCGGTATGGATGAACTCGATGATGGCGGCCAGCGCGGTGTGGTCCCGGCCAGCGTATCCGGCGGCACGCGCCGCCAAGACCGTCAGCATCGGGCGCAGGCGCTTGCCGCCGGCAACGATGATGTGTTCGGAAATCTGCTTGATCAGCAGAACGTCCGAATGCAACTCGGCCCGAATCAGGGTGTCGACCGCGGCCATTTCGTCCCTAGCCAAGGTCTGGATGGAGTCAATGCTCATAAATCAACTACTTAAGTTTCAGGTATCCCTGGCAATTATATGTCTTCCGACCCTTACGCGGGGGGATTTCCGATGCCGGCAGAAATGCTTTGGGATATTGCCGGTTGAAAGCTATACTTAATCTGTCTCTACACCCACTTTTCAAAGGAACCCGCCATGGCTCGTGGCATCAACAAAGTCATCCTCGTCGGCACCGTCGGCAAAGATCCGGAAGTCCGTTATTTCCAATCCGGCGATGCCTATTGCACGCTCTCGGTGGCCACTACCGAACAATGGAAGGACAAATCCGGCGAGAAGCAGGAAAAAACCGAATGGCACCGCGTCAAGTTCACCCGCAAGCTGGCGGAAATCGTCGGTGAGTACGTGCGCAAAGGCCAGATGATCTATGTCGAAGGCAAACTGGAAACCCAGAAGTACACCGACAAGCAGGGCATCGAACGTTACAGCACCGATGTCGTGGCCAACGAAATGCAGATGCTCGGCGGCAAGAAAGAAGGCGGCGACCGCGGCGGTTCCCGTGAAGACAGCGGCTGGTCCAGCGGCGGTGATAAATTCAGCACCCCGAAACCGGCAGCGCGTTCGGCCCCGGCAGCGGTTGCCACGCCCGCCGATAACGATCCATTCGGCGACGATGTGCCGTTCTGATTGAGCCGGATCCATTCCAGAAAAAAACCGCCCTATGGGCGGTTTTTTTGTTTGGCGATGATTGGCCGTTATCAGGACGGTTCGCGGGTCAGTCGGGTGAGCAGCGGCGTCAGCACCAGTAATGCCACACCGGCGATCACACCGATCCACATCATGTCGCCGAAGACATCGCCGTAAACTCCCAGCGCTTTGACTTTATCGATGCTGCCGTCCGGGTTGGGGTCGATCGACGCCCAGGTGCCGAGGCGGCCGGCGATCATTTCGCCGAAAGCCGAGAACAGAAACCAGGCGCCCATCATCAGGCCGACTACGCGCGGCACGGACAGGGTGGTGACGGCCGACAGGCCGATCGGCGACAGCATCATTTCGCCGATGACCATCAGCGCGTAGGCCAGCACCAGCCACCACAGGCTGACCAGCCCGTCATCGCCCGGCGCATGGCTGGCCATCATCAACACGCCGAAAGCCAGGCCCAGGAACACCAGCGCCCAACCGAACTTGGCCGGCAGACTCGGGTTCAGGCCGTAACGGTCGAGTTTCGGCCAGAGCCAGGCGAACAGCGGACTGAAGGCGATCACGAAAATAGCGCCGATGGATGTGGTTTGTCCGGCCGTCCATTCCACGCCAAAGGTGGTGCGGTCCATGACGCGTTCCGCGAAGGCCACCCAGCTGCCGTAGCTTTGCTCGTACAAACCCCAGAACAATGCGCTGATCACGATCAAGGCCATCAAGACAATCATGCGGCCGCGTTCGGCGGCGGTGATGCCCGAAAACAGGAATTTGAAGAACCAGACGAACAGGCCCAGGCCCATGACCACGGCGACCACTTCGGTCATGGTCACTTCATGGCCGCCGGCGATGGGGCCCAGAAAGCTGAAGTCCACTTTCATCTGAAGCACCTGCCACACCACCAGCACCGAGAAGCTGCCGGCCAGATAAATCCACCATTCGCGGCTGATGCCGGCGAACCAGGGCGCTGACAGTGCCGCCGGATTCGGCGGTTCGGCTTGTCCGGCCAGATGTTTCTGGCCCAGCACGAACTGCACCAGACCCAGCGCCATCATCACTCCGGCCAGACCGAAGCCGTACCCCCAGCCGATTTTTTCGCCGATGTAGGCCACGATCAGCGAGGACAGGGCGGCACCGATGTTGATGCCCATGTAGAAAATCGTGAAGCCCGAATCACGGCGCGGGTCGTTGTCGGCATACAGGCGGCCGCCTATGGTGGAATTGTTAGGTTTGAGAAAGCCCACACCCACCGCAATCAGCGCCAGGGAGGCATACATGATCTGGATGGCAAACGCATCCTGAGTGGCTTGGCCGGCGATGCCCTGTGCCGGGGTGCCGGTATAGGCCATGCCCAGTTGCCCCAGCACCAGCAGCAGGCCGCCGAACACCACCGCCTTGCGCATGCCGAGCCAACGATCGGCCAGGGCGCCACCAAGCAGCGGCAGGGCATAGGCCAGACCGGCATACGTGCCCAGCAACAGATAGCCGTTGTCATCGGTAAACAGGTGGTACTTGGTCAAATACAGAAACAGCAGGGCCTTCATGCCATAGAACGAGAAACGCTCCCACATCTCGGTCATGAAACAGACGAATAGGCCTTTGGGATGGCCGAAGATCTCGGATTGCTGGGCGAGTGCGGTGTCGGTCATGGGGCAGGTCCTGACGGTGGTCAGTCGCCAGTATAACGCCGGATGGAGTACCATAAGCGGATGTTCCTGCGAGGTTTATCGATGAAAGCGCGACTGCTCCTGCTGGCCCTGTTGGCCCCCCTTTCGGCGAGCGCCGAGACCACCGCCAAAGCCCCGTTCACCATCCGCGATCTGGTCGCCTACGAGCGTGTTTCATCGCCGACGCTGTCGCCCAATGGCCGTTTGGCCGTGTTTGCCGTCCGCCAGACCGATCTGGCCGCCAATCGGGGCAAAACCGGGCTGTGGATCGAAGACCTGTTCGCCCGTGATGCCGCGCCACCGGTCCGCTTCACCGCGGAAGGCCTGAACGTCAATTCGCCCGGATTTTCTCCCGATGGTCAGACCGTTTACTTCCTGAGCGCCAAATCCGGCAGCATGCAGTTGTGGTCGCAGGCCGTTGGCAGCCAGAGTGCCGTGCAGGTCTCCGATCTCCCGCTCGACATCGGCTCCTACAAGCTGTCCCCTGACGGCAAGCACGTCGCTTTCAGTCTGGAGGTTTTTCCGGACTGTGCGGATATCGCCTGCACCAAGCAGCGTCTGGAGGCCAAGGCCGCCAACAAAGCCAGTGGCATGCTGTTCGACAAGCTGTTCATCCGGCACTGGGATACCTACGCCGATGGCCGCCGCAATCAATTGTTCATCGCCCCGCTGCAAAACGGCAAACTCGGTACCGCCGTGCGCGCCGCCAATGTCGACGGCGACATTCCTTCGAAGCCCTTCGGTGATGCCGGCGAATACGCCTGGGCCCCGGATGGCCAGTCGCTGGTTTTTTCGGTACGCATCGCCGGAAAAACCGAAGCGTGGTCGACGAATTTCGACCTGTACCATGTGCCGGTCGACGGCAAAGCCAAGCCGCGCAACCTGACTGAAGCCAACAAGGCCTGGGATACCTCGCCGGTATTCAGCCCGGATGGCAAAACCCTGTATTACCGGGCCATGAAGCGTCCGGGCTTCGAGGCCGACCGTTTCGCGATCATGGCCATGGATCTGGCCACCGGCAAAACCCGTGAAGTCGCGCCGCGTCTGGACAATTCCGCTGAATCGCTGGCCATCAGCGATGACGGCAAGACCCTGTTCACCACCACCCAGGACACCGGCGAAATGCCGCTGTTCGCCATCGATATCGCCAACGGCGAAGCGGCCTTGGTCGCCCGCGAAGGCAGCGTGCGCGAATTCGCCGTCGCCGGCAATCAGGTGCTGTTCACCCGTGACCGTCTGGATTCGCCGGCACAGCTGTTCCTCAGCGATGCCAGCGGCCGTAGCGCCCGCCAGATCAGCGTCAACAACCGTGAGGCCATGGCCAAGACGGCCTGGGGTGCGTTCGAGCAGTTCAGCTTCATCGGCTGGAACGATCAAACCGTGCACGGCTACGTGGTTAAGCCGGCCAACTACGTTGAAGGCCGCAAATACCCGGTGGCTTTCCTGATCCACGGCGGACCGCAGGGCAGCTTCGGCAATGGCTGGAGTTACCGCTGGAATCCGCAGACCTATGCCGGCCAGGGCTTTGCGGTGATCATGATCGACTTCCACGGTTCCACCGGTTACGGCCAGGCCTTCACCGATGCCATTTCCGGACACTGGGGTGATCGTCCGCTGGAAGATCTGCAGAAAGGCTATGCGCACGCCCTCAAAAAGTACCGCTTCCTCGACAGCAACCGCGCCTGCGCGCTCGGCGCCAGTTATGGCGGCTACATGGTCAACTGGATTGCCGGCAACTGGCCGGAACCCTGGAAGTGTCTGGTTAACCACGACGGCGTGTTCGACACCCGCATGATGGGTTATGCCACCGAAGAACTCTGGTTCACCGAGTGGGAAAACGGCGGCACCCCGTTCGATGTGCCGCAGAATTACGAGAAATTCAATCCGGTCAACCATGTCGCCAAGTGGCGGGTGCCGATGCTGGTGGTGCAGGGCGAGCTCGACTACCGGATTCCGCCGGAGCAGGGTATCGCCACTTTCACCGCCCTGCAGCGCAAAGGCATCGAGAGCCAATTGCTGCTGTTCCCGGATGAAAACCACTGGGTGCTCAAACCGCAGAACAGCATTCTGTGGCACGATACCGTCAACAGTTGGTTGAAGCGTTGGACTTCGGGGGATAAGCCGCAATGACTGATGCCGTTGATTCGTTCAAGGGCCTGAAAGGCAGCCGGAACGATTGTTCCAAGTGCTCCATCCAGGTGCTTTGCCTGCCGGCCAACATCCAGGCCGAGGAATTCGAACGACTCAACACCATCGTGCAACGGCGGCGACCGCTCAAGCGCGGCGATGTCCTGTTTTCCGCCGGCCAGAAGCTGGATTACATCTATGTCGCCCGCGAAGGCGCGTTCAAGTCGGTGGTCTACAACAGCGACGGCGACAGCCAGGTCACCGGCTTCCATCTGCCGGGGGAAATCCTCGGGCTGGATGCGCTCGGCACCTCGAAACACACCTGTGATTCGGTGGCCTTGACCACCGCCGATGTCTGCGAAATTCCGCTATCGGATCTGGAATCCGTCGCCGCCCAGCTGCCGACCCTGCAGCACCAGCTGCTGCGCATCATCGGCCAGACCATCAACCGCGACCAGAAACACATCGAGATCCTGTCCAAGAAAAATGCGCACGAGCGCATGGCGATTTTCCTGCATCAGCTGTCCGAGCGTTACCGCCAGCTCGGCCGTTCCGGCGAGCGCTTCATGATTCCGATGTCGCGTGAGGACATCGGCAGCTATCTGGGGCTGGTGATCGAAACCGTCAGCCGCACGCTCAGCAAGATGCAGGATGACGGCCTGATCCGCGTCAACGGACGCGAGGTGGAAATCCTCAACAAGCCGACCTTGAACGCTTTGGCTCACGAAACACTGGAGCGCCTGCGCGCTTAAACCAGGCTGCGGCAGCCCAGTGCCGTCAGCACGCCGTGCATTCCGGGGGCATGCATCAGCCACGGAGCCGCTGTAGTCAGCAAGCCGGCAAGAAGTATGGTGATGGCAAGACCCGTGCGCAATCCGCGATGGCCGAGCAGGTTCTGGAAGCGCGCGCCGGAATAACTGATGGCCGTCATCAGCGGCAGGGTGCCCAGACCGAAGGCCAACATCAACAGGCCGCTGTGCAGCGGGCTTGCTTCCAGCCAGGCCGCCAGCAACACGCCGGTGCTCAGGCCGCAGGGCAGCCAGCCCCACATGGCGCCCAGTCCCAATGAGCGCAGTAGGCCGTTTTCCGGCAGGTAGTGCTTCAAGCCGGATACCCACTGCCAGATCCGGCTGTTTCCCGGTATGGCGAAGGCGAACCGGTGCGGAAACAGCATGCGCAGCGCGAGCAGCACGAGTACGAGGCCCATCAGGCTGCGCAGGACCACCGCCAGTTCCGGTATGCGGATGACGCCGACGAATAGCGCGCCGATGCTGCCGGCCAGAATGCCGGCGAGGGTATAGCTGAGAATCCGGCCCAGATTCAGCACGAGGGCATGCGGCAGCGCCTCGGCTTTGGGTTGGCCGTTCAAGGAAACGGCGATGCCGCCGCACATCAGCGTGCAATGCACGCCTCCCATCAGTCCCGAGAGAAACGCCGCGCCCAGGACCAGGAAATCAACCGGCATGGCCCGGTTTGTCCTTGTCCGGCATCGGCTTGCTGTCATCGGTCAGGATATCCAATGCGGCCGCATCGAGATTGTCGAACTGGCCTTTGCGTACGGCCCAGAAAAACGCCAGGATGCCGATGATCAGCAGGACGATGGAAATCGGAATCAGGGCCAACAGGATATTCATGAGGCGGTCCGGTAAATTCTCAGGGCGTTGAGGGTGACCAACAGGGACGATCCGGCCATACCGAGCGAGGCGTAGCCCGGATGGATGAATCCGGACAGGGCAATGGCC
>JBMSNF010000059.1:0-10206 GCA_049421545.1 Arenimonas sp.
GGGTCTGCAACAGGGCGGACAGTTGATGACCACCACCGAGGTGGACAACTGGCCCGGGGATGCGCACGGCCTGATGGGGCCGGATCTGATGACGCGGATGCAGGCGCATGCCGAGCGTTTCGAGACCGAAATCATCTTCGACCACATCCATACCGCCGACCTGTCCAGCCGGCCGTTCAAGCTCAAGGGTGATACCGGCGAATACCATTGCGATGCGCTGATCATCACCACCGGCGCCAGCGCCAAATATCTCGGCATTCCCTCGGAACAGAAATTCATGGGCAAGGGGGTATCGGCCTGTGCCACCTGTGACGGGTTCTTCTTCCGCGATCAGGACGTGGCCGTCATCGGCGGCGGCAACACCGCGGTGGAAGAAGCCCTGTACCTGTCCAATATCGCCCGCAAAGTCTATCTGGTGCACCGCCGCGACCGCCTGCGTTCGGAGAAAATCCTGCAGGACAAGCTGTTCGCCAAGGCCCAGGCCGGCAAGGTCGAAATCATCAGGAACCATGCCGTCGATGAAGTCCTCGGTGACGACAGCGGCGTCACCGGCATGCGCATCAAGGATGTCGGCAGCGGCGAAACACGCGAAATCGATCTGCAGGGCTTTTTCGTGGCCATCGGCCACACCCCGAACACCTCGCTGTTCGAAGGCCAGCTGGACATGCGCAACGGTTACCTGAGCATCAAATCCGGTCTGGAAGGCGGCGCCACCGGAACCTCGGTGCCCGGCGTGTTCGCCGCCGGCGATGTCGCCGACCAGGTCTACCGGCAGGCCATCACTTCCGCAGGCTTCGGATGCATGGCGGCGCTTGATGCCGAGAAATTCCTCGACAAAGACGCCTGAACCCGGGCCGCTGGAGATGCGGCGATCATGACCGGATTCCGCATATGCACGGCACTTTCCGAAATCCCGGCCACGCAGTGGGATGCGCTTCATGATGGCGGCAATCCGTTTCTGCAGCATGCCTTTCTGGCCGGCTTGGAAAGTACCGGTAGTCTGCGCGCTGACTGGGGCTGGCGGCCCTATCACCCCACCCTCTGGCGCGATGGCGAACTGGTGGCGGCGGCACCGGGTTACCTGAAAGACAACTCGCACGGCGAATTCGTTTTCGATCACGCATGGGCCAATGCCTATGCCCGTTACGGCCTCGACTACTATCCGAAATGGCTGATCGGCATTCCCTACAGTCCGGTCACCGGACCGCGTTTGTTGTCAGCGGATGACAGCACGCGCCGCCTGCTGCTCGATGAAATGATTTCAGAAACCACGCGCAATGGCTGGTCCTCATTGCATGCGAACTTCCTGCCAGAATCGGAAACCGGAGCGTTTTCCCCGGACTGGCTGGCCCGTGGCGATTTGCAGTTTCACTGGCGCAACCGCGGCTGGCAGGACTTTGCCGGATTCCTGGATGCCCTTCAACCGAAGAAACGCAAAAACATCCGGCAGGAACGCGCCAAGGTCCGCGAAGCCGGCTACAGTTTCCGCCTGCTCCATGGCGACGAATTGAATGCGGCCGAACTGCAGGCGATGTACGCATTCTATGCGCGCACCTTCGATGCCTACGGCAACGCCGCAGCGCTGACGCCCGATTTTTTCCGGCATCTGGCCACGGCCATGCCGAGGCAACTGGTGGTCGTTCTGGCCGAGCGCGATGGCGGCATCCGTGCCGGCGCCCTGTTTCTGCGCGGCACCAACACCCTATACGGACGCTATTGGGGCAGCGATGAACAAAGTCCCGGACTGCATTTCGAAACCTGCTACTACCAGGGCATCGATTACTGCATCCGCGAAGGGCTGGACGCCTTCGAGCCAGGTGCCCAAGGCGAACATAAAATTGCCCGTGGCTTCCTGCCGACAGCCACGTTCAGCCGGCATTGGATCGCCGATGCGCGGTTCCGCCCCGCCCTGCAGGCCTGGTGCGCCGCCGAGCAGGAGGCGCAGGCCCAATACGGCTTACATCTGGCTTCTTTGAATCCCTACGCATGAGCCCCATCCGGATTCCAGAACTTTCGGTAAACGCTCCCGGTGATTTCCCGCCGGTGACGTATGCATTGCGCGATCCGGACGGCCTGCTGGCCTGGGGCGGCGGCCTCGGACCGGAGTGGCTGATACCCGCCTATCGGCAGGGCATTTTTCCCTGGTACAACCCCGGGGAGCCGATTCTCTGGTGGTCTCCGGATCCGCGTTTTGGGTTCGTGCCGGGCAGTGTGCACCTGGGCCGAAGCCGCCGTCGCCAGTTGCGCGATGCGGCATGGACCCTCCGGGCAGATACCGCATTTTCCGAAGTCATCCGAAGCTGCGCCGAGGCGCCGCGTGCGGGACAAGCCGGAACCTGGATCGGCAGCGAGATGATTGACGCTTACTGCGCGTTACACGCACTGGGGGTCGCCCACAGCATCGAGGTTTACGAAGGCGAAGCCCTGATCGGCGGCTTGTATGGTCTGTCCTTGGGACGGATCTTCTTCGCCGAAAGCATGTTCAGCCGCCGCAGTCAGGCCTCGGCGGCGGCGCTCTACGCACTCAGTGAAACCCTGCTTGGGTGGCAGTGGCCGTGGATCGACGCGCAGATGGAAAACCCCCATTTGGCACTTCTGGGAGGACGGAAGCTGGCGCGGGCGGACTATCAGGCATTGTTGGCCAAGGAGGCGGCGGTAACCGGCCCCACGGGGTCCTGGGCGGACCATTTTCCGGAGCGGAATTTCAGCGATTATCTGGCCAAAAACCGCATGGCGTCGGGCTTTCTTTGCACTTCGGGGCCAAACCTGTCAAAATAGCGCCTTCCCAACCGAAGCACCCATTCTGCATGTCCAAAGACGATTCAATTGAATTCGACGGCACCGTTCTGGAAACCCTGCCCAACACCATGTTCCGCGTCAAACTTGAAAACGGACATGTCATCACGGCACATATTTCCGGCAGAATGCGCAAAAACTACATCCGCATCCTCACCGGCGACAAGGTCAAGGTCGAAATGACCCCCTACGACCTCAGCAAAGGTCGCATTACCTACCGCGCCAAATAAGCCTCAGGGCTCGACCGACGCCGGCAGCAGCCGTTCGGGTTCGGGCAAGGCATTCACCTGCAGACCGCCCTCGCCGACCGTGACACTGGCACGGCCACCGTTGACCAGTGCGCCGAACAACAGCTCGTCCGCCAAAGGCCGCTTGATGCGGTCCTGGATCAGACGCGCCATCGGCCGAGCGCCCATCTGGGCATCGAAACCGTTTTCCGCCAGCCACTGACGGGCATCCGGGCTGACGCTCAGCACCACATGTTTTTCATGCAATAGCGCTTCCAGTTCGATCAGGAACTTGTCGACCACGCGCAGGATGTGATCCATGCCCAGCGCCTGGAACTGCACGATGGCATCCAAGCGGTTGCGGAATTCCGGGGTGAACTGCTTGCGGATGGCTTCCATGGCATCGGTGGTATGGTTCTGCTCGACGAAACCCATGGAGCGGCGGGCCGCAATCTGGGCTCCGGCATTGGTAGTCAGAACGATGACCACGTTCTTGAAGTTGGCCTCGCGGCCGTTGGTGTCGGTCAGTACGCCGCGGTCCATGATCTGCAGCAGGATGTTGTAGACATCCGGGTGCGCCTTCTCGATTTCGTCGAGCAGCAGCACGCAATGCGGGGTTTTCACGATTTTCTCGGTGAGCAGGCCGCCCTGATCGAAACCGACGTATCCCGGAGGCGCGCCGACCAGGCGGCTGACCGAATGCGCTTCCATGTATTCCGACATGTCGAAGCGGACCAGCTCGACGCCCAGCTGCATCGCCAGCTGCTTGGTGACCTCGGTCTTGCCCACGCCGGTCGGGCCGGCGAACAGGAAGCTGCCGATCGGACGGTCGGGATGGCCGAGACCGGAGCGCGCCAGCTTGATGGCGGACACCAGGGTTTCGATGGCCGGATCCTGACCGAAAATCAGCATCTTCAGATTGCGGTCGAGATTGCGCAGCACGTCCTTGTCGGAAGCGGACACCTGCTTGGCCGGAATGCGCGCCATCTTGGACACGATCAGCTCGATTTCCTCCAGATCGATGATGGATTTGCGGATGTCCGGCGGCAACAGGCGCTGGCGGGCGCCGGCTTCGTCGATGACATCAATGGCCTTGTCCGGCAGCAGGCGGTCGTTGATGTGCTTGACCGAGAGATCGACGGCGGCCTGGATGGCATCGCTGCTGTACGTGACGTCATGATGCGCTTCGAAGCGCGGCTTCAGGCCGTTGAGGATGGCCACCGCCTCGCCCAGCGTCGGTTCGCTGATGTCGATTTTCTGGAAGCGTCGCGCCAAGGCGCGGTCCTTTTCGAACACACCGCGGTATTCCTGGAAGGTCGTCGAACCGATGCAGCGCAATTCACCGTTCTGCAACACCGGCTTGATCAGGTTGGAAGCATCCATGGTGCCGCCGGAGGCGGAGCCGGCACCGATGATGGTGTGGATTTCATCGATGAACAGGACGGCATTGGGCTCTTTTTTCAGCTGGGCCAATACCGCCTTCAGACGCTTTTCGAAATCGCCGCGGTATTTGGTGCCCGCCACGAGGGAGCCGAGATCCAGCGCCCAGATCACGGCCGTACGCAGCACTTCCGGAACGCGGCCTTCCACGATGCGCCAGGCCAGACCTTCGGCGAGCGCGGTTTTACCCACACCGGGATCACCGACGTACAACGGATTGTTCTTGCGCCGGCGGCACAGCACCTGGATGGTACGCTCGACTTCTTCCTCGCGGCCGATCAACGGATCGATCTTGCCTTCGATGGCGAGCTCGTTGAGATTGACCGCGAATTCGGCCAAGGCATTGCCCTTGGCTTCTTCGGTCGCCTCGGGGCCGCGGCTTTCTTCGGCCTGCTCTTCAGGGGGTTCGCCGCTGCGCGCCACGCCGTGCGACAGGTAATTCACCACATCGAGACGGGTGATGTCCTGCTTCTGCATCAAATAGACGGCGTGCGAGTCCTTTTCGCTGAATATCGCGACCAGCACATTGGCGCCAGTCACTTCCTTCTTGCCCGAGGACTGCACGTGGTAGACCGCGCGCTGGAGCACGCGCTGGAATCCGAGCGTCGGCTGGGTATCCCGGTTGTCATCTTCGGGAAGGATGGACACATTTTCATTGATGGCCTGGCGCAGACCCTTGCCAAGCTCCTCGATTTCGGCGCCGCAGGCGCGCAGCACGCCGAGTGCCGAGGCGTTTTCGAGCAGGGCCAGCAGCAGGTGGTCGACGGTCATGAATTCATGGCGCGACTCACGGGCATCCTTGTAGCATTGACCGATCGACACTTCGAGTTCTTTACTGAACATAGCCTGCTCCTGATGCCTGATTACAGCGGTTCCATCATACTTAACAGAGGATGGTGGTTCTGGCGTGAAAATTCATTGACCTGGTTTACTTTCGATTCAGCGACTTCCCGCGAGTATACGCCGCCGGTTCCGCGGCCGCGGGTGTGGATCTGCAGCATCACCTGGGTGGCTTTCTCCTGGTTCATTGCGAAGAATTCCTGCAATACGAACACGACGAAATCCATCGGGGTGAAATCATCATTGAGCAGAACCACCTGGAAACGTCCCGGGGGGCCGACTTCGGCGCGCACCGCTTCAAGCAAGGCCTCGCCGCTATCGCGCTGGTCTGGGGTTTTGTTTCCGCTCATGGCTTATAAATAGGGCATCCCCCCTCAAAATACAAGGGGCGGCAAATCGGCGATAATGGCGGTATTGATAAACAAGGGTTTAAGCCCCACCTCTCTCCCATGAGCTACCGCACCGGCACATTCTGGCAACCGGACGTCACCGTCGCGACCGTGGTCGCCCGCGCAGGGCAATTCCTGATGGTCGAGGAACGCGTCAGCGGCCGGGTGGTCTATAACCAGCCGGCCGGACATCTGGAGCCGGATGAATCGATACTGCAGGCGGCCGTCCGCGAAACCCTCGAGGAGACCGGCTGGCAGATCGGTCTTACGGCATTCATCGGCGCCTACCAGTGGAAGGCGCCGGAAACCGGCCGCCAGTATCTGCGCATGGCGTTCGCCGCCGAGCCGCTCCGGCACGATGCCGGACGCGCGCTCGATGAAGGCATCGTTGCGGCGCATTGGATGTCGCCATCCGAAATCGAAGCTTTGACCGACAGGCACCGCAGCCCGCTGGTGGCGCGGGTGATCGCCGACTACCTGGGCGGCTCCCGGCATCCCTTGACCCTGCTGCAGAGCCTGTGAGCACGCCATGAAGATCATGCTGGGCGTTTCAGGCGGCGTCGATTCCTCGGTGGCCGCATTGCTGCTCAAACAGCAAGGGCATGAGCTCAGCGGCCTGTTCATGCAGAACTGGGACGAAGAAGACGACGGCGAATGCCGCGCCGAAGAAGACCGCAAGGATGCCCTGGCCGTCTGCGGCAAACTCGGCATCCCGTTCTATTCACGCAATTTCGCCAAAACCTACTGGTCGGAAGTATTCACCTATTTCCTGTCGGAATACAAAGCCGGACGCACGCCGAATCCGGACGTCCTGTGCAACCGTGAAATCAAGTTCAAGACCTTTCTGGACGAAGCCGTGGCCTTGGGCGCGGATAAAATCGCAACCGGCCATTACGCGCAGGTTCGTGAGCGCGACGGCCGCTTCCAATTGGTGCGCGGGGCCGATGCCGGCAAGGACCAGACCTACTTCCTGCATCAGCTCGGACAGACGCAACTGGCGGCCACCCTGTTTCCGATCGGCCATCTGCCGAAATCCGAAGTGCGGGCCTTGGCCGCCGGCGCCGGTTTCGGCACGGCCGCCAAAAAGGATTCCACCGGCATCTGCTTCATCGGCGAGCGGGATTTCCGCGACTTCCTCGGCCAGTACATCCCCGCCAAAACCGGCGAGATCCGCAGCGTTGACGGGCAGCGCGTGGGCGAACACGCCGGCGTCTTCTATTACACCCTCGGCCAACGCGAAGGCCTCCATATCGGCGGCATCAAAGGCCGTCCGGCGGCACCGTGGTTCGTGGTCGGCAAGGACATCCACCGGAACATCCTCTACGTCGATCAAGGCATCGAATCGCAGTGGCTGCATTCGCGTACCCTTCGCAGCGAAACCGTACACTGGGTGGCCGGCGCGGCACCGGCTGCCGAATTCCGCTGTACCGCCAAAACCCGCTATCGCCAGCAGGACGTCGGTTGCGCCGTGCACGTGCTTTCCGACGGCACGCTGGATGTGCTTTTCGATGAACCGCAACGGGCCGTGACACCCGGCCAGTCACTGGTGCTGTATGCCGACGAGGTCTGCCTCGGCGGCGCCGTCATTGCCGAAACCGATGCCCCCATGGAAACCCGACTTCGCCAGGAAACCTCCGTATGAAAGACCGTGCAATCGCCCTTGCCGCCCTGTTGCAGGCCGTCGAACAGGTCCAGTTGATGGCCGACCAAGGCCAGGCCCAGACCGAACCGCTGGCGACCTGCATCAACAGTCTGTTTGTTTTCGATGCCGACCAGACGGAACACATTTACGGCAACCGCCACCAGCTCAAGGCCGGACTGAAACGCCTGTCCAATCAACTGCAGGGTGAATCCAGCCGTGACAATGTCATTACCCGCATCGCACTGAACGTGTTGCATCTCGAGCGCCAGTTCAACCGCAATCCGCAGGCCATGCAGGCGGTGCATGCCAGGCTGCAGGAGATCAAAGTCCAGGCCGAATCATCAGGGGCCACCCATCCGGATGTTCTGGCCGCACTGGGCGCCCTGTATGCCGATAAAATCAGCCCGCTCGGACCGAAGATCATGGTGCAGGGCAATCCGGTGTATCTGGCCCAGGCCCAGGTGGTAGCGGAAGTCCGCGCCGCTCTGCTTGCGGCCGTGCGGGCCGCCGTACTCTGGCGGCAACTGGGCGGCAGCTACTGGGACTTTTTCCTGTCGCGCGGCCGCCTCACCGAAGCCACGCGCTCGCTGATGGGGCTGGTTTAAGCGTTCAGCGCCGCCAGGATATCGGTTTCGATGGCTTCCGGCTTGTCGGTCGGCGCATAGCGTTTCAATACGGAACCGTCGCGGCCGATCAGGAATTTGGTGAAATTCCATTTGATGGCACTGATGCCGAGAAGCCCGCTCTTTTCCTTTTTCAGCCACTGGTAGAACGGATGCGCGCCGCCGCCGTTGACTTCGATTTTTCCGAACATCGGAAAACTCACATCGTAGCTGAGTGAGCAGAAATTCTTGATTTCCTCGGCATCCCCCGGTTCCTGATGCCCGAACTGATCGCAGGGAAACCCGAGTACGGCGAAACCCTGATCTCGGTGCTTGCGCCAGAGCGCTTCCAAACCGGTGTATTGCGGGGTGAAGCCGCATTTGGAGGCGGTATTGACCACCAACAGCACCTTGCCCTTGAAGTCGGACAGGGAAACATCCTTGCCATCGATGTCGGTGGCGGAAAACTCATAGGCAGTGGTCATGGCGGAACTCCAGATCGGGTAGGCATTAGGATAACGCAAAAGAAAAGGGCCGGTTTCCCGGCCCTTCAGGTTTTTCACACAAAAATCACCGCTTAGAAACCGGCTTTGAACTCCACGCCAACCGTACGCGGCTCGTTGATCATGCCGGTCAGGTTGTTGAAGTCGATGCCGCTGAGGATGGCCAGTTCGTCGGTGATGTTGCGGCCGTAAAGCGCCAGATCGTAGGCACCCTGGTTCCAGTTGTAACCGACACGCAGACCGCCTTCGACATAGGAGGCGCCGGTGAATTCAACCGATTCATACAGGAAGAAATTGACCTTGCTGCGGTAGACCCAGTCGGTGTGCACGTAGAACTCGCCGCCATCGCCGACCGGCATGCCCCAACGGGCGGTCAGGTTATGCGTCCATTTCGGCGCCTGCGGCAGCGCATTGCCGTCGATCAGGGCCTTGCCGTTGGTGTCGAGCGGATCGGTCACGGTGCATTGGGCGCACACCGACACCGACAGGTTCTTGTCCTGGATTTCGGTGTCGTTGTAGCCGGTACCGAGGGTGACCAGCAGGTTATCGGTCAGATAGGCCTGGAAGTCCAGCTCGAAACCCTGCCCGGTCGATTTTTCGGCATTGAGCAGGATGTTGGCATTGCCCGCGCCGCCGACGGCGGTCAACTGCTGGTCTTTCACTTCGTAATAGAACACGTTGGCGTTCAGGCGGGCGCGGTTTTCCCAGAAATCGGCCTTGATGCCGGCTTCGAACGAGGTCGAGGTTTCCGGATCGGCGACCGATTTGGCGTTGAAAGCGCCGGCGCTCTGGATGCTGCTGCCGCGGTAACCGGTGGCAACGCGGGCATACAGATTCACATCCTCATTGAGTTTCCAGGTACCGGAAATGTCCCAGCTGAACTTCTTGTCTTCCGGTGAAGCCGACAGATCGCCATCGGGCTCCTGCGCCGCCAGTTGCGCAAGGGTGCACTTGCCCAACAGGAAACACGGAACGAAACCGTTATTCCAGTAGTCCTCGACGGTCAGCTCCTTGCTGTCCACGGTGTAGCGGACGCCGGCGCGCAGCTCGAAGCTGTCACTGATGTCCCAGTTGATGGCACCGAAGGCCGCCCAGGAATCATTGGTCTGGCGGATGCGCTGGTAGCCGTCTTGGGTGCCGCCGGCCAGCGAATCGTAGCTGAAACTTTCGACTTTGTAGTCTTCATTGAAATAGAACAGACCGGCCTGCCAGTTCAGCGCCGCGTCGGTGTTCGACTCGATGCGGAACTCCTGGGTCCACTGCGAATGCTCGGGAATGCCGTCGGCCGATTCGGAGGCAAACGGAATAAAACCTGGGCCTGAATTGCCTGGGCCAAGGAACGCTGCGCCGAAGCCGCCGTCGATGTCGCCGCGGCTGAAGGTTTCCACGGTTTCGAAACCGGTGATGGAATGCACGCTGATGCCGTCGAAATCCCAACGCAGACGGGCATTGGCGCCGAACTGGGTCAGTTCCTGTTCGTTCACGCCGTCGATGGCGATCTCGTCACGGTCGAAGCCGCTGACCGGCTTGTTGGTGCCGGCCTGGATCATGTTGGCGCGGAACAGACGGGCGGTGCCGTCCAGATTGCGGTAATGGGCGCCGAGCAGGGCTTCGAAATCCTCGGATTCGAAGCGAAGCTGGCCGCGCAGGGCGAATTCATCGTAGCCTTCGTAAGCGTCTTTCTCATTGGTATAGGTATTGTCGACGTAATCGTCGCGGTGCTGGTACAGACCGGAAACGCGGCCGCTCCAGCCTTCACCGAAGCCG
>JBMSNF010000060.1:0-10156 GCA_049421545.1 Arenimonas sp.
GTCAGCTGCATCAGCAACGCATGGCTGTCGTCGGTATCGTTGCAGTAGACGGCCTCTTTCCAGCTCGGCCGGTCGAGATATTTGACTTTGACCTGCAACCTGCCCGCCACCAGATTTTCCGAGCGCAGGCGCATGGCGGCTTTCTGCAGGAGTTTCTTGAGCACGGCCTCGGTGCCGCCGGGGGTCCGCATGGCCGGTGCCAGTACATGCGAATGACTGATGCTGCCGCGGCCGTTCTGCGGTGCCTGCGGAACCCATATGCCGCGTAGTTTCCGGTAAAGATGCTCGCCTTCGATGCTTCCCCAGGCCTGCCGCAACGCCAATGGCGAAGCCGCGCACAACTGCGCGACCGTGGTGATGCCATGGCTTTCCAGACGCTTTTCCATGGCGCGGCCGATGCCGCAGAGTTCACGCAGCTGCAGGCGATGTAGGGCATGCGGCAGGTCGCCGGCTTCAAGCACGACCAGGCCATCCGGTTTCTGCATGTCGGTTGCGGTTTTGGCCAGGAAGTGATTGGGCGCGATGCCGATCGAGGCGGTGATGGCGGGTACGTTTTCCGCGAGTTTGGCTTTGATGGCATGGGCGATGGCGACGGCCCGGGGGCGCCGGCGCTCGCTGCCCATGAGCTCGCAGGCCATTTCGTCAATCGATCCGATGAATGCGGTCGGGATGCAGGCATGGATCAGTTCGAGCAGGCGGTGATGATAAGACACGTACAGGGACGGGCGCGCCTGGATGAATTCGATATCCGGACAAAGCGTCTTGGCCTCGCGCAGTAGCGTGCCGGTTTTGACGCCATGGCGTTTGGCTTCGTAACTGGCGGCGATGCAACAGGCGTTCGCGGTCAATACCGGAGTCACTGCAATCGGGCGGCCGCGCAGTTCCGGCCGGTCCTGCTGTTCGACGGAAGCGAAATAGGCATTGAAATCGATGAAAAGACTGCGCAATTCCATATCACCTATGCCATTGCCCTCATTACGGGGATAGTCGATCCCGTGGACTGTCATGATGGCGGCGCCCGTTCTCAGAACCCGAGACCGGAGCGGCTTGCATCAATACCCCATGCGGTCGATGTGCGGTTGCAGGACGTTCATGTACGGTTCGAAATGATTCCGGTAATTGAGCCAGCGGAATTTCGAGCGTTGGTAGACCGGTTCGGCGACCTGATGGTAGCTGTTGGTTTGGATCTGTGTCCGCGAGCCAAGATTGCTGCGATGGTCCTGCAGGCCTTCCTGCCAGGGCAGCCCGAGGAAATCACAGGTGCCACGCAGAACGCTTTCGGTATCTTCCAGCAATGTTTCATAGCGTACGTTATGCACGCGCATTTCAGGCATCGCCACCCGCGCCGTTTGCCAAAGCCGCATCACGCGGTCGAAGATTTCAACGGCCGAAGCCATCCGCGTGAAATGGATCATGGCCTCATTGATGGCATATTGCTGCATGAAATTGCTCAATATCACATCGCACGGGTGCCGCTCGGCGAACAGGAATGTGGCTTCCGGGAACAGACGATGCACGAAAGGGGCATGGATGGTACGGATCGGCATTTTGTCGATGATCTGTAGATGCTGCGGACCGCGCAGGGACGACAATTGGCTCCGGTACAACGCACGCAGGTCGGCCATGGCGGCGCTGTCCAGGTGTTCCATGGCGAACGGGTAATGGCCGGGCAGACGATCCAGATGGAAAGCGACCCGTTCAACCGTTGGTTTTTCTTCGATGGAAAGGACCTGCCGGTGGCCGTCAAGCATCACGTCCAGCAGTGTGGTTCCGGATCTCGGGAATCCGATCAGGAAACACAGGTCGGCGCCGGGATCGCCGTCGGGCGCGCAGGCTGCAGGCGCGCCGCGCGACAGCCAGCGCGTGACGGCATCGATCTGTGCCGGCAGTGCCGTACGGTCGGTCGCTCGGGCGCGTACGCTGCCCCCTGCCAGTTCATTTCCCTTGCTGAAAGCGGCGAAGGCGTCATCGAAACGTGCCATCCGATCGGCCAGCGTACCGCATTCATAGTGGTACGCCTGCACCAGACGTGGGTGCAGGGTATTTGGCGCGATGCCTGACAGGATGCTTTCGGCCTCGGCCAGAAGTCCCCGGCGACGGGCAATTTTTGCCGATTCGAAGCGGATGTCCGGGCTGTCCGGAATGCGTACCAAGCCCTCGTCGGCGGCGCGCTGTGCGGCGTCCAGATCATTGAGCTGTTCCAGCCCGGAGATCAGTTCGGCCCAGGTATCGCCGTCGTTTCCCGCCAATGCAAGGGCATTCCGATAGCAATCGACGGCGCGTCTGCCGTCCTGAAGTTCTTTGTAGAGATTGCCCAGATGCCTGTGCGCCCTCGGATTTCCGGGATCCGCCGCGATGGCACGCTGGTAAGCCTGTTCGGCCGCATCGTACTGGCGTTCGATGTGGAGGCAGATTGCCAGATTCAGCAGGCCTTCCGCATTGTGAGGATCGGCTTCAAGCAGTGATTCCAGCAACCCGGCGGCGGCTTTGTTTTCACCGCGCCCCATTTTCAGCAATGCGAGATTAAGTAGGGCCGACCGGTAATAGGGGGCGATGGCAAGCGCCTGGCCATACGCCTTCTCGGCGCCGGCCGAATCATTCATGGCCCGCAGCACATGACCGAGGTTATGCCAGGCCTGGAAATAGCCGGGAGCCAGACGGGTCGCCTCAGTGAACGCCTGCCGCGCCTCACCCGGCATGCCGGTGTTGAACAGGGCTCTGCCGAGATGGTTCAGCGCGAAGGCGTTGCCCGGCTGCAGTGCCAGCACCCGGCGGCAAAGTGCTGCGGCGGAACGGGCATCGCCAGTCAGTTGCAGCAATGCCGCCTGATCGATCATGTCGTCGACGCTGCCGGTTTTCGGCAGGCTGGTGAGCCAGTCCATGGCTTGGGCATTCATGCGTTCGCCGATGTAATATTCACGCAGCCAATCCGCACAGTGTCGATTGGCCCCATAGGACAAAAGCGGCGCCAATGCCTGATCCGCCTTGTTCAATCGCAGGCGTATTTCGGCGAGGAGAATGACGGTATCGAACGGGATCGGATGGATTTTTACGCGCGCGGCCAAAGCGTCTTCGGCGCCTGCAAGGTCACCTGAGGCGACGAGGGATTTGGCCAGCGTCAGAAGCTTGTCTTCACTCATCGTCGTTCCCGGTTATGTCTGCATTTTAGCCTGTGCGCCCGCATTTCAGGCAAAAAAAACCCTCACCGGAGTGAGGGTCTGCGTTGGTGCCCAAGAGAGGACTCGAACCTCCACGGTGTTACCCGCTAGTACCTGAAACTAGTGCGTCTACCAATTCCGCCACCTGGGCAAGGTGTTTCGTTCAGACCGCTATTTTAGCCATCCCCCCGTTTTTTGTCAAAACAATGCACGTCTGCCGTATGCAATCAGGAGCTTAACGGCAGGTTAATAGCGATGCGTGTAAGATGAGGGCATGAAAAAAACCCCGAAAAACAAGAAAAAGTCGACTTTACCGGCCTGGATGCCGGACACCCTGAGACAGGCCTCGCCGGGCAAGCCAAGCGGCAAGAAGCCGCCGAGGCCGCAGTCCGGCAAGCCGAAAACCGGACAACCGCCCGCACGCCATGGCGCTCAAGGGGATCCGCATTTCCAGCGCGAATCCCAGAAGTATGACAATCCTATTCTCAGCCGTGAAGGACTCCTGAAATTCCTTCGCGACGCCGAAGGCCCGCTGCCGCTTGAGGATTTGGCCAAGGCCCTGAAGCTCGACGCTCCCGATCGCCTGGATGCCCTTCAGCGCCGCCTGCAGGCGATGGTCCGTGACGGACAGGTGCTGTTGAACCGCCGTGGCGGCTATGCGCCGGCCGCGGCACTGGATCTGCTTGCCGGAACGGTGACCGCCCATCCGGACGGCTTCGGTTTCGTCAAATTCGAAACCGGCGGTGAAGACGGCTTCCTGAACCCCAGCGAACTGCGTAAATGCTTCCATGGCGACCGCGTGCTGGTCAGTGTCATCAATATCGATCACAAGGGCCGGCGCAATGTCGCCATTGCCGAAGTGCTCGAGCGCCGACACACCCGGGTTACCGGCCGCTTCAACATCCGCGCCGGCATCGCCACCGTGGTGCCGGATGATAAACGTCTGCAACATGAAGTTCTGATCGGACCGGATGATCGCAACGGTGCCAGGGACGGACAACTGGTGGTCGCTGAAATCACCTCGCCGCTGGATTCCGGCCGTCCGCCGATCGGCAAGGTCTTGGTGGTGCTGGGCGATCGGTTGACCGCGACCAAAGTGGTCGAGATGGCCATCCACGGACACAATCTTCCGCACGAATTTCCGGAACCGGTGCTGCGGGAGGCCAATGCCATCCCGGTGGACGTGACCGCCGCCGAAAGCGCCGTGCGCGTCGATATCCGCCATCTGCCTTTGGTCACCATCGATGGCGAAGACGCCAAGGATTTCGACGATGCCGTGTATTGCGAGTCCAATGCCCAGGGTTTCCGGCTGGTGGTGGCCATCGCCGATGTTTCGCATTATGTGCGTCCGGGCGCCGCCTTGGATGACGAGGCCGTGCTGCGCGGTACCTCGGTCTATTTCCCGGGCTTCGTGGTCCCGATGCTGCCCGAGAACCTGTCCAACGGCATCTGCTCGCTGAAGCCGAAAGTCGACCGTCTGTGTTTCGTGTGCGACATGCAGGTCGGCTTCGACGGTCTGGTGACCGAATCCCGTTTTTACGAGGCCGTCATGCACTCGCATGCGCGCCTGACCTACAACCAGGTCTGGAAAGTCATCGGCGAAGACGATGCCGATGCCAAGGCGGCGCTGGGCGATCTGCTGCCGGCGGTTTCGCGCCTGCACCAGCTTTACGACATCCTGTCGAAGGCGCGTACCCGCCGCGGCGCCATCGAATTCGAATCCAGCGAAGTGCATTTCGAGCTCAACCCGCAGGGCGAGGTGATCCAGGGCGGCTTGCTGGCCCGCAACGACGCCCACAAGCTGATCGAAGAATGCATGATCGCCGCCAATGTCGAGGCCGGAAAAGCCGTGCTGGCCAATCATGCGCATGCGCCGTTCCGTGTGCACGACCGTCCGCCGGAATCGAAGTACGCCGACCTGCTCGAATACCTGAAGGAATTCGCGCTGAGCATGCCGAGCTATGCCAAAGTCCAGCCGAAGGACTTCACCAATCTGCTGAAGAAAGTCCGCCTGCGGCCGGACGCGGCCCTTTTGGAAACCGTTCTTCTTCGTTCGCAAAGCCTTGCGGTCTACAGCACCGACAACAAGGGCCATTTCGGACTGGCCCTGGAAGCCTACAGCCACTTCACATCGCCGATCCGGCGTTATCCGGATCTGTTGCTGCATCGTGCCTTGAAGAAGGCGTTGTTGCCCTCCAGTGACGGCGGCTTCAGTTATTCGGCGCAGGAAATGGACAAGCTCTGCCTGCAATGCTCCGCGCTCGAGCGTCGCGCCGACGAGGCCGAACGGGAAGTCGATGAGCGCTACCGTAGCGCCTGGATGGAACAGCATGTGGGCTCCCAGTTCGATGGCGTCATCAGCGGCGTCACCAGCTTCGGTCTGTTCGTGGAGCTGACCGATTCCAAAGTCAACGGGCTCGTGCATGTGACCCAGCTTCCGCACGATTACTGGCATTTCGATCCCCAGCGCAAAACCCTGACCGGTGAACGCAAGCGGATGAGCTTCCGTCTCGGCGATCCGATCCGGGTGCTGGTGCTGAAAGCCAGCGTGGAAGACAAGCGCATCGATTTCAAGCCGGTATTCGCCGAGGCCGACCGCGCGAAACAGAACATGGACGAGACAGCAAGGAAAAAACGACGATGAGCAAAACCAGCCAGAGGATTTCGGGAATCAATGCCGTCGCCTCCGCGCTCGAGCATGACATCGAGCATGTACGCGAAGTGCTGGTCGAAGCCGGCAGCAAGAACGCGCGCATCGTCGAGATCGAGGAAAATGCCCGACGTCGCGATATCTCGGTGCGCCGGGTCACGCATCAGGCCCTGGAAGGCATCGCCGGCGGTCTCCGCCATCAGGGCGTGATCGCGCGCTATGAAGCGGCCAAGCCGACCGAGGAGTCTGAGCTGCCCGGACTGATCGAAGCGGCCGCGGGCAGGGTGCTGCTGCTGGTGCTGGACGGCGTCCAGGATCCGCACAATCTCGGCGCCTGTCTGCGTTCGGCAGCCGCCGCCGGCGTGACCGCCGTCATCATTCCCAAGGACAAGGCGGCGCCGCTCAACGCCACCGTGAGGAAAACCTCGGCCGGCGCCGCCGACCGCATTCCGGTGATTTCGGTGACCAATCTGGCGCGCACACTGCGCGCCATCAAGGACGCCGGCGTCGGGGGTTTCGGGCTGGACGGCGGAGCGCCCGGATTGATTTACCAGACCGACTTCACCGGCAATGTCGCCATCGTGATGGGCGGCGAGGGCGAGGGCATGCGCCGTCTGACCCGGGAGCATTGCGACGGATTGATCAAGATTCCGATGCCCGGTGAAATGGAAAGCCTCAATGTGTCGGTCGCAACCGGCATCGCCTTGTTCGAAACCGTCCGCCAGCGTCAAGGAGTGAAGTCATGACCATCCAATGGTTCGATATCGTCGGTCTGCTTGGGGTCGCGCTCACCCTGCTGGCCTATCTGGCGCTGCAGGCCCGTCGCATGCGCGGTGACGGCCTGATTTACCCGCTGCTGAACCTGATCGGTGCCGGCGCCATTCTGGCCTCCTTGGTTTACGACGAGCACACCAATCTATCGGCTTTCGTCATCGAGTCGGCCTGGTGCATCATCAGCATCTACGGCATCTATCTGGCATTGCGCGAGCGTGCAGCGTCCTTGGTCAAGCCCAAGCCACCGGTTGTTTAAAGGGATTTTCCCCAGCCATTGACGATCTTGCAGAACAGCTGCGCGGTCCGTTCCGTGTCGTAGACCGCCGAATGGGCATCGCCGTTGTTCCAGTCCATTCCCGCCGCCAGCACCGCTTTGCTGAGCACGGTCTGGCCGTAGGCCATGGCGGCCAAGGTCACGGTGTCGAGCGTGCTGAACGGATGGAACGGGTTGCGTTTATGCCCGACCCGCGCCACGGCCGCATTCAGGAAGCCCAGATCGAACGAGGCATTGTGCCCAACCAGGATTGCGCGCGTGCAGTTGTTGCGCTTTGCGGCCTGCCGGATCGGCGCGAAGATGTGGTCCAACGCGCCCCGCTCATCCTTGGCGTCCCGGAAAGGGTGGGAGATGTCGATGCCGGTGACCTCGAGCGACTTCGGATCGATTTCCGAGCCTTCGAATGGAATCACATGGCTGGAATAAATCGAACCGACGGTCAGCAATCCGTTCTCGTCATATTCAATCGGAGCGGCGGCGATTTCCAGAAGCGCATGGCGCATGCAATCGAAACCGCCGGTTTCCACGTCGACCACGACCGGTAAAAAACCGCGGAAACGGTCATTGAGGGGGAATTTCGGCGGCGTTACGGACATACACCCATGATACCAGTGTTCCCATAACGAAAAGACCCGCCGGAGCGGGTCTTTTCGGGAGGTCCACTCGGGATCACTCGCTGGTACGGTCTTCTTTTTTGCGCTCGCCTTCCGGCATGTCACCATGCACCACGAACCAGGTGTTTTCGGCGATGTTGGTGGCATGGTCGCCGATACGCTCGATGTTCTTGGCCATGAACATCAAGTGCGTGCAGGCGCCGATGGTGCGGGGATCTTCCATCATGTAGGTCACCAGCTCGCGGAAGAAGCTGGTGTACATGGCATCCAGATCGGCGTCGGCATCACGGACCTTGGCGGCCAGCTCGGCATCGCTTTCGGCATAGGCCTTCAGGGCATCGCCGAGCAGGGCGTTGGCGGTTTTGGCCAGGCGCGCGATCCGGCCCGCTGCCGGAATCGCCGGACTGTTGTTGAGCACGATCGAGCGTTTCGCCACATTGGAAGCGTAGTCGCCGATGCGTTCGATGTCCGAGGAGATGCGTAGCGCGGCATAGACTTCGCGCAGGTCGCGCGCCATCGGCTGGCGCAGTGCCAACAACTTGAGGACATCGACACTGATCGAATTTTCCAGTGCGTCGATGGCGTCGTCATTGGCGACCACGCGGGCAGCGGCATTGCTGTCGCGGCGGCCGAGTACATCGACGGCGGCATTGAGCTGCGCCATGGCCAGTTCGCCCATTTGTTTGATCTCATCGTACAGACGATCGAGTTCGGAGTCGAAGCTTTTCAGGATGTGGTCATGGGTATTCATAAGAATCCTTAGCCGAAACGGCCGGTGATGTAGTCTTCGGTCTGCTTCTTGGTGGGTTTGGTGAAGATGGTTTCGGTGACGCCGTGTTCGATGAGCTCGCCGAGGTACATGAACGCGGTGTAGTCGGAAACGCGGGCGGCCTGCTGCATGTTGTGGGTCACGATCAGGATGGTGAACTGTTGCTTGAGTTCCGAGATCAGCTGCTCGATCTTGCCGGTCGCGATCGGGTCGAGCGCCGAGGTCGGTTCGTCGAACAGGATGACTTCCGGTTTCAGGGCCACGGCACGGGCGATGCACAGACGCTGTTGCTGGCCGCCGGAAAGGCCGAGCGCACTCTGCCTGAGCTTGTCTTTGACTTCATCCCACAGTGCGCCTTCACGCAGGGCGCTTTCGACCCGGGCGTCCATGTCGGATTTGGAGAGTTTTTCGTAGTGGCTGATTCCATAGGCGATGTTGTCGTAAATCGACATCGGGAACGGCACCGGCTTCTGGAACACCATGCCGACCTTGCTGCGCAGCTTGTTCAGCGGATAATTCGGATCGATGATGTTCTCGCCGTCGAGCATCACGGTTCCGGTGGCGCGCTGTTTCGGATACAGGCTGTAGATGCGGTTGAACACCCGCAGCAGCGTGGACTTGCCGCAGCCCGACGGACCGATCAAGGCCGTGACCTTGTTTTCCGGAACGTCCAGTGAAAGCTCTTTGATGGCTTTGAAATCGCCGTAGTAGAAAGCAAGGTCGCGGGCCGACAGCTTGGCTGGAGTCTGGCTTTCAATCGTTGACGAATGTGGGACCGACAGGTGCAGATTAGCCATATTTATTTTTCCGGGCAAGGACGACGCGGGCGAAAATGGAGATGAACAGGACGAAAAGGGTGACGATGAGCGCGCCGGCCCAGGCCAGCTTGTTCCAGTATTCGAACGGGCTCATGGCGAATTGGAAGATCACCACCGGCACGCTGGCCATCGGTTTGGCCATGTCGGTGTTCCAGTACTGGTTGTTCAGTGCGGTGAAAAGCAAGGGTGCGGTTTCACCGCTGATGCGCGCCAGGGCCAGCAGGATTCCGGTCAGGATCCCCGGCAGGGCGGCGCGGTAAAGAATCTGTGTGTTGACTTTCCACTGCGGAATGCCCAAAGACAGCGCCGCTTCGCGCATCTGGGTCGGTACCAGACGGATCATCTCGTCGGTGGTGCGCACCACCACCGGCAGCACGATGAAGCCGAGGGCGATGGCGCCGGCATATCCCGAAAATCCGCCGGTCGGCCCGACCAGAATGGTGAACACGAACAGGCCGAGCACGATGGAGGGAGCCGACAGCAGGATATCGTTGACGAAGCGGATGGTGTCGCCCAGCCAATGATGGTTCACATATTCGGCAAGATAAGTGCCGGCGGCGATGCCGATGGGGGCAGCCAGAAGGACGGCCAGCATGCACATCATGAAGCTGCCGACCAAGGCGTTCAACATGCCGCCGCTGACCTCGCCGGGCGGCGGAGTCATCTGGGTGAACAGGTGCAGACCGATGGCGTCAATGCCTTTGCTCAGGGTGGTCCACAGAATCCAAGTCAGGAAAAACAGGCCAAAAATCGTGGCAAGTCCCGACAGCACCATGGTGGTGGCGTTGATGATGCGGCGCTTGAGGTAAATGCGTTCGACGTTCGACATCAGTTGCCATCCCGTTTATTCAGGCTGCGCAGCATCAGGCGCGCAACGCTCAGTACGATGAAGGTGAGAATGAACAGGACGAACCCGAGCGCCAGCAGGGTCGATTTATGCAGGGGATCCACGGCTTCGCCGAACTCGTTGGCGATGGTCGATGCGATCGAAGTTCCGGGGTTCAGCAGGCCGAGTCCGAGATCGTAGGCATTGCCGATCACGAAGGTGACCGCCATGGTTTCGCCGAGCGCCCGGCCCAGCCCGAGCATGATGCCGCCG
>JBMSNF010000061.1:0-9850 GCA_049421545.1 Arenimonas sp.
GTGATAGTAATCTTTTGCCAGAGATTCTATCCGGAAGCTATGTTCAAACAGATAAGAAATAAGCTATGAAGAAAAAAACCGCCATATATATGGCGGTTTTTGACGATGCATTCATACCGTCCTATTGTGTTTTAATCCAGCGATTGATTTTGGCTTCAAGCACTGGAAGCGGGACGCTGCCGTCCTTCAGCACTTCCGCATGGAATGCGCGCGGGTCGAATTTGGCGCCGAGAGCGGTCTGCGCTTTGCGTTTCTGCTCCTGGATCTTCAGCTCACCGATCTTGTAGGCCAGTGCCTGGCCCGGAATCGCGATATAGCGTTCGGCCTCGGCCACGGCATCGGTATTTTCAACGGCCGAATTGGCTTTCATGTAATCGATGACCTGTTCGCGGGTCCAGCCTTTGCTGTGCAGACCGGTATCCACCACCAGACGGATGGCGCGCCAGAGTTCGCCCTGCAGACGGCCGAAATACTGGTAGGGATCGGTATATACGCCGAGGTCTTTGCCGAGCGATTCGGCATACAGGCCCCAGCCTTCGGCGAACGCGGTCTCGCCGCCGAAACGGCGGAATGCCGGAACGCCTTTCAGCTCCTGCTGGATGGCGATCTGGAAATGATGTCCGGGAATCGCTTCATGCAGATACAGGTCTTCGGCGTCCCAGCGCTTGCGGCTGGGCAGGTCGAAGGTGTTCACATAGAAAATGCCGGGGCGGGTGCCGTCTTCACTGGGCGGAAAATACTGGCCGCCGGCCATGGATTCGGCCCGGAACGGTTCAACCGGACGGATTTCAAAGCCGGCTTTTGGAAGCAAGGAGAACTGCTCGGGAATACGGGCGTCGATCTTGGTGCGCAGGGCGTTGTAGGCGGCCAGCAGTTCTTCTTCGCTCTTGAATTCGAACTGTTTGTCGGTAGTCATGAACTTGAAGAAAGCCTGCAGATTGCCTTTGAAGCCGACCTGCTGCATGACCTGGCGCATTTCACCGTGGATGCGTTCGACTTCCTTCAGGCCGATATCATGGATCTGCGCCGGGGTCAGGTCGGTGGTGGTCTGGGTCTTGGCATTGAAGGCATACCAAGCTTCGCCATCGGGCAGGGCGCTCAGGGAAACCGTATCGCGGCAGGCCGGCAGGTATTCATCGGCGATGAAGGCGCGCATGCGTTTATAGGCCGGCATCATTTCATCGGCGATCATCGCGCGGTAGGCATCGGTCAGACGTTTGCGGTCGGCGTCACTGAACTCCTTCGGCATATTGGCGATCGGGCCCCAGAAGGTGGTCTGGGTCGGATCGTCCTTGATGATGGCGTCCAGCTGCGGCAGCACTTTCGTCATCAATACCTTTGGCTGGACAACGCCGGCTTTCATGCCTTCGCGCATATTGGCGATGGCTTGGTCGAAGATGGCCGGAGCGGCGGCGCCGCGTTTCAGCCAGTTGTCGTAATCCTGGACGGTGGCGAAGGGCTGGGCGCTGCTTCCGGAGCCGAGCATGGGCAGGAATGCGGCGAAGCTGCTGAACTGGTCCATCGGAAGCATCCAGGTCGGGAAGCGCTCGCTTTCCAAGGCCAGTTGCCGTTCGCGGATGAAAATGTCGTAGCTGATGCGTGCCGGGCCATCCAGACGGCTGCCATCAAGCGTCAATGCCTTGTCGAGCCAGGTCTGGTTGAGATCACGGGTCTGTTTGCGGAAATCCGGACTGAAGAAATTCGGCATTTGGTCGTTGTAGCGGGTGTCGCCGATGAAGGTGGCATTGATCGGATTGAGTTTGAGATTGGCTTCCCAGTAATCGGCATAGACCTGTTCCAGTTCCGCGGCCAGTTTGGCCTGATCCACGGCAGCGGCTTCGGTGGCCGGCGCTTCATTGGTTCTGTTGCAGGCGCCGAGACTGGTGGCCAGGGCGACGGCGATGACGATCGGACGCAGTTTCATGGGGATTCCTTCAGTGGGTTTCGGAATGGGCGTTGCGGTGCAGCAGTTCGGCATGTTCATGGCCGAGGTACCAATGGATCAGTTTGCGGACGCCATAAAGCGCCGGAATCATCAGCACGGCGGCAAGCATCTTGTAGCCGTAGTTCAGGGTGGCGACCGCGAAGAACAGATCATAACTCCATTGCTGCGGGCCGAGCACGAATGCGATATAGAGCACGACGAAGCTGTCGATCAGCTGCGACACGGCCGTGGAGCCGGTGGCGCGCAACCAGACCATGCGCGGGCCGGTGAAGCGCCGGATGCGCGAGAACACCGAGACATCGATGAGCTGGCCGAGCCCGAAGGCGATCACCGAACCCCAGATGGTCCACAGGCCCTGGCCGAAGATGGCGGCGAAGGCGGCCTGCAGATCGGGTACGCCCTGGTTGGCATTGGCTCCGATCCACCAGTCGGCCGGTGCCAGATGGATGGCGGCATAGGCGAAGACGAAACCATAAAGGATCAGGGCGACCGCGGTCCAGCTGATGAAACGCACCCCGCGTTTTCCGAAGTACTCATTGACGATGTCGGTCATCACGAACACGATCGGCCACAGCAGGGTGCCGGCGGTGAAATTCAGCGATCCGGTCTGTCCGAACAGATTCCATTCGAACGGGGCGATGCCGAGCGTGGCTTCCAGCGCGAAAATCTTGACGCCGATGAACTCGGCCAGGACGGCGGTGACGCAGAAAAACGCAGCGAGGAACACGTACAGCCGCTGCGGTTTGTCCAGATGCACGCGATCAGGCCTTCGAAAACGGAATCTTATCCGGCGCCACTGCGCCGCCGGAGATGATGAAGGACATCGCCTGGTCGGCGGTCCAATCGGTCGGAATCAATTGGCTGACCGGCACGATTTCCAGGTAGCCGGAAGTCGGATTGGGTGTGGTCGGCACATACACCGCCGCCAGTTCTTCGCCGGTGTTTTCATCGGTCAGGATACGGGTGACGAAGCCGACCGACTTCATGTTCTCGTGCGGGAAATTGATCAGTACCACGCGCTGGGTGCCGTCCGGTTTGGTCTGCAGCATGTCGAGCAGTTTGCGGGCGCTGCCATATACGGTCTTGGCCAGCGGCACTTTGTTCACCATGGCTTCGAACCATCCGATCAAGCGCTGGCCGAGGACGCGGCGGGTCATGAACCCGACCGCCAGAATGAAGCCGATGGTGACGCCGATGGCGATGGCGGTCTGCACCCAGGGGTCGTCGAGCCAGCCGAACAGACTCGGATTGCTTGCCGAGAGATGCGCGCTCAGCGGTCCGATGACCGGTTGGCTGATGTCGGACAACAGACCGAAAACGAACTTGAAGACGATGATGACCAGCCAGATCGGGGTCAGCGTGAGTAAGCCGGTGAGGAAATAGGCCTGAAGTCGGTTCATGCCGACAGTATAAACGCTTAATTCAGCAGACTGGCCATTTTGCGACGGTAGTGACGGACCAGATCTTCGTCATCGACCGTGTTGAACGCCTCGATCAGGAGCTTTCGTGGCAATCCGTCCTGGTAATCGCGGTTCAGCCGGAACAGTTCCAGCAGCTGTGCGAGCCCCGCTTCGGGGCGGCCCTGTACCAGATACTGCAGGCCGAGCAGGCGATGCGCTTCGAAATCCCCGGGGTTTGCGGCAACCGCCGCGACCAATACCTCCACCGGCGGTGCGTCCTTGACCCGTTCGGCCAGATCGATGCGCGCACGCGCTTTGATGACCCGGTCGTCCATGGCCAGATTCGCCGGAAGCGCGTCAAACAGCGCCAAGGCTTCGGCGTAGGCCTGGGTTGCCGTCAAGGCCAGACCGAGTTCCAGTTTCAGCGTATCGTCATCGGGCGTTTCGGCCACAGCATGGCGCAGGCGGATGACCTCCTGGTGCGGATCCGCTGCTTCCGGTTCCGGGGTGTCCGCTGCGGTTTCGGCCAGTTGCGGTTTGGCGGTGATCTGGTGGTGGTTCAGGAACTCGCGCAACTGCGCCTCCGGCAGTGCCGCCGAGAAACCGTCCACGATTTTCCCGTCCTTCAGCAGCATCAGGGTCGGAATCGATTTGATCTGGAAATAACTGGCCAGCTGCTGTTCCTTGTCGACATCGACCTTGGCCAACAGAAAGCCGCCATTGAACTCGAGTGCCAGTTTCTCGAGCAGCGGACCGATCTGTTTGCATGGAGCGCACCATTCCGCCCAGAAGTCGACCAGCACCGGCGTTTCCTTGGAGGCATTGATGACCTCCTGTTCGAAGCTGTCGAGTTTGGCATCGAAGACAAAGGCGTTCATGGCGATTTCCTGTTGGGCTCAGGCCTTGATGTGTGGCAGCAGATTGGCCATTTCAAGGGCGGTCATCGCCGCATCCCAGCCCTTGTTGCCGGACTTGCCGCCGGCCCGGCTGATGGCCTGTTCGGTGTTTTCGGTCGTCACCACGCCGAAGATGACCGGAATGCCCGTCTTCAGTCCGGCTGCGGCAATGCCTTTGGCGGCTTCATTGCAGACGTAATCGTAATGTGTGGTGTCGCCGCGGATGACCGTACCCAGACAGATGACCGCGTGGTAACGGCCGGTTTCGGCCAGGGTCAATGCCGTCAGCGGCAGTTCGAAGGCGCCGGGTACGGCGACGGTGTCGATGGCATCTTCGGCCATGCCATGGCGCTTCAGGCAATCCAGTGCGCCGGCCTGCAGGCGCTCGGTGATGAAATCGTTGAAGCGGGCGGTGACTACGGCAATGCGCAGTGATTTTCCGTCCAGGGATCCTTGGTAATTCATGACATGCTCTCGATGGCGGGCGGTAGGTCGATGTGGTGGCCGAATTTGCGGCGTTTGGTCAGCAGATAGTGGTGGTTGTTGCCGTTGGCCGGAATCGACAGCGGTTCGCGGCCGATGCGCCGCTTGCCGAATCCCTTGAGGGCATCCAGCTTGTCGGGGTTGTTGGTCAGCAGGCGCAGATCTTCGACGCCGAAGTGGGCGAGGATCTGGTTGGCCATGGTGTAATCGCGGCCATCGGCTTCAAGGCCGAGCCGCAGATTGGCTTCCACCGTATCCAAGCCGGCATCCTGAAGTTGATAGGCGCGGACTTTGTTGAACAGGCCGATGCCGCGTCCTTCCTGGCGCAGATAGACCACGATGCCGGAACCGGCCGCTTCGATACGCGTGATGGCATCCTGCAGCTGGCTGCCGCAATCGCAGCGTTGCGAGCCCAGCACATCGCCGGTGAAGCATTCGGAATGGATGCGCACGAGGGTTCCGGGTTCCTTGAGGCGCTCCGGCGGACCTTTCACCATCGCCATGTGTTCTTCACCGAGCAGTTCCGAGCGGAACACATAGAAGCGGAAGTCGCCGGCATCGGTCGGCATCGGGGCCGATTCGACGGCGCTGATCAGGTTTTCATGGCGTTTACGCCAGGCGATCAGGTCCGCGATGGTGATGATTTTCAGTCCGTGTTCGGCGGCGAATGCGCGTAAATCGGGCAGACGTGCCATTTCACCATCGTCTTTGATGATTTCGCAGATGACGCCGGCCGGTTGGAATCCGGCCAAACGCGCCAGATCCACCGCGGCTTCGGTATGGCCCTGCCGGACCAATACGCCGCCGTCGCGGGCGACCAGAGGAAAAATGTGTCCCGGCTTGTTGAAGGCGGCGGCACCGATGGCCGGATTGGCCAGAAGGTTGAGACAAAGCGCTCGATCGGCGGCGGAGATGCCGGTGCTGGCGTTTTCGGCGGCATCGATGCTGACGGTGAAGGCGGTGCGCATGGCTTCGGTGTTGCGGGCCGCCTGCAAAGGCAGGTCCAGTTGATCGGCGCGTGCCTGGGTGATGGGTGCGCATACCAGGCCGCGTCCGTAGCGGATCATGAAGTTGATGGCTTCCGGGGTCGCGCATTCGGCCGGCATCAGCAGATCACCTTCGTTTTCACGATGTTCATCGTCAACCACAATCAGCATTCGGCCCTGTTTCAATTCGGCCAATGCGTCTTCGATGGTGCTCAAGGCGGTTTCGTTCATGCGTCGGATTCCAGATGGGACCACGCTTTGCGCAGCGTGGGGTCGGCCCGGAGCAGGCCTTCGATGGTTTTGGCCAGCACATCCACTTCGATATTGACTGCATCGCCGACGCGGCGGGTGCCGAGATTGGTGTTGGCCAAGGTGTGCGGAATGATGGAAACACTCAGGCCATCCGCGTCGAGTGCGGCGATGGTCAGGCTGATGCCATCGATGGCAATCGAACCTTCGGGCACAAGGTAGCGTCGCAGGGATTCGGGCAGATCTATCGTAATCCACCAGGTTTGACCGGTGATGTCGATGTTGCGGATGCGGCCGGTGCCATTGACGTGACCCTGCACCAGATGACCCCCCAGACGATCTCCGAAGCGCAGTGCCAGTTCCAGATTCACCGATGCGCCCTCGGTGAGCGCGGACAAGGCGGTTTTTTCCAAGGTAATCGGCATGACATGGGCCGTGAAGCCTTCGGAATCCACCGATTCCGCGGTCAAACAGACGCCATTGGTGGCAATCGAGTCGTCCACGGCGATGCCACCGGCCAAATCTGGACAGTGGATGTAAAGGTGGGTGCCGTCGGGGTTGGCTGTCAGCCGGCCAATCTGGCCGACGGCTTGTATCAATCCGGTGAACATAGGGTTTATAGCCGTCCGGTGAGGACCAAATCATCGCCAAGAGGACTATATTCTACGTGCTTTAAGTGAAGACGATGGCTTAATTCGGTCAATCCGTAGCCGGCGAGTGCCGGCAGCCCCTCGCCGAGATAGCTCGGATTCAGGTAATGGCTCACGCGTTGGACCAGACCGGCCTGAGCAAATGACGCAGCCAGGCCGGCACCGCCCTCCAGAAGCAGGTTGCAGATGCCGTCCCCGGCCAAAGCGGCAAGCGCCTCCGGCAGCGGGGTGCCGATGAAAACCCGTGTTCGTGCCGCGTCGGCATCGGTGAACACCTGCGCGGCATCGGGGAGCTGGCCGCCCCGGCTGAAGATGATCCGTTGCGGGTGCGGCCCGTCGTAGCCGGGCAGGCGCACGTTCAATTGTGGATTGTCTGCACGCAGGGTGCCTGCACCGACGGCGATGGCGTCATGTTCGGCTCGCAGCCGATGCGCGTGCTCACGCGCCCGCTCACCGGTAATCCACCGCGACCGGCCATCCGGCATGGCGATGCGGCCATCCAGGGTGCTGGCCAATTTCAAATGCACGAAGGGCAGGCCGGTGCGCTGCCGGTGGAAAAAAACCTCGTTCAAACGCTCGCCTTCTTCGGCCAATACGCCGGAGATGACCTCGATGCCCGCTTCCCGCAGCAGGGCGATGCCGCCGCCGGAAACCGCGGGGTTGGGGTCGATGTTGGCGATGACCACGCATGCGATCCCGGCACGGATCAGGGCCTGCGCGCAGGGTGGCGTGCGCTTGGCGGTATGGCAACACGGCTCGAGATTGACATACAGGGTGGCGCCGGCAACGGACTCCGTGGCACGGGCGAGGGCCTCGGCCTCGGCATGGGCTTGGCCGGCCTTGGTGTGCAAGCCCTCAGCGAGGATGCGGCCGTCCCTGACAATGACGCAGCCGACCATGGGGTTCGGCCAGGTCCGGCCACGGGCCTGCTGCGCCAGCGCCATGGCCCGGCGCATGAATACGGCATGATCCATCAGGGCTGTTTGTAGATCACGCCATCCTTCATCACGAAGCTCACGCGCTCGGTGACACGGATGTCGTCGTTGGGATCGCCCGGCATTGCCACGATATCCGCGAAGTAACCGGGCTTGATTTGGCCGATGTCATCCGTGCCGAGGACTTTCGCGGCATTGAAGGTTGCGGACTGCAGCGCGGCATTGACCGGCATGCCGGCTTCGACCATGAAGCCGAATTCGCGGGCGTTGTCGCCGTGGTAGCTGACGCCGGAGTCGGTGCCGAAGGCAATCGGTACGCCGGCTTTATAGGCCTTTCCGAATGTGCCTTGGATCTGCGAGCCGATACGGGCCGCTTTCGGGCGCACGACCTCCGGATAAAATCCATCGATTTTGGCTTTTTCGGCCACGAACTTTCCTGCGGCGATTGTCGGCACGTACCAGGTGCCGTTTTGTTTCATCAATCTGAAAATTTCATCATCCATGTAGGTGCCGTGTTCGATCGAAGTGACGCCGCCTTGGATGGCGCGCTTCATGCCTTCCTTGCCGTGGGCATGTGCGGCCACGCGGAAGCCGTAATCCTTGGCGGTTTCCACCACCGCACGCACTTCGTCCACGGTGAACTGCGGCGCATCGCCGCTTTTGGCATAGCTGAGCACGCCACCGGTAGCGGTGATCTTGATGACATCCGAGCCGTCCTTGTAGCGCTGGCGCACGGCGGCACGGCCTTCTTCCGGGCTGTTGATGACGCCCTCAGCGGGGCCGGGGGTGCCGATAGCATCGGCCAGAAGGTGGTTGAGGCCGTTGGTCGGATCGGCATGGCCACCGGTGGTGGCGATGGATTTGCCGGCCGCCCAGATGCGCGGGCCATCGACCAGCCCCTGATTGATGCCGTCGCGCAAAGACAGGGAGTTTTCGCCGCCCAGATCGCGCACGGTGGTGAATCCGGCCATCAGGGTCTTTTTGGCGTATCCGACCGAACGCAGGATGGTGTACTCCGGATTGAGCCGGAAGCCTTCGGAGTAGCTCTGCGGGCTGGACTGCTGGCCCAGATGCACGTGCAGATCGATGAAACCCGGACTGCAGGTCTGGCTGCGGAGGTCGACCACCGTCGCCCCGGGAACAGTGACGGCGCCGGGAAGCACCTGGCTGATCTTGTTGTTTTCAACCACGATGGTGCTGGCACCGTTCATCCGGGCCGTGGCCGAATCGAACAACTTGCCGCATTGCAGGGCTTGGCTGGCGGCCATGCCGGCCGGGGTCACGCACAGTGCGCCGAGGGTCAATGCAACACGGGCCTTGATTTTCATGGTTTCGCCTAAAGATTATGGGAGAATCAAAAAAGTGTACCGTTTTTATCCCATTGGGTCGAATTTTGGAGAATTGCATGTCCGTCACTTTGTTCGATGCCCTGCGCATCGGTCCGTTTACCCTGAAAAACCGCGTTCTGATGGCGCCGCTGACGCGCATGCGCGCCGGACAGCCCGGTGATATCCCGACGGCATTGATGGCCGAATACTACCGCCAGCGCGCCAGTGCCGGTCTGGTCATCACCGAAGCCACCCAGATTTCACCCGAAGGCAAAGGCTATGCCGACACCCCGGGGCTCTACAATGCGGCGCAGACCGAAGGCTGGAAGCAAAGCACGGCAGCGGTGCATGACGCCGGCGGTCTGATCTGCATGCAGCTCTGGCATGTCGGTCGGGTCTCCCACACCAGTCTGCAGATCGACGGCCAGGCACCGGTGTCGGCCTCCGACAAACCCTATGAGAACCGCACCACCATCAAGGATGCCGACGGCAATCTGGTCCGTGCCGCCTGCAGTACGCCCCGTGCCTTGCGCACTGACGAAATCCCGCGTCTGCTCGAGGAATACCGCGTGGCCACCCGCAACGCCCGTGCGGCCGGTTTCGATATGGTCGAGATCCACGCCGCACACGGCTATCTGCTGCACCAGTTCATGTCGGAGGAAAGCAATTTCCGCACCGACCAATACGGCGGCAGTCTCGAAAACCGCGCGCGCCTGTGTCTGGAAGTGGTCGACGCCGTCATCGGCGAATGGGATGCCTCGCATGTCGGTATCCGCATTTCGCCGCTCGGCATCTTCAACGGCCTGAACGATCTGGCCGGCCAGGAAATGGGCCTGTATCTGGCGGCCGAATTCGCCAAACGCGGTCTCGGTTACCTGCATCTGTCGGAACCGGATTGGGCCGGTGGCCCGGCACTGGATACCGCATTCCGCGAAAAACTGCGCGCGGCTTTTCCGGGCGTCATCATCGCGGCCGGCA
>JBMSNF010000062.1:0-9313 GCA_049421545.1 Arenimonas sp.
GGCATGCCGCCGCCGGGCGGGCCGCCCTGTGGGGAATCATTGCCGCAGGCAGACAGCAACAACACCAGAAGAGGGGCCAGAATGACGCGCATGATGTTCTCCAGAATTCCCCGACGCAAGGGGTTCATTATAGCGCCTATGCGCCAGGCCTTATTTAAAAGGATTGGCGGCCCCGGCGCACGGGCCGGAAGTCATGCGCTTTGGAACGGCAAGCGCCCGAGACAAGGTGAGGACATGCTGCGTTGCAGCGCTTCGAAATAACGGCCATCGGCATCGAAATCGGGCTCAACGGCATTGCCGATCCAGCCGAGCAGACGGCAGCCGCTGACGCGGATGCTGTGCTCGCTCAAACGGGCGTGATTGATGCAGCCCAGACGCAGGCCGACCACCAGCAACACCGGAAGCTCCAAGGCATGCACCAGATCGGATTGGTCCAGATCATCACTCAGCGGCGCCAGCCAGCCGCCCACGCCCTCCACCAGCACGCCCTCGGCCTGCGCGGCCAATTGCCGATAGGCGGCGGTGATGACCGGCAGGGCGATGACCACGCCTTCTTCAGCCGCGGCCAGTTGGGGTGCGGTCGGTGTGGGCAAGGCATACGGATTGATCGACGCGTAATCGGCATCGCTGCCGGCGGCGGCACGCAAGGCCAGAGCATCCTCGTTTTTCCAGACGCCGTCGATGCGCTCGCAACCGCTGGCCACCGGCTTCATGCCCTGCACACGCCGGCCACTGGCCCGCCAGGCGCGCAACAGCACGGCACTGGCATGGGTTTTGCCGATGCCGGTGTCGGTACCGGTCACGAACACGCCGGTTTCCGGCAACAGGAAGTTCACATCAAGGGTCTGCATATCGCCTAAAATACCGCAAAAGGAAACCGCCATGTTCACCGCAAGCCCGCTTTCCGGCAGCAAAGCCGAACAATACGAGCAACTGATCGCCCAATGCCGTGCGCTGCTGCACGGCGAGCGCCACCGCGTGGCCAATGCCGCCAACCTGAGCGCGCTGCTTTACAACAACCTGCCGGAAGTGAACTGGCTCGGCTTCTACTTTCTCGAGCAGGGTGAGTTGATCGTCGGCCCGTTCCAGGGCCTGCCGGCCTGCGTCCGCATCGCGCTCGGCAAGGGCGTCTGCGGCACCGCCGCGCAGACGCGTGAAACCCAGCTGGTGCCGGATGTGCACGCCTTTCCGGGGCACATCGCCTGCGATTCGGCCTCGCAATCGGAAATCGTGGTACCGCTCATCCGGAACGGGGTGTTGATCGGAGTGCTGGACGTGGACAGCCCGGTGCTGAACCGCTTCGACGATACCGACAAGGCCGCCTTCGAAACCATCGCCACGCTGTTCTGCGCCGGCAGCGATTGAAACTAATTCAACGCACCACCGCGTAATCGCGGGCGTCTTCGCGCCATTTCGGCGTGGCCAGAATGCGTGGCAGCACGTCGGCCGGCGTTTCTTCCAACGACCACATCGCGGTGTGTTCCGGATTCATGAATTTCTCGTCAATCACCTGATCCATGAACATCTGCAAGGGCGCGTAGAAATTGCGGGTATTGAGCAGCACGATCGGATTGAAATAGATGCCGAGCCGCTTCAGGGTGATGGCCTCGAACAGTTCCTCGAGCGTGCCGCAGCCGCCGGGCAAGGCGATGACCGCATCGGAATCGGTCAGCAGCCGGTGTTTGCGCTCGCGCATGTCTTCCACCAGCTGCAGTTGGGTCAGGCCCGGGTGGCCCCACTCCAGATCCGCCATGAATTTCGGCAGAATGCCGATGACCTCGCCACCATGCTTGAGCGCACCATCGGCCACCGCGCCCATCAGGCCGGTGGAGCCGCCGCCATACACGAGGCTGTGCCCGGCCAGGGCGATCTCTTCGCCCATGGCAAATGCCGCACTCTGGAAGTCGGGGTGGACTTGCGCGCTGGATGCGGCATAGACGCAGATACGCATGGCAGGAGCCTCGCTAAACGGAAGCTGTATTATGCCTCGGAAGTGCCCGCGAGATAAGCGCGGTGAGCACCAGAAAGCCCGCCGACACCCACAGACAGGCGGCCAGACCCTGGCTTTGATATACCCAGCCGGACAGCACCGTGCCCAGCAGACGGCCCATGGCATTGGCCATGTAGTAGAAACCGACATCCAGCGACACCCCGTCTTCCTGGGCGTAGCTCAGAATCAAATAGCTGTGCAAGGCGGAGTTGACCGCGAACAGAATGCCGAACACGGCCAGGCCCAGCGTGACCACCAGCGCCGGCGCGATGCCTTGCCCGAGCAGGAACGCCATCAGCGCCGGCACCGCAATCAAGGGCATCGCCCAATGCAGGGCGGTGCGGCTGTCAGGGACCACGCCTTGACGCTTACCGGTGATGGCCGGCGCCATCGATTGCACGAACCCGTAACCGATCACCCAGGCCGCCAGAAATCCGCCGACCTGCCAATAATCCCAGCCCAGCTGCGCGCCCAGAAACACCGGCAAAGCCACCACGAACCAGACGTCGCGGGCGCCGAACAGAACCAAACGCGCGGCCGACAGGATATTCACCGAGCGGCTTTTCGAGAACAGTTCGGTGAACTTCGGTTTGCTTTTGGTTTTTCCGAAATCGGTGCGCAACAAAACCAAACTGGCCAGCCAGACCAACAGTAGCGAAACGGCCATGGCGCCGACCGCGCCCTGGAACCCCAGCACGCTGAGCAGCAGTCCGCCCAGAAAAAAACCGACGCCTTTGAGCGCGTTCTTTGAACCGGTCAACAGAGCCACCCACCGGTAAAGCGTATCCTGCGCGTTGTCGGCAACCAGAAATTTCAAGCTGCTTTTGGCGCTCATTTTATTGAGATCCTTGGCGATGCCGGACAAGGCCTGCGCCGCCATCACCCAGACCACGGTCAGCATTGACGCCGGAACCAAGAGCATGGACAAGGCCACGACCTGCAGCAGCAGGCCGGCATTCATGGTGCGGTTCAAACCCCAACGCGCGCCCAGCCAGCCGCCGAGCAGATTGGTGACGATGCCGAAGATTTCATAAAACAGGAACAGCATGGCGATCTGCAAGGGGCTGTAGCCGAGCGCATGGAAGTGCAGCACCACCAGCATGCGCAGGGCGCCGTCGGTCAGGGTAAACGCCCAGTAGTTGCCGGTGACGGTGAGGTACTGCTTGAGCTCCGTGCTCGGCACCTGCTCAGCCCTGCGTGCCGGCGGTATCGCCGAGACCGACTTTCAGCGCCAGCTCGAAGGTTCGGTTGGCGTAGCCCCATTCGTTGTCGTACCAGGCATACACCTTCACCTGGGTGCCGTTGACCACCATGGTCGACAACGCATCGATGATGCTCGAGCGCGGATCGGTTTTGTAATCGCTGGACACCAAGGGCCGTTCCGCGTAGCCGAGGATGCCGCTCAGCGGGCCATCGGCTGCGGCCTTGAGCAGCGCATTGACTTCTTCGGCGGTGGTCGGGCGCGCCACTTCGAACACGCAGTCGGTCAGCGAGGCATTGGCCAGCGGCACGCGCACGGCATGGCCGTTGAGCTTGCCTTTCAGCTCGGGAAAGATATGGGTGATGGCGGTGGCCGAACCGGTGGTGGTCGGAATCAGATTCAGGCCGCTGGCGCGCGCGCGGCGCAGATCCCTGTGCGGCGTGTCGAGAATGGATTGGGTGTTGGTCAGATCATGGATGGTGGTGATGGAGCCATGTTTGATGCCAAGCGCTTCGTGGATGACCTTCACCACCGGCGCCAGACAATTGGTGGTGCAGGACGCGGCGGTGACGATACGGTGCACGTCCGGATCATAGGCGGCATCGTTCACACCCATCACCACGTTCAGCACACCCTCCTCTTTCACCGGCGCAGTCACCACCACGCGCTTCACACCCTGATCGAGATAGGCCTGTAAAACGGCTTTTGTTTTCATCTTGCCGGAGGCTTCAATGACCACATCGCAGTCCGACCAGTCGGTGTCGGCGATGGTTTTGTGGTGACTGACGGCGATGCTTTGGCCATTGACCGACATCACGGCATCGCCGGCCTGGGCTTCCCGATGCCAGCGGCCATGTACCGAATCGAAGTTCAGAAGATGTGCCAGGGTTGTGGCATCGCCGGCTGGGTCGTTGATGCGGACGATGCGGGCCTGAGGGTGTTCGGCGGCAATGCGCATGACCAGGCGCCCGATGCGACCGAAACCGTTGATGCCGATGCGAAGTGCCATGTGCGGAGCCTAAAATAAAAGGGATTATATGACGGAAATATGACAGACCGATGACGGGGTGTTCAATAGGATATCCGCACCGAAACCGGCAGGTGGTCGGAGGCATAACGGCCCTGGACTGCATCCTCCAACACCGCATATTCCAGCACCTTGGTGCGGCCGCCTTTCGGGATGAACAGGTAATCGATCCGGCGGGTCACCGCACTGCCGGCGGCAAAGCCGCTGAAGGTGCCTGTTGGCCCATGCGGAGGGCTGGCGCTGACGGTGCGGGAATCGGCCATCTGCTGATTCAGCAGCACAATCGGCGGGGAGTCCGGCTCGGCATTGAAATCGCCCATCAGCACCAGCGGGGAACCGTCGGTATTGATGCGCGCGATGAAGGAAAGCACCAGCCGCACGCTCTCGAGACGCGCCGTCGCTCCGGTATGATCGAAATGGCAGTTGATCACCCAGAGTCGGCGCCGGTTCGATTTCTCTTCGAACTGCCCGTAGCTGCAGATCCGGTTCAGGGCGGCATCCCAACCGCGCGAGGGCCGATCCGGCGTTTCCGAAAGCCAGAAGGTATCGCTCTGCAGCACCGTGAAACGGTCTTTGCGGTAGAACACCGGCACGCCCTCGCCGCCTCCGCCGGCATCACGGCCAACGCCGAACCACCCGTAGCCCGGCAACGCGGCCGAGAGATCCGCGATTTGATGCGGCAGCGCTTCCTGTACCCCGAAGATATCCGGCGCATGCTTGCGCAGTAATTCCGCTACTGCTGCTTTGCGATGCGGCCAGGCATTCACGCCGTCGGCCAGCGTGTCGTAGCGGATGTTGTAACTCATCAGCCGGGCTTCGTTCGCCAAAGCCAGACCGGGCAAAAGCAGGGCCGCCCACAGCAACAGGGCGGAACCGGAAATGGCTGAGGGTGCCCGCTTATTCAACCGTGACGGATTTCGCCAGATTGCGCGGCTTGTCGACATCGGTGCCGCGCGCGATGGCGGTGTGGTAGGCCAGCAGCTGCACCGGAATCGAGTGCACCACCGGACTGAGCAAGCCGACATGACGCGGCGTGCGGATCACATGCACGCCGTCGGAATCGCTGAAGTGGCTGTCGGCATCGGCGAACACGAACATCTCGCCGCCGCGGGCGCGCACTTCCTGGATGTTGGATTTCACCTTCTCCAGCAGGCTGTCATTCGGGGCGATCACCACCACCGGCATGTCGGCATCCACCAAGGCCAAGGGGCCGTGTTTGAGCTCGCCGGCCGGATAGGCTTCGGCGTGGATGTAGGAGATTTCCTTGAGCTTGAGCGCGCCTTCCAGCGCGATCGGATAGTGCAGGCCGCGGCCGAGGAACAGCGCGTGGTGCTTGGGTGCGAACAGACCGGACCAGGCGATGATCTGCGGTTCGAGATTGAGCGCCGCCTGCACGCTGCCCGGTAGCAGACGCAGATCGTCGAGCAGGGCCTTTTCATGCGCGGCATCCAAACGGCCGTGCAGTTTGGCCAGCGTGCCGACCAGCGCGAACAGCGCGATCAACTGGGTGGTGAAGGCTTTGGTCGAAGCCACGCCGATTTCGGCGCCGGCACGGGTGTAGAACACCATGCGGCTGGCACGCGGAATCGCGCTTTCCTGCACATTGCAGATGGACAGGGTTTTGTCCTGGCCGAGGCTCTTGGCGTACTTCAAGGCCTCCATGGTGTCGAGCGTTTCGCCCGACTGCGAGATGGTGACGATCAACTGCTTCGGATCGGCATAGGCATCGCGATAGCGGTATTCACTGGCGATTTCCACGCTGCAGGGAATGCCGGCGATGGCTTCCATCCAGTAGCGCGCGGTCAGGCCGGCATAGTAGCTGGTGCCGCAGGCGAGGATCTGCACCGAACGCACATCCGCCAGCAGGGCCGCGGCCTCATTGCCGAACAGTGCCGGCGAGAAGCCTTCATCCATCACCGGTTCGATGGTATCGGCCAGTGCACGCGGTTGCTCGTGGATTTCCTTCTGCATGAAATGGCTGTACGGGCCAAGCTCCATCGAGGCCAGCGACACATCCGACTGATGTATCGGTCGCTCGATGGCATGGCCGTCGGTGTCGTAGACCTGCACGCCGGCCAATGTCACGTCAGCCACATCGCCCTCTTCCAGAAAGATGACATCACGGGTAGCGGACAGCACCGCCGAGACATCGGAGGCGATGAAGTTTTCACCTTCACCCAGACCGACCAGCAGCGGGCAACCCATGCGGGCGGCGATCAGGCGCTTCGGTTCGTTGCGGTGGATGACGGCGATGGCGTAGGCGCCTTCGAGATCCTTGACCGCGCGCCGGGTGGCTGTCAGCAGATCACCGCTTTCGGCGTAATAGTGATGCACCAGATGCCCGATGACTTCGGTATCGGTCTGCGATTCAAACACGTAACCGAGTGCGCGCAAGCGCTCGCGCTGCTGCTCGTGGTTTTCGATGATGCCGTTGTGCACCAATGCCAGTTCGCCGGAGCTGATGTGCGGATGTGCATTGAGTTCGGTAACCCCGCCGTGGGTGGCCCAGCGCGTATGCCCGATGCCGACCTGGCCGGTCAACGCTTCGGCCTGTGCCGCCGCTTCCATTTCGGCCACACGGCCGGTGCGGCGTACGCGCTTGATGCTGTCGGACATCACCGCGATGCCGGCAGAATCATAGCCGCGGTACTCGAGGCGCTTGAGTCCGTCGACCAGGAAATGCACCACATCCCGTTCCGCTACCGCTCCGACAATGCCGCACATAAGACTTCCTTAGGGTGATTTGGGTTTCTTGACCGGCCGCTGCCAGCCGTTCAAGCTGAGTTGTTTCGCACGCGCCACGGTGAGCGTTTCCGGCGGTGCATCCTTGGTGATGACCGAACCGGCACCGATGGTGGCGTTTGCACCGATGCTTACCGGCGCCACCAGCGAGGAATTCGAGCCGATGAAAGCGCCATCGCCGATTTCGGTGAGCGATTTGTTGACGCCGTCGTAGTTGCAGGTGATGGTACCGGCACCGACATTGACCTTGGCGCCAATGTCGGCATCGCCCAGATAAGTGAGATGGTTGGCTTTCGAACCGGCACCGATCCGGGTTTTCTTGCTTTCGACGAAATTGCCCAGGTGCACGCCCTCGGCCAGCTCGGTACCCGGGCGCAGACGCGCGAACGGACCGAGCACGCAGCCGGGCCCGGCCTGCACGCCGTCGAAATCGCAATGCGCGTGCACCACGCTGCCGGCGCCGAGCTCGACGTCCTTCAGCCGGCAGAACGGGCCGACACGCACGCCGTCATGCAGGACCACGCGGCCTTCGAACACGACATCGACATCGATTTCCACATCCATGCCGGCACTGACCGAGCCGCGGATATCGACACGGGAGGGGTCGGCGAAACGCACGCCCTCGCGCATCAGCGCGTCGGCCTGCCGGCGCTGGTAACGGCGCTCCAGCACCGCAAGCTGCAGGGCATCATTGGCACCGTCGGCCTCGCCGGCGCTGAGGCAACCGACGGCCACGGCCGGGCGGCCTTCGCCCGCGGCCATCGCGAAGATGTCGGTCAGGTAGTATTCGCCCTGCGCGTTGGCATTGCCCAGGCCGGCCAGCCAACGCCGCAGCGTAGCGGCATCAGCACAGACCACACCGGTATTGATCTGCCGTACCGCTTTCTGCGCGGCATCGGCATCCTTCTGCTCGACAATGGCCTGTACCCGGCCATCCGTATCGGTCAACACGCGGCCGTAGCCGGTGGGATCTTCCAGGGTTTCGGTGAGCACGGCGGTTCCGCCAACGGCGGCGGCCAATAGATGCTGCAGCGTGGCTTCGGTAATCAGCGGCACATCGGCATACAGCACCAGCACCTGTGCGCCATCCGGGATGGCGGGCATGGCCTGCAATACGGCATGGCCGGTACCCAGTTGCTGCGCCTGTTCGGCCCAGTGCAGATCGGCATCCGCGGCAAACGCGGCCCGGACCTGATCCCCGCCGTGACCGAACACGACATGGACGCCGGCGGCGTTAAGCCCGCGTGCGGTGGTGATGGCATGGCCGAGCATGGGGCGTCCGGCGATCTGCTGCAGCACCTTCGGGCGCCGCGACTTCATGCGCTTGCCTTCGCCGGCGGCCAGAATGATGACATGTAAGGGCTTTTGCATAATGCCTCCCGCAAGCGTTTATTATGCCCGAGCCGGTGCGTCCTGAATACAGGAATACGGCCTAGAAAAAACCGGCCGAAGCCGGTTTTTCCGATCAGTGCTTGAGGTTCTTGCGCAGGCGTTCGAGTGCCTGCAGCTGCGCCATGGCCTCGGCCAGTTTGGTCTGGGCTTCGGCGATTTCCATGGCTTCGGAGCGGTTGGCGAGCACGCGCTCGGCTTCTTCCTTGGCCAGTTTGGCCTTGGCTTCGTCCAGATCGGCCGCACGCACGGCGGTATCGGCCAGCACCGAGACCAGCTGCGGCTGCACTTCCAGGATGCCGCCGGACACATAGAACTCCTGCTGGGTGCCGCCTTCCAGCATCACCCGCACGTAGCCGGGCTTGATCCGGGTGATCAGCGGCGCGTGCTGCGGCGCGATGCCGAGTTCGCCCATTTCACCGGTCACCACCACCATCTGCACGGAACCGCTGAAAAGCTCCTGCTCGGCACTGACGATGTCGCATCGAATGGTAGTCATGTCTTGCTCCGGTGGATTACGCGGCGGCGCTCAGTTTCTTGGCTTTCTCGATGGCTTCATCGATGCCGCCGACCATGTAGAAGGCCTGTTCCGGCAGATGGTCGCATTCGCCGTCGCAGATCATCTTGAAGCCGCGGATGGTTTCCTTCAGGGTGACGTATTTGCCCGGCGAACCGGTGAACACTTCGGCCACGTGGAACGGCTGCGAGAAGAAGCGTTCGATTTTGCGGGCGCGCGACACGGCCTGCTTGTCTTCTTCGGAAAGCTCGTCCATGCCCAGAATGGCGATGATGTCCTTCAGTTCCTTGTACTTCTGAAGGGTCGACTGCACGCGGCGGGCGGTGTCGTAGTGTTCGTTGCCGATCACGTTCGGGTCCAGCTGGCGCGAGGTCGAGTCGAGCGGATCCACGGCCGGATAGATGCCGAGCGAGGCGATGTTGCGCGACAGCACGACGGTGGCGTCGA
>JBMSNF010000063.1:0-9095 GCA_049421545.1 Arenimonas sp.
GCACCGTAGCCGCGCGCTCGCGATGCAGACGGCCGCCGTAGGTGGACTCCATCAGCACCAAGTCCGCCTGCGGAAAGGGGTCGGGATCGGCGAGGATGGGCGTATTCAGCGGCCCGATATCGCCGGAAAAAACCAAGGTACGGGTTTTTCCGCCCTCCTCCGCCTGAATCCGGACGCTGGCCGATCCGAGGATATGTCCGGCATCCTGCAGGGTGACCGTGACGCCAGGAAACAGCGTTTCCGGTTTGCGGTAATCCAGCCGCTCCAGTTGACGCGCCACCTGGCCGACATCGTGACGGGTAAACAGCGGCTTGTGGTGGTTGTGCCCGTCCTTGTGGAAGCGGTTCCGGCGCTCGGCATCCATCTCCGCAAGCGATGCGGCATCCTCGAGCATGACCGGCAGCAGGTCGGCGGTGGCGCGGTGGGTGTAGATGGGGCCGTGGTAACCGAACTGCGAGAGCACCGGCAGCCGGCCGCAATGATCGATGTGGGCGTGACTGAGGATGACCGCATCGATGGTTTTGACATCGAAATCAAAAGGCAATGCATTCTTGGCCTCTTCGATTTTGCTGCCCTGGATCATGCCGCAATCGAGCAGGATGCGCTTGCCTGCGGCCTCCACGAGATGGCAGGACCCGGTGACTGCGCCGGCAGCGCCAAAAACGGTGACCTTCATGTTCCACTCCTTGCATGCATGCAATCCATACTAACAAAAAAGCCGGCTTGCGCCGGCTTTGGTTTATTTGCGGGATTCGTTGATTTCACGAAGCACGTTGGGTGCCGGGAAGGCCTTGTCGATGATCCACAGCATGTAACGGGAGTCCACCGAAATCATCCGGTTGAGGCTGCCGTCATAGACCCAGTTGGAGCTGACTGATTCCCAATTGCCGTCGAAGGCCAGACCGACCAATTCACCTTTGCCATTCATGACCGGAGAACCGGAATTGCCGCCGGTGATGTCGAGATTCGACAGGAAATTGACCGGCAGCGTACCGAGCTTGCTGTCGGCATAGCGGCCGTAATCCTTGGCGGCGACCAAATCAAGCACACGCTTGGGCGCATTGAACGGTTCATCCTTGCCGGCCTTCGCCGCCATGCCTTCGGCGGTGGTGAACGGCACATACACCGCACCATCCTGGGGCTTGTATCCGGTGACATTGCCGTAGGTCAGACGCAGACTGCTGTTGGCATCCGGATACACCGCTTCGCCGCGGCTGCGCTTGTAATCGATGACCGCCTGCATGTAGACCGGACGGTACTTGGCGTATTCGCCGGCGCGTGCTTTGCCGGTGTTTTCCACGGCCAGAAGGCTCGGATACAGCGCGACTGCCAGTTTCACGATGCTGTCGTTGCTGGCTTCAAACTCGGCCTTGCCGGCTTTCAGCCATTTCTCGCGTTCGGCCAACTCGCCGTAGCGTGTTCCGGCGTAGAGGCCGTCAACCGCACGGCGCACCGCCGCCGCATCGTTGCCGCCGAGCCAGGCATCCAGAGCCGGGTTGCGTGAGGCTGCCGGAAGCTGGATGTACTGGCCGAGCCAATAGGACATCAGCTGTTTTTCCATGGCTGGATGGTAACGGTTCTGCAGTTCCCGCACGCCGCCCTCGATGCGGGCGCGGTCACGGTCCTGAAAACCCGGAGTGCGCTCGGCATTCGGCTTGGCGTTTTCCACCGCCAGACGGTAAAGACCCCGGGCATTGCCGAGCAGGCCCAGACCGGCGATCGAAGACACGACCGTATCGCGCACTTGGGTTTCCCGGTCCTGCATGTGCAACGCAACCAGCCTGTCATGCGCCTCACGGGCGGTCTTGCCTTTGGCGCCTTGCTTGTCGAGCCAAGCCATCACGGCCTGTTCGTCGGCACGTTTGATCGCCGCGGCACCGCTTTTGCGGAAGCCGAGCAACTGGCCGTCATAGTTTTTCAGGGTGTTTTCCCAACCGCGTACGGTATTGGCGTACTTGATCTCGATGTCCTTGTCGGTCTTGCCGGCGGTATGGACGAGATCACGGACGTTTTTCAGATTGCGGCTGATGTAGGGATAGGACCAGTTTTCGGTATTTTCGAATTCGGCCGCAAGCGCGTACCGGTTGGTGCGGCCCGGATAACCTGCAACCATCACGAAATCACCTTCGCGCAGCGGATCGGCGGCAACGCGCAGCCAGTGTTTGTTGCGGTAGGGAACATTGTCCTTGGCGTAGGCCGCCGGCTTGCCGTCTTTGCCGACATAGGCACGGATCAAGGTGAAATCGCCGGTATGGCGCGGCCACATCCAGTTGTCGACTTCGCCTCCGTAATTGCCGATGCTGCCGGGAGGCGCATACACCAGGCGCACGTCGCGGATTTCAATCTGTTTGAACAAGCGGTACTGCACGCCGCCGAAGAAGCTGGATACCGTGCAACGGAAACCGGCTTCGGCCTCGCACTCGGCCACGATGGCCTTGCTGGCGTTTTCCAGCGCGAGCTGGCGTTGCAGGCCGTCCATTCCGGCAGTGACGGCGGCGTTCATGCGCGCGCTGACATCGGTGATGGAGTCCATCACGAAAATCCGCGAGTTCGGGCCGGCATTGACCTCATCGGCGGGGGTCGCGGCGATGAAGCCGTTGCTGAGCAGGTCGTTCTGCGGGGTCGAATTGAGCTGGATGCCGCCGTAGGCGCAATGGTGGTTGGTGGCGACTAAACCGTTCGGGGAGATGAAGGAGGCGGTGCAGCCGCCCAGGCTGACCACGGCGCCCATCGGCTGGCCGGTCAAATCGGCGAACTCCGACGGGCTGAGCACCAGTCCGGCTTTCTTCAGCGGACCGGCGATTTCACCCAGCTGCTGCGGTACCCACATGCCCTCGTCGGCCTGAACCGACACCCCCGCCAACAGCATCAAAGACAGCACTTTCATACGCATACCGCAGAACCCCTTTTTGGATTTAAACCTCAATTATCTGATAAATCCGGATGAAGGGGGCGTCAATCGACGAACCGGCGCGTATAATGTGCGCCTGAACCGGGAGCCCCTTATGTCCGCCATGATGAAAGCCTTAGTGAAACGCCACCCCGAAAAGGGAATCTGGATGGAGCAGGTACCGGTCCCGGAGGCCGGCCCCAACGAAGTCCTGATCAAGCTGGAAAAGACCGCCATCTGCGGGACCGATCTGCACATCTACAAATGGGACGAATGGAGCCAGCGCACCATCAAACCCGGCCTGGTCATCGGCCATGAGTTCGTCGGACGCATCGCGGCCATCGGCCCGGGTGTCACCGGCTATCAGCTCGGCGACCGGGTTTCGGCCGAGGGCCATATCGTCTGCGGTCATTGCCGCAATTGCCGTGCCGGCCGCCAGCATCTGTGTCCGAACACCGTCGGCATCGGCGTCAACCGTCACGGTGCGTTCGCCGAATACATCGTGATGCCGGCTTCGAACCTGTGGCCGATTCCCGACCAGATTCCGAGTGAACTGGCCGCGTTCTTCGACCCCTATGGTAATGCCGCGCATTGCGCGCTGGAATTCGACGTGATCGGGGAAGATGTCCTGATTACCGGCGCCGGTCCGATTGGCATCATCGCCGCCGGCATCTGCAAGCACATCGGCGCCCGCAATGTGGTGGTGACCGACGTCAATGATTACCGCCTGAAGCTGGCTGCCGACATGGGCGCCACCCGCGTCGTCAATGTGTCGAAGCAGAGCCTGAAGGATGTCATGGCCGAGTTGCACATGGAAGGTTTCGATGTCGGTCTGGAAATGAGCGGCGTGCCGCAGGCATTCAACGACATGCTCGATTGCATGTACCACGGCGGCAAGGTCGCCCTGCTCGGCATTCTGCCGAAGGGCGCCGGCGTCGACTGGGACCGCATCATCTTCAAGGGCCTGACCGTTCAGGGCATTTACGGCCGCAGGATGTACGAAACCTGGTACAAGATGACCCAGATGGTCCTGACCGGATTTCCGCTGCAGAAAGTGCTGACCCACCAGGTCCACATCGACGATTTCCAGAAAGGTTTCGACCTGATGGAAGCCGGCGTCTGCGGCAAGGTCGTCTGCAGCTGGTAAGTCCTCGAAGCGATACAATCAGCATAAAAAAAGGGGCGCCGGAGCGCCCCTTTTTCATTTACCAGCTGTTTTATCAGCCGCCGATCTTGACGCTCAGCACGACGGAGTCGGAAACGTTGAAGTTCAGGTTGGTGTCGTAGTAATTCAGACCGAATTCCAGACCGCCGAAGCTCTTGCTGACGCCGACGTTCCAGTCGTTGTAGTCACCGGAATCGGAGAAGGAACGGCCGAAACCGGCGTTCAGGCTGAAGTCTTTGCCCAGATCCCAGCTGTTGCCGAGGTTCACGTAGGTCACGTTTTCGCCGCTGTTGCTGTAGTCGTTGGTGTAGCCAACGGTCAGGGTGGCGACATCGGCCATGGAGAACTTGGTGATCAGTTCGTTGTAATCGATGTTGCCGTAGGTGGACTCGGAACCGTGGTAGGTATAACGGGTCAGCATGACGTCAAGGTTGAACTTGTCACCCAGATCGGCGTTGTAACCGACGTAGGCATCCAATTCGACGGACGGGCCATCGAAGGCTTGGAAATCAACGTTGGAAGCCCAGGCACCGGCGTAGAAGCCGCTGTCGCCGAACGCATAATCAAGACCGCCTTGGAAAGCGATGTCTTCACCCGATTGGGAAACGCCGCGGAACACGTAGTCGGAAACGACGGCGGCGTTCCAGCTGAAGTTGGATTCTTCGGCTTCTTGGGCGAAGGAAACAGCCGGGGCTGCCAACAGAGCGGCCAGAATGGCGGCTTTCAGATTCTTTTGCATTGAGAAATCTCCAATGAATTAGTTTAAAAACAGGGCGAAATGCCCCCTGCACACTAGTTTTAAACCAGTTAGCTGACGGTGATGTTAACGTATTTTTAGCATTTTGGGTAGTATGTTGCTGTTTATTCAACACTATTCAAGATTCGTTCAGAATCCCACATCGCCGAAACGCTCCCCTTGGTGAAAAATATAAACATATATTTCAATATGTTATGAAATTCTATGGGGATTTCCATGTAAAATAGGGCCTCCTAAAGAGAATGAAACCCATGAACAAAAACGCCCTGGAATACTATCAATCCGAGCTGGATAACATTGAAAATCAGGGCTTGCTGAAGCGGGAACGCATCATCACCGGCGCCCAATCCGCCGAAATCCAACTCGCCGATGGGCGGACGGTTCTGAATTTCTGCGCCAACAACTACCTCGGCCTGGCCGACAATGCCGAAATCATCCAGTCCGCCAAAGAGGCGCTCGACAGCCATGGCTTCGGTATGGCCTCGGTCCGTTTCATCTGCGGCACCCAGGACCTGCATAAAACCCTCGAGGCCCGGATCGCGGCCTTCTTCGGAACCGAAGACGCCATCCTCTATGCCGCTTGCTTCGATGCCAATGGCGGCCTGTTCGAGCCCTTGCTCGGCGAAAACGACGCCGTCATCTCCGATGCGCTCAACCATGCCTCGATCATCGACGGCGTGCGCCTGTGCAAAGCCAAGCGCTTCCGCTATGACAACTGCGACATGGCCGGACTGGAAGTCCAGCTGCAGGCCGCCGATTCTGCCGGCTGCCGGATCAAGCTGATCACCACCGACGGCGTGTTCTCGATGGACGGTTCGATTGCGCCGCTTGCCGAGCTGACCGCGCTTGCCGAAAAATACAATGCCCTCGTCCATATCGATGAGTGCCATGCCACCGGCTTTCTGGGCGCCACGGGCCGTGGCTCGGCGGAAGTGCATGGCGTCATGCACAAAATCGACATCTTCACCGGGACCCTGGGCAAATCACTGGGAGGCGCACTGGGCGGCTTCACGACCGGTCCGAAAGCCGTCATCGAACTGCTGCGCCAGCGTTCGCGGCCCTATCTGTTTTCCAACTCGCTGCCACCGCCGGTGGTTGCGGCCGGCATCCGGGTTTTCGACATGCTGGCCGGTGCCGATGACCTGCGCCGGAAGCTCGAGGACAATACCCGATTCTTCCGTGAACAAATGACCAAAGCGGGCTTCACCATCAAACCCGGAACCCACCCGATCGTGCCGGTCATGCTGTTCGATGCGGTGCTCGCGCAGGAATTTGCCCGACGTCTGCTCGATGAAGGCATTTATGCCGTCGGTTTCTTCTTTCCGGTGGTGGCCAAAGGGCAGGCGCGCATCCGCACACAGATGAGCGCCGCCCACAGCCGTGAGCACCTCGAACGTGCGGTCGCCGCCTTCACGAAAGTCGGAAGCGAACTAGGCGTTATTCAATAAGCTCAGCTCATCTGCGCACAGTTGCCGCCACTGCCCTTTCTGCAGGTTTCCGAGTGGCAACCCGCCGATGGCGGTGCGAATCAGGCGCAGCACACGGATGTCGAAGCCCTCGAGCAGCCGCCGGATCTGCCGGTTGCGGCCTTCGTCGAGCGTGATTTCCAGCCAGGCATGCTTTTCGCCGTGGCGCAGCAGTTCAATGCGCTTGGCCGCAAGGAATCCAAGATCGGTCTCGACGCCCGCACGCAGTCGTTTCAACAAAGCCTGATTGGGAATGCGGTCAATCTGGACATGATAGGTTTTGTCCGGACCGGTTTCCGGGTGGGTGATGCCGGCGGCCCAGACCGGGTCATTGCAGAACAGCAGCAGGCCTTCGCTGGCTTTGTCCAGCCTGCCCACCGGAGCCAGCCAGGGCATGTCCGCCGGCAGACAGTCATAGACCGTCGAACGCTCCCGCTCGTCTGAACGCGTCGTCACCACGCCGCGCGGCTTGTTCAGCATGATGGCCATGAATGGACGGGCTTCGGCGCGGCCCGTACCAGTGTCAATGCGGTCCGAACCCATATGCACCGGGTGCTCCGGATCGCGGATGACTCTGCCATTGACACGTACCGTGCCGGCGGCGATCAGGCGCGCCGCTTCGGTGCGGGAAGCCAGACCCATTTTCGAGAGCACGCGCGCCAGGCCATGGCGTTTGCCGGAAGCAGAAGCGGAAGTCATGCGTGTAGAATAAGACAATCGACAGGAGCATGCCATGGCCGAACACACCGCTGAAATCCACTGGACGGCGAAACCGCATGCCGACCAACCCGAAACCTTCTCACGCGACCACACCGTGCGCCTTGAAAACGGCCACGAACTTCTGAATTCCGCGGCACCGGCCTTTTTCGGGAATCCCGAGGCGGCCAATCCGGAAACCCTGCTGTTGGCGTCGCTGGCTTCCTGCCACATGCTGACCTTTCTGGCCATCGTCAGCAAGCGCGGCTATTCCGTTGCCGCATACTCCGACAAAGCGGTCGGCGTTCTGGGCAAAAACGCCGAGGGCCGCATGGCGGTGACGCATTGCACGCTGAATCCGACCATCGAGTTTTCGGGCGTCAACCAACCCAGCGCCGAGGAATTGCAGCGCTTCCATGACAGCGCCCACCGCAACTGTTTCATCGCCAATACCCTGAATTGTACTGTTGATATTGCCGGATAAGCCCTTCACAGGGGTATCACCGTGCTGACACGAAAATGTTTCCATGACACCTAAACCGTCCCGCACCGCATCGATCATCGCCTGGTTCGACAGTGACGCCGTCAATGGCCCGGCGGCCGAAGGCATTGCCTGGCTGCGCGTGATTCCCTTCATCGCCTTGCACGTGGGCTGTCTGGCCGTATTCTGGGTCGGCTATTCCCACACGGCATTGATTGCCATGCTGCTTGCTTATGCTGTCCGCATGTTCGCCATCACCGGCTTCTACCACCGCTATTTTTCCCACAAGACCTTCAAGACCCACCCTTGGGTCGAAACGGCGTTCGCCTTCATCGGCGCCAGCAGCGCGCAGCGCGGCGCGCTGTGGTGGGCCTCCCACCACCGCAAGCACCATCGCCATTCCGATTCCGAGCACGACCTGCACAGTCCGCGGCACGGCTTCTGGCAAAGCCATATGCTCTGGTTCCTCAACCACGATGCATTCACAACCGACTACTCGGTGATACAGGACTTCGCCAAACGCCCCGCACTGCGCTGGCTCAACCGCTTCGATATGCTTGCCCCGTTCGTACTCGCCGCCATCATGTACGGAACCGGTGTGCTGCTCGAGCGTTTTGCGCCCGGACTCGGCACTAACGGTCCGCAACTGCTGGTCTGGGGCTTCGTCATATCGACGGTACTTTTGTTCCATGTCACGGTCAGCATCAACTCGCTGGCCCATGTCTGGGGCCGCCGCCGTTACGATACCGGCGATGACAGCCGCAACAATGCCGTGCTGGCCTTGCTGACCTTCGGTGAAGGCTGGCACAACAACCACCACCATTACCCGAACAGCGTCCGCCAGGGCTTTTTCTGGTGGGAAATCGATCTGACCTACCTCGCACTGCGCAGCATGCAGGCGCTGGGACTGGCATGGGATCTCAAGCCCGTGCCGGCGCACGTCAAACGGCAATCGGCATGAGAATCGCGGTCATCGGCAGCGGCATCGCCGGCATAAGTGCGGCATGGGCCCTGTGCAAGCAGCATGAGGTCGTGCTGTTTGAAAAGGAAAACCGGCTTGGCGGCCACACCCATACCCATGACATCGCCATGGGCGAAAGAACTTACCGCATCGACTCCGGCTTCATCGTCCACAATCCGGAAAACTATCCGCTGTTCAGCGGGTTCCTGAAAGAACTGGCCGTTCCGACCAAAGCCACCGAAATGAGTTTCGCCGTGCACAACCGCGCGCTGGGCATGTTCTACAACGCACACGATCTGGGTGGCCTGTTCTGTCAGAAGCGCAACCTGCTGTCACCTGCGTTCTGGCGCATGCTGACGGAGATCCGCCGCTTCTACGCGGAATGCCCCGCGCTGCTGGCCTCGGACGAAGACGGTCCGGCGCTGGGCGAATACCTCCAAGCCAATGGATACAGCGGCTACTTCATCGACAACCATTTGATTCCCATGGCCAGCGCTTTGTGGTCCTCGCCGAGCCAACGTATTCTCGATTTTCCCGCCAAGTATCTGGTGGCGTTCATGGCCAACCACCACATGCTGCAGATCAGCAACCGGCCGCTCTGGCGGGTACTTGAGAACGGCTCCAGCGCATACATCGAGAAGGTTTCCAAAGCATGGCCGGTGACGGTGCGTCTGGATGC
>JBMSNF010000064.1:0-9038 GCA_049421545.1 Arenimonas sp.
GCGGCGCGGCGGCGGCGAGGAGCAGGGAAAGGAGCGGAAGCATGGGGCGCGCAGGATATAGACGGGCGTTTTACTAGGGGCCGCCAATGAAAGCCGCCAATGAGAAGCCGGGCGCGGAAGCCAGCGCGGAAGGCGTGGAGCGGAAAAGGCCGGGCGGGCGAAAGAAGCTCAGCGCCGAGGAAAAAGCCCGCCGCGAGCGCCAGCGCCAGAGCCTCAAGGGTTTCACGTCATTCCAGCTCTCGCGCGACGGCACCCGCCTGCTCGTCTCACTCTCCGGCAAGCTCTACGCCGTCAATCGCGCCGATCTCAGCTTCACCGAGCTGCCTGGGACCGGTTGGATTGACCCCCGTTTCTCGCCCGACGGCACAATGGTCGCCGGCGTGATCGACCAGGAAGTCCATCTCGTCGACCTCGCCTCCAACTCCCTCCGCCGCCTGACCCACGGCGCCGGTGGCGCCAACAACAGCAACGGTGAAAGTCTTCATAGTACGGGCATTCTACGGGGTATCGGGTATTAACGGGGGTGGCTTGGTACCAAGGGCTTCCGGGCGGGGACATCGCCGCACTGGGCGCGGTGCCGCAATGCCAGATCCATCAGGCACAGCGCCAACATGGCTTCGCAGATCGGCGGTGCACGCAAACCGACACAGGGATCGTGACGGCCGGTGGTGACGACTTCGACATGATTGCCATCGGCATCGAGACTGCTTCCCGGCAAACGCAGGCTGGAGGTCGGCTTGAAGGCGATCTGACAGGTGATGTCCTGTCCGGTGCTGATGCCGCCGAGAATGCCGCCGGCCTGATTGCCGAGGAAGCCCTCGGCACAGATCAAGTCGCGATGCACGCTGCCCGGCTGGCTTACCGCATCGAAACCGGCACCGATTTCAACGCCTTTGACGGCATTGATCGACATCATGGCGGACGCGATTTCGGCATCGAGTTTGCCGTAAATCGGTTGCCCCCAGCCGACCGGCACGCCGGATGCGTGCACGAAAACGCGGGCGCCGAGCGAATCGCCGGACTTGCGGGTCGCATCGAGCAGCGCCTCGAGCTCGGGCACCTGCGCGGCGATCGGCCAGAAAAACGGATTGCCTTCCACCACCGACCAATCGACACGCTGCGGCATGTCGGCCTGCAAGCTGCCGATCTGATTGATGCCGGCGTGGATTTGGATTCCATACTTATCGGCCAGCCATTTCTTGGCGATGACGGCGGCCGCAACGCGCATGGTGGTCTCGCGCGCGGAAGAGCGCCCGCCGCCGCGGGGATCGCGGATGCCGTATTTATGGTGGTAGGTGTAATCGGCATGGCCCGGACGGAACTGTTCGGCGATGCCGGTATAGTCCTTCGATCGGGCATCGGTGTTTCGGATCAGCAAAGCAATCGGGGTCCCGGTGGTCTGGCCTTCGTAAACGCCCGACAGGATTTCGACCTCGTCCGCTTCATGCCGCTGCGACGTGTGGCGGGTCTTTCCGGTAGCGCGGCGGTCGAGATCGGTCCTGAAATCCTCGGGAGAAACGGCGATTCCCGGAGGACAGCCATCGATGACGCAACCGATGGCGGGGCCGTGGCTTTCGCCGAAGGTCGTGACTGTAAACAGCTTTCCGAAACAGTTGTCCGACACGGGTTTCCTTTAGCGCACGGCAGCCAACTGGCTGATGCGTTCATGATGGGCGAGGATGTCGTTGCGGTCAATCGCGAAGATGCCCATCTGGCCGACTTTGAATTCGACCCAGGCGAACGGGACTTCCGGCAGGAGTTGCATCAGATGGCGCTCGCTCTCACCGACTTCGCAGATCAGCAGGCCATGCTCGGACAGATGCGCGGGAGCGTCACGCAGGATCTTGAGGGCGAAATCAAGGCCGTCATCACCGGCACGCAATCCAAGCTCGGGTTCGTGCGCATATTCCTTCGGCAGCGCATCGGTTTCGTCATTGGTGACGTACGGCGGATTGGTCACGATCAGGTCGTAAACCTTTCCGGCCAGGCCCGCGAACAGATCGCTCTTGATGAGATGGCAGTTATCGGCATACAGACGGGCTTTGTTTTCAGCGGCCAGACTGAGCGCCTCGTCCGAGATATCGACGCCATCGACCCGCCAATCCGGGTTGTAGTGGGCCATGGCGATGGCAATACAGCCCGAACCGGTACACAGATCCAGCGCCGTATGCACCGGACGGCCGCCCAGCCAAGGCTCGAAGCCGGACTCGATCAACTCGGCAATCGGTGAACGCGGCACCAGGGCCCGGGCATCCGATTTGAAATTCAACCCGGCAAACCAGGCCTCGCCGGTCAGATAACAGGCCGGAATACGCTCATCGATCCGGCGCTGGAACAGGGCCAGAACGGCTGCTTTTTCCTCGGCGGTCAAACGGGCCTGCCCGTAAGCCGGTCCGATATCGTGCGGCAGATGCAGGGCATGCAGCACCAACTGGGTCGATTCATCCAGGGCATTGTCGAAACTATGGCCGAAAGTCAGCCCGGCGCGGCCGAATGCGCTGGCGCCGTAGCGGATGAAATCGATGATGCTGGACAGTTCGGCGGTCATGGTCGTTCCGGGCAATTCGGTAGGCGTATTATAGCCTCAGAGGCTATAATTCAGGCTGAAAACACCCTTTCGAGCCTCGTCATGAACCGGAAAATTCTCTTTATCCTCACTGCTGCCGTTGCGGCCGGCCTTGGCTTGGCGCTCTCCGTGGCCGTGTTCAAGCCGGTATTGCCGGCCAAGCCCTTACCGGCACTGGGCGCGGCCAAAGTCATTGACAGCCCCCGGGCCCTGCCCCCGTTTAAACTGCAGAGCGCTTCGGGGCCGATCACCGCCGACCAGCTCAAAGGCCACTGGACGGTGGTGTTCGTCGGGTTCACCCATTGCCCGGATGTTTGCCCGACAACCTTGACGGACATGGCCCGTGCACAGGCCCTCTGGGATGCCGCCGGATTGAAAGCCAAACCGAGACTGCTGTTCGTTTCCATCGACCCGGAACGCGACACGCCCGAGAAGATCGCCGAATACGCCGCCTATTTCCACAAAGACACCCTGACGGCGACCGCCGCGGAACCGCAATTGGCCGAATTCACCCGTGCCTTGGGCTTGGTGTACATGAAAGTCCCGCAGGGGGATTCCTACACCATGGATCACTCGGCCACGCTGGTGCTGCTCAATCCCAAAGCCGAGTTCGCCGGCATCATCCGTCCGCCACTTAAGCCGGAAGCCATCGGCGCGGATTTGATTGCCCTGGCCAAGTCCCGTCCATGAAAATCACCTCGCTCGCGCAGTACCTGCTGCCGCACCGCCTGCTTTCGCATCTGGCGCACCGGCTGGCGTACTCCAAAACGCCTTGGATCAAACGTCGTTTCATCCACACGATACTGGCGCATTTCGATGTCAACCTCGGGGAAGCGGCCAATTCCGATCCGGACAGCTACGAAAGCTTCAATGCTTTTTTCACCCGCGCCCTGAAACCCGGCGCGCGCACCCCGGATGCCGACCCGCGCACCCTGCTGCTTCCGGCCGACGGCAAAGTCAGCCAGTGCGGCAAAATCGAAAACGGACGCATCTTCCAGGCCAAAGGCCAGGACTACACCGCCGCTGAATTGCTGGGTGATGCCGAATTGGCGAAAGCCTATGAAAACGGCGTGTTCATGAACATCTACCTGTCGCCCCGCGATTACCATCGCGTGCACATGCCCTGGACCGGCACACTGACCGAAACCCTGCACGTGCCGGGCCGGCTGTTCAGCGTGTCACCGGGCACGGTGGCCGATGTGCCGCGCCTGTTCGCGCGCAACGAGCGTCTGGTGTGTCACTTCGACACCGACTTTGGACCGATGTGTTCGGTGATGGTCGGTGCCATGCTGGTGTCCGGCGTGGAAACGGTCTGGAACGGCGTCAATATCCCCGAATACGCCGATGCTCCGAAGCGGATTGATTTCCGCGGCCAGAACATCCGTCTGGAACGCTTCGCGGAAATGGCGCGCTTCAACTACGGCTCGACTGTGATTCTGCTGTTTCCGGAAGGATCGGTACAGTTGGATGCCTTCGCGCATCAAGCGCCGACCGTACTGGGCCGGCGCATGGGTCTGCGGCTCGGCTGAATTACTTCGCCTGCGTCCCCGCAGCCGGCGGACAAGACAGCGGCGCATCTTTGGCCAGACGATATGGCGTTCCGGCGATGACGGCATCCGCCATTTGAGCCGGTGCGGCGGAAATCCGTCCAAGCCGAAGGGCATCATTGATTGGTCCGCAATCGTGGGGCACCAGAATGTTGCCCTCATGCACCCAGCCGTCTTTGCCCAGGCGGAATACGAAAAGCGGTCCGGCCTCTTGCCGGAGCAGAACCTCGGAAACGCCATCGCCGGTCAAATCCACCAAAAAGGCGTCGCAGGATCTGCCGCTGTCGTGCAGACAGTCCGGATACTTCCATGCATTTTCTTTGATGGTTTCCTGCCAGTTCTGCGCCAGAAAACTTTGCGGAAGAACCTGATCCGGAGTCCGCACACTGAGGTTCAGAGCCAGTAACTTACTGTCGATTTTTTGCGGCTTCGCATTCCACAGCAAATCTTTATCAAGCGCGGCTTTGGCTTTCATGGCGATGACGGTGGCGTCTTTTCCGGATGAAGTGGCGGCCAGTTCTTTCAAAGCAGCCGTTCCGAAACGTTGACCCTGGAAACGCAGATAGTCGTAATCGAATTTGTCGGCACTGATCTTGCCGGCTTTGAGATGCGCCATCTGGCTGTTGACGGAAATACGGGCCGGATCGAGTACCGGCGAGAATATGGCCAGCAGCAGGAACAGCAGGATGAAGGCAGTGAAAATATTGACCGGTGCGATGCGCGACAGCCACTGCGGACTGCGCAGCGCCGCCCAGAAGTAGCCGGCACCGCAACATAAGGCGACCACCAGACAGAACGCCGCAACCAGCCGATCGACCGTCCAGCCGTATTGGCCGACCCGCAGACTCAGGGCATAGGTGGCAATCAGTGCCAAAGGCAAAATCAGCACAGCGGCAATCCGGGCACCGATGCGTATCGGTAGCGCAATTTCTTCGGCGATACTGCCATCCTGGAAAGCGGCATTGATCAGAACGGCGAGAACGGCCGATGCTGCCAATAGCAGGGCCGTGGCGGCCTTTGTGGCCCACAGCGGTTCAAGGCCGGTGAATGGCAAGGCCAGCAGGAAGCCGCCGATCAACAGCACCGCCACCGGCAGAATCCAGGACAACAACACCAGCACCAGGCTGCGCACGCCGTGCACGATGGCCGGGCGCACATCGGTGATGTGCAGGGCATAGGCGAACGCGAAGGTGGTGACGGGAAAGGCGAACCACGGCTCATCCAGCACGTTCTTGAGAAATGCCAGCTTGATCATGTCGAACAGGGCCGCGCCCAGCAGCAGCACCAGCCAGATGATGCCGGTGAATACCGCCGCGAAGGCGAACTGGATCAGCAACTTGGTGGCGCTTTCGAAATAACTTCGGTAGCCGGCGACGCGACGGCCGTCCAGAACGGCGGCACCGACCATGGCATGGGCGATGAAAAAGCCGGCCACGGCATGCAACCAGAGCAGCGGCGAAGGGAAACGTGCATCGTCCGAGAATTGCTGGGTATCCCAGTACGGCGCCCCTGTTCCGCGCCAGATATCGTAAAAACCGAGAAGGGCAAGCACCGCGGCGGCCGGCAACAGCCAGCGCCACAGCGTACGGGCGGGAAAATGTCCGAGCGCCGAAATCAACAGCACGGGCAGGATGGTCAGGACCAACAGCAGGGCGGCGAACAGGGCCGAATTTCCGGCAACCCAGAGTCCGCTCTCGGCAGCCTGGTAAATCAAATACAGCGCCAGACCCTGAAGCAAACCGATCAACAGCCGGCTGCCCGCCACGGAACGGCTGACTGAGGATTTCGGAATGTAACTTTCAACACTGCTCATGGCGGACTCCCTGACCTTTGGCGCTCAGCCGTATTTGAGTTTCATGGCCAGCACGGAACCGGCCAATACGATGGTGATGCTATTGGCGACGATGATCGGTGTCGATCCGAGCAGAATGCCGTAAATCAACCACGCCAGAATGCCGGCGGTGAATATAGCATACATGCCCAGGGAGATGTCCTGGGTCTGCTTGCTTCGCCAGACCTGGATGACCTGAGGAATGAAGGAAACCGTGGTCAGGGTGGCGGCCAGAAAGCCGAAAATTTCAGTTGCGTTCATGGCAGCCTCGAAGGGGTCTTGCTGCGATTATACCCACAGCCTATGGCACAATGGCGGAAACCCCTTGAACGGACGCAGCATGCGTTTCATTGCCATTTTCACCCTCTCCGCAGGACTCGCCATGCTTGATGCGCAAGCAGCCACGGAACGTATCCGGGTGGCCGCTTTCAACACTTCCTTGTATTCGGACAGCTCCGGCGGACTGATCCAGCGGCTGCAGAAGGATGATCTGCCCGCGCGGAAAATCGCGGCCGTCATCCAGCAGCAACGGCCTGATCTGCTGCTGCTCAACGAATTCGATTACGATGCCGATGGCCGTGCGGCCGATCTTTTCCAGAAACGCTATCTGGGCAAGGCGCAATCCGGTCAAAAAGCCATTACCTACAAATACCGCTATTTCGCTCCGGTCAATACCGGCATCCCCAGCGGTTTCGATCTGAACAATGACGGAAAAACCGGGAGCGGCAACGATGCCTTCGGATTCGGCAACCATCCGGGCCAATACGGCATGCTGGTGCTGTCACGTTATCCCATTGACGGCAAAGCGGTCAGGACTTTCCAGAAATTCCTCTGGAAGGATATGCCGGGCGCGTTGGTACCGCTCAAGGCCGATGGCTCTCCGTGGTATGCGACGGAAGCCTGGCAGGCTTTCCGGCTATCGTCGAAATCGCATTGGGATGTTCCGGTTGAAACGCCGCTGGGCACCCTGCACTTCCTTGATTCGCATCAGACGCCACCGGTATTCGACGGTCCGGAAGACCGCAACGGCAAGCGCAACCACGATGAAATCCGTTTCTGGGGGGAGTATGTCTGGAACCGCGGCAACGACTGGATCATCGATGATATGGGCCGGCGCGGCGGCTTGAGCGATGGCGAACGCTTCGTCATTGCCGGCGATTTGAACGCCGACCCCGCCGACGGCGATGGCATCCCGGGAGCCATCGTCGAACTGCTGGAAAATCCCAAGGTGCTGCGGATGGCCACGCCGGGCTCAGAAGGCGCGGCGGAAGCGGGACGGGCTGCAGGTGGCGCCAATCAAATGCACCGCGGTTCTCCGCGCCACGACACCGGCGATTTCGGACCGAGAGTCGGCAATCTGCGTCTGGATTATGTGCTGCCATCGGTCGGCTGGAAGGTCATCGGCAACGGCGTGTTCTGGCCGAAAGCCGGCGAAACCGGTCATGACTGGCTGGACGCGACCGACCACCGCCTGGTCTGGGTGGATCTGGTCAGCGATTAGACCAGATCGACTTTCAGCGCAGCCGCCACACGGCGGGCCTTTTCACGCGCGGCATCCACCGACACATCGCGTGCCAGTGCAACGGCGACACGGCGCGAACCCTCCACATAGGGCTTGCCGAACAGACGCAATGCGGTACCGGGTTCATTCAGTGCTTCGGACACGCCGCTGAATTGCGGAACGCCGGTTCCTTTGGCAAGAATGGCTACCGAAGCCGAGGGACCGTAATCGTGGATTTCAGGTACCGGCAAACCGAGAATGGCCCGGGCATGCAGGGCGAACTCGGACAGTTCCTGCGAAATCAAGGTCACCAATCCGGTGTCGTGCGGGCGCGGCGATACTTCGCTGAACCAGACGTCATCGCCCTTGACGAACAATTCGACCCCGAACAATCCATAACCGCCGAGATTATCGGTGATGGTACGGGCGATTTCCTGTGCCTTGGCCAGCGCCGCAGCACTCATCGGCTGCGGCATCCAGCTTTCGCGGTAGTCACCGTCGATCTGCAGATGACCGACCGGCGCGCAGAAGGATGTACCGTCGCGATGGCGCAGTGTGAGCAGCGTGATTTCATAATCGAAATCGATGAAGCCCTCGATGATGCAGCGGCCGACACCCGCGCGCCCGCCGGTCTGTGCCTTGAACCAGGCGGCGTCGATCTCCGATTCGCTGCGCACGGTGCTCTGCCCTTTCCCCGACGAGGACATCAAGGGCTTGATGACGCAGGGAATGCCCACTTCGGGCAAGGCCGCACGGTATTCGGCTTCGTCATCGACGAACCGGTAGGGCGAAGTCGGCAGGCCCAGGGTTTCCGCGGCCAGACGCCGGATGCCTTCGCGGTCCATGGTCAGACGCGCCGCGCGCGCCGTCGGAATCACGTTCAAGCCGTGGTTTTCTTCCAGATCAACCAAGGTCTGGGTGTGGATGGCTTCGATTTCGGGGACTACCAGATGCGGCCTGACCCGGGCGATGAGATCCCGCAAAGCCGCCGGATCGAGCATGTTCAGGGTATGGCACTCATGTGCGACCTGCATGGCCGGCGCATTGTCGTAGCGATCCGCGGCGATCACCTGCACCCCGAAACGTTGCAGCTCGATGGCGACTTCCTTGCCCAGTTCGCCGGAGCCGAGAAGCAGCACACGGTAGGCGTTTTTCGCCTCGGGAGTTCCGAAAACAGGTGGGGATGCGGGCATGGGAATTGTCTGCAGGTGTCGGTTTATGCCATTATACCTGTGATGAAAAGCAACGTTCTTTTGACACCACGCAGCGCATTCCTCGGACTCTTTTCCGTCGGTTATCTGTTTCTGTCGGCCTGCCAGGCCACCTCCGAACCCGCCGTTCCGCGCTGGTCCGAACCGGTGTTCGCCGGCATCCCGGATGCCGGCAAACTGTCCGAACTGTCGGGACTTACCCGCTCCAACCATGCCGAGGGCGTGTATTGGGCCATCAATGACGGCGATAATCCGGCCGAAATCATCGCCATCGACGCCGAGGCGCGGACTCTCGGCACGTTCACTGCGGAGGGCATCCGCAACATCGATTGGGAAGACATCACCAATTATTCACTGGGCGGAAAGCATTATCTCGCCGTCG
>JBMSNF010000065.1:0-8982 GCA_049421545.1 Arenimonas sp.
GCTTCGCTGGCCGCCGCCGGAGCCGGTGGCGGAACGGCGGTCGGCATCGGGACGTCATAGGATTTCGCGGCGTATTTTTTCTGGGCCTTGCGCTCCTCTTCGGCCTGCTGCGCCTTGATCTTCGCCAGATGGCTCTGGAAGGCCTTTTCGCTGGCGAAGGGCTGCAGATGGGCGGGGCTTTCGGCCGCATGGACGGCACCGACGGCGGACAGAACAGCGGCAAGCAGCAGGGGGCTCGTTTTCATGGGCGGTCTCGCTTCGGGTGTGCTTTACAGTTAGCAGAGCCCTTGTCCGAACGCAAACCGGCGCGGCGCTGCCGGTTATGCCCCGTTTAGTTTCAGCCAGCAAAAACCCCCGCGGGAGCGGGGGTTCGGTCATTCACGGCACTCAGTGTTTTTTTACGATCGCATTGCCCATCATCCGGTCGGTGTAGGCGATGCCGATGGCCGAGAGGATGAACACGCAGTGGATGATGGTCTGCCACATCACGCCGGCTTCGGTGAATTTCGAGCCTTCGGCACCGAGGTTGCTGATGTCGATGAAGGTCTTCAGCAGGTGGATCGAGCTGATGCCGATGATGGCCATGGCCAGCTTCACTTTCAGCACGCTGGCGTTGACGTGGCTGAGCCATTCCGGCTGGTCCGGGTGGCCCTGCAGATTCAGCCGCGACACGAAGGTTTCGTAACCGCCGACGATCACCATCACCAGCAGGTTGGAAATCATCACCACGTCGATCAGTCCGAGCACCAGCAGCATGATGGACTGTTCGGTGAAACCGCTGGCGCCGTGCACCAGATGCCAGAGTTCCTTCATGAACAGGAACACGTAGACGCCCTGGGCCACGATCAGGCCCAGATACAGCGGCAACTGCAGCCAGCGCGAACTGAAGATCAGGCTCTGCAGAAGATTCAGGCGGGGCGGGTTGTTTGCGCTCATGGTGTCGCTCCGTCAGCCGCGCTTCATCGCGCTGAAGAATTCGTCGTTGGATTTGGTGGTCTTCATCTTGTCGAGCATGAATTCCATCGCCGCCATCTCGTCCATCGGGTGCAGCAGTTTGCGCAGGATCCAGATCTTCTGCAGCATGTCCGGATCGATCAGCAGATCCTCGCGGCGGGTGCCCGAGCGGTTGATGTTGATGGCCGGGAACACGCGCTTCTCGGCGATGCGGCGGTCCAAATGGACTTCCGAGTTACCGGTGCCTTTGAATTCCTCGTAAATCACTTCGTCCATCTTCGAGCCGGTGTCGACCAGTGCGGTGGCGATGATGGTCAGCGAGCCGCCTTCTTCCACGTTGCGCGCGGCACCGAAGAAGCGTTTCGGACGGTGCAGGGCATTGGCGTCGACGCCGCCGGACAGCACCTTGCCGGAGCTCGGCACCACCATGTTGTAGGCGCGAGCCAGTCGGGTGATCGAATCGAGCATGATCACCACGTCTTTCTTGTGCTCGACCAGACGCTTGGCGCGCTCGATCACCATCTCGGCGACCTGCACGTGGCGTGCGGCCGGCTCGTCGAAGGTCGAGCTGATCACTTCGCCGCGCACGGTGCGCTGCATTTCGGTGACTTCTTCCGGGCGCTCGTCGATCAGCAGCACGATCAGATGCACTTCCGGATGGTTGTTGATGATGGCCTGTGCGATGTTCTGCATCATCATGGTCTTGCCGGCTTTCGGCGGGGACACGATCAGCGCGCGCTGGCCTTTGCCCTGCGGCGCCATCAGATCCATGATGCGGCCGGTGATGTCTTCGGTCGAGCCGTTGCCGCGCTCGAGCACGAAACGCCGGCGCGGGAACAGCGGGGTCAGGTTTTCGAACAGCACCTTGTTCTTGGATTGCTCCAGCGGCTCGCCGTTGATGGTGTCGAGCACGTTCAGCGCGACATAGCGCTCGCCGTCTTTCGGATTGCGGATGCGGCCGGTGATGGCGTCGCCGGTGCGCAGGTTGAAGCGGCGGATCTGGCTGGGCGAGATGTACACGTCGTCCGGGCCGGCCAGATAGCTGGCATCGGCCGAGCGCAGGAAGCCGTAGCCGTCCGGCAGGATTTCCAGCACGCCTTCGCCGGCCACGCCGTTCGGATGGCGGGTCAGCACTTTCAGCAGCGCGAAGGTCACGTCCTGGCGGCGCATGCGCGCCACGCCTTCATGCAGATTGAGCTGCTCGGCCATTTCCAGCAGCTTCGGCATCGGCATGCGCTTGAGTTCGGTCAGCGTGTAGCTCGGGAAATCCGGCGGCAGCTGCGGTGGCTGGTAGGCCGGCCGTTCTTCGTAATTGCCGTTGTTGCCTTCGCCTTCGCCGCGTGGCTGGCGGTCGCGGTTCTGGAACCGGTCTTTGCGGTTCTGGAAGCGGTCGCGCCGGTTGTTGTTCGGATTGTTGTTGGGATTGTTATGCCGGTTCTGCCGGAAATCCTGGCCTTCGCCGCCGTTGTCGCCATCGCCGTTCTGGCGCTCGTGCGACGGCGCTTCAGCAGAGCTGCTGGCGGCCGGTGCCGGCGGTGCTTGCGGCGGAGCGGGTTCGACATGCACGACGACCTCGGCCGGAGCGTCGCTCTTGGGCTTGGCGGTCTTGGTGATGCGCGGTTTACGGGCTTTTTTGGCGACGTCGTCGCCGGAGGTGTTTTCGTTTTCTGACACAGGGGAGTCCTCGCGAGTGCGAGCAGGGGAGAAGGGGGAGAGAGGAAATTCAGGCCGCGCGTGGCGCGTTCGCCATTAAATTAGCATTGTTGCCCGCGAAGGGCAAGCGGCCGGGGGCGGACGCCACCGGCCGGAAGCGGAAATCAGATGTTGCTGTCCACGAATGCGGCCAGCTGGGCTTTGCCGACGGCGCCGACCTGGGTGGCCTGGACCTTGCCGTCCTTGAACAGCATCAGGGTCGGGATGCCGCGCACGGCGAACTGGCGCGGGGTGCCGGGGTTGTGGTCGATGTTGATCTTGACCACTTTCACTTTGCCGGCGTGGCTGTCGGCGATGTCATCGACCAGCGGGCCGATCATCTTGCACGGACCGCACCATTCGGCCCAGAAATCCACCAGCACCGGGGTGGATGATTTCAGGACGTCGGCATCGAAACTGGCGTCGGTAACGTGGTGGACTTTATCGCTCACAGAAGGGCTCCTGGCAGGGGGTTGGCCGTGTCGGCACGGGCTTTAGGGTAGAATAGGGGCGCACATCGCAAATACAATCCCAATCGCCCGAATTCTTATAGCGCAGTTTGCGCCGTCCGGGGGCGCAATGCAAGCGGCAAGGCCGCTGCGGAAACCCAAAAATGACTGATAAAGCACTGACCGATATAGCCTTTTCCAATTTCGACATCACCCCTGCATTGCTCGATGGCCTGGAACAGGCCGGCTTCTCCCGCTGCACGCCGATCCAGGCCATGACCCTGCCGTTCGCCCTCAGTGGCCGCGATGTCGCCGGTCAGGCCCAGACCGGCACCGGCAAAACCCTGGCCTTCCTGATCGCCTGCATGAACCGCCTGCTGACCAAGCCGGCCCTGGCCAACCGCCGCGCCGCCGATCCGCGCGCGATGATTCTGGCGCCGACCCGCGAGCTGGCCATCCAGATCGCCAAGGACGCCGAACAGTTCGGTGCCCGCCTCGGTCTGAAGTTCGCGCTGGTGTACGGCGGCGTCGATTACGACAAACAGAAAGCCATGCTCGAGCAGGGCTCCGACATCATCATCGCCACCCCCGGCCGCCTGATCGATTACGTCAAACAGGGCGTGGTCTCGCTGCATGCCTGCGAAGTCTGCATCCTCGACGAAGCCGACCGCATGTTCGATCTGGGCTTCATCAAAGATCTGCGCTATCTGCTGCGCAAGCTGCCGATCCGCGAAGAACGCCAGACCCTGCTGTTCTCGGCGACGCTCAGCCACCGCGTGCTCGAGCTCGCCTATGAGCACATGAACGATCCGGAAAAACTGTCGGTGGAAACCGAAACGGTCACCGCCGCGCGCGTGCGCCAGCTGCTCTATTTCCCGGCCATGGAAGAAAAACTGCCGCTGCTGATCAGTCTGCTGTCGCGCGTCGAAGGCGGCCGCAGCATGGTGTTCGTCAACACCAAGGTCTGGGTCGAGCGCGTCGCACGCGCCCTGGAAAAAGCGCATTACCGGGTCGGCGTGCTTTCGGGCGACGTGCCCCAGAAAAAGCGCCAGTCGCTTTTGGCGAAATTCCAGCGCGGTGAACTTGAAATTTTGGTCGCCACCGATGTCGCCGCCCGCGGCCTGCACATCGACGGCGTCAGCCATGTCTACAACTTCGATCTGCCGTTCGACGCCGCCGATTACGTGCACCGCATCGGCCGCACCGCCCGCCTCGGCGCCGAAGGCGATGCCATCAGCTTCGCCTGCGAACTGTATGCCCAGGGCCTGCCGGAAATCGAGAGCTACATCGAACAGAAGATTCCGACCGCACCGGTCACTTCCGAACTTCTGATGGCGATCCCGCGCCAGCCCTTGCCGAAAGCCGAAAGCGGCGAAAGCATCGCCGACATCTTCAACGAAGTGCGTGCCAACGCGCCGGCCGACAAACGCGGCGGGCCGAAATCCGGCCGCAGCGGCACCGGCAGCCGCGGTGACAAGCCGCGCAGCGATCGGCCCCGCAGTGACCGACCGCGCCCGGACAAACCGCGCAGCGATCGGCCGCAGACCGAGCGTCCGCAGAAGCCCGTGGCGGTTGCCGAATCCGCACCGGCGGGTGACGCCGTGCGCAAGCCGCGCCGCCGCCGGAAGCCTTCGGATGCCGGTCCGCGTCCGCATTCCCAGGCTCCGGCCGCCACCGCAGCCGCATCCAAACCATCGGTGCTGGCCCGTATTAAATCTTGGTTCACCCCCTCCACGCCGAAGCCGTAATACGGCACACTAAGCGGGGTATCTTCAGGAAGGCGTTTGATGACACTTCTGCGCTTCGATGGCGTCAGCAAAAAATATCCGGGCGGCCATCTTGCCCTGGATAATCTGAGCTTTTCCGTCCAGGCCGGCGAGATGGTGTTCATCACCGGCCATTCCGGTGCCGGCAAAAGCACCTTGCTCAAACTCGCGCACCTGTCCGAGCGCCCGAGTGCCGGTGCGGTCTGGTTCGACGGACGCAATCTGGCCAGTCTTCGCGGCAGCAAGGCGGCATTGCATCGCCGCCACCTCGGGCTGGTGCATCAGGATCATTGCCTGTTGCTGGACCGCACCGTATTCGACAATGTGGCGCTGCCCCTGCAGATCGCCGGTCTGGCGCCGGCAGTCATCCGCCAGCGCGTGCATCAGACCTTGCAGAGCCTGGGTCTGGCCGAGCGCGCCGGTCATCGGTCCACCGACATCTCCACCGGCGAGCAGCAGCGCGTCGGCATCGCGCGTGCCATGGTCACCCAACCGGCCTTGTTGCTGGCCGATGAGCCGACCGGCAATCTCGATCCGGGGTTGGCCGCCGACATCATGCAGCAGCTGGTCGGCATGTGCGCGCAGGGCACCGCAGTCGTCATCGCCAGCCATGATCTGGCGTTGGTCAAACGCATGAAGAAGCGCGTACTGGTCATCGACAAAGGCCGCCTGATGGACGACATTTCGCCGGAGGAACTGGCCGATGAGTAGATCCTACAGCGCTTTCGCCGCCTGGCGCGCGCAGCATGCCGCCGCGTTCCGCGGCAGCTTCGCACGCCTGTTGCGCCGGCCGTTCTCCAGCCTGCTGTCCCTGGCGGTGATGGCCATCGCGCTGGCTTTGCTGCTGGCACTGGCCTGGTCGATGCTGCAAATGAATCAATTGGCCACGCAGGTGCAGACCTCGCGCGCCATCCAGGTGTTTTTCCAGCCCGATGTCGGCGTCGCGCAGGCCAATGCCATCGCCGAGCGATTCCGTACCGATTCCGATGTGGCAACGGTGACGGTGAAAACTCCCGAACAAGGACTCGCCGACTTCAAGGACAGCAGCGCGCTGGCCAAAGCGGTGGCGGCACTCGGCGAAAATCCGCTGCCGTCGGTGATGATCGTGACGCCGCGCGCGGACGAAACGGCGCTGTTGGGCCGGTTGCAGGCCCTGCCGCAGGCCGAATACGTGCAATACGACGGCATCTGGCAGAAACGCCTGGATGCGTGGCTGGCCTTCGGACAGCGCCTGCTGTTGCTGCTGGCCTTGCTGTTCGTCAGTGGCGCCGTGCTGGCGGTCGCCAACAACATCCGTCTGGACATCGCCACGCGCGAGCAGGAAATCGCGGTGATGCAGCAGCTCGGCGCCGGCGATGCCTATATCCGCCGGCCTTTCCTGTATGCCGGCGGTCTGCTCGGTTTTCTGGCCGGCGCTCTGGCGCTCGGCATTCTGGCGGCGGCGGCATTCGCCATCACGCCGGAGATTCTCCATCTGATCGGAAGCTATGGCAGTGATTTCGCGTTCACGCCGGTGCCGCTGTGGTTGCCGCCGGCGGTGTTGGCGGCAGCGACCGTGCTCGGTATTTTCGGCGCGCGTCTGGCTGCCGGCCATTATCTGCGGCTGACCCGTCCGGTGGACCGGTGACCGCACTCGCCTTCCTGCCGCTGGATCTGCAGCATCCGCATCTGGTGATCGTGGACGGTTCGAAGATGGTCCGCCGCGTGCTGCTCGGCATGATGGCGAAAACCCTGCCGGATGCGGTCATCACCGAATGCGAAACCGGCGAACAGGCCAAGGCCGTGCTGCTCAGGCAGCCGGTGCATCTGCTGGTGACGGCACTGGTGCTGTCGGACATGGACGGCGATGAACTGGCGCGGTTCGCGCGCGAACACAGCACGCAAAGCTATTTCCCCATCATCGTGGTTTCCGGTGATGTGCAGCAGCGTCTGGAAAACCGCAGCCTCAGCGCGCACGTCACCGATTACTTCGACAAGACCTGGGGCATGGAGTCCCTGGCCTCGTTCATCAAGGGCTATCTGGCACCGGATGAGGAAGTCAGCGGCGAGGTGCTTTATATCGAAGACAGCAAAGTGGTGGCCGCCGCCACCAGCCGCATGATGAAGAAGCACGGCTTGGGCGTCCAACATGTGGTCTCGGTCGAAGAGGCGATGAGCCTGATCGATGCCGATCCGGAAAGGCTGCCCGACATCGTGCTCAGCGATGTCTATCTGAAAGGCGATCTGACCGGCATGGATCTGCTGCGCCTGATCCGGCAGGATCGCCGTATCGGCAAGCAACGCCTGCCGGTGGTGGTGATGACCGGCGATGCCGATCCGCGCAACCAGAGCCAGCTGATCCAGCTCGGCGCCAACGATCTGGTGCAGAAGCCCGTGGAAGAACGCCTGTTGGTGACCAAACTACTGTTCCAGCTGCGCATGGGCCGTCGGAACCGCCAGCACCCGCGATGAGTGCCGAGGGTCGGTTGTGCGAATCCTGGCAGCGCCATCTGGGCGCGGCCTTGGCATCCGCCCCGATGCGTGACCTGGGCGCATTCCTGCGCGCCGAAAAAGCCAAAGGCCGTGTCATCCACCCGCCCGGCCCGCTGATCTTCAACGCCTTCAACCGCACGCCGTTCGAAGCGGTGCGCGTGGTCATCCTCGGGCAGGACCCCTATCACGGGCCCGGCCAGGCGCATGGCCTGAGCTTCTCGGTGCCCGATGGCGTGCCGCCGCCGCCCTCACTGCAGAACATTTTCAAGGAAATCGAACGCGATCTCGGCCTGCCGCGCCCCGCCACCGGCAATCTGACGCCCTGGAGTGATCGTGGTGTGCTGCTGCTCAATGCCGTGCTGACCGTGGAAACCGGCAAGGCCGGCTCGCATCAGGGCAAAGGCTGGGAGGCGTTCACCGATGCCGCCATCGGAGCCCTTTCCGAGCATCGCGAAGGATTGGTGTTCATGCTCTGGGGCGCCTACGCCCAAGCGAAGGGCAAAATCATCGACCGCAACCGCCATTGCGTGCTGCGCGCCCCCCATCCGTCGCCCTTGTCGGCCCACCGCGGTTTCCTCGGTTGCGGGCATTTTTCCGCCGCCAACCGCTACCTGCAAGGCCGCGGCCAGCCCCCCATGGACTGGCGGGTTTAATCTAACTCATTGTATTTAAATGATTTGATAAAACCCCCTCAGACGCGACAACCCGAATTCACGGGAACTTCAGAGAGGCATTAGCACTCTAAGCGCTAGAGTGCTAAACTTTTGCCATGAGTAAAAACACCATGACCAGCAAAGCCCTGATCAGCCACAGCCTCCCGATTCCCAGTGCGCTGGGTTCCTTGGATGCCTACATCAACGCGGTCAACCGCGTGCCGGTGCTGTCCGTCGAGGACGAGCAGGCGCTGGCGCGTGCCTACCGCGACAACGACGATCTCGAAGCCGCCCGCCATCTGGTGATGGCGCATCTGCGTTTCGTGGTGCATGTGGCCCGCGGTTACCAGGGTTACGGCCTGGGCATGGGCGATCTCATCCAGGAAGGCAACATCGGCCTGATGAAAGCGGTCAAACGTTTCGATCCCGACCAGGGCGTGCGTCTGGTCAGCTTCGCCGTGCACTGGGTGCGTGCCGAGATGCACGAATTCATCCTGCGCAACTGGCGCATCGTGAAAGTCGCCACCACTAAAGCCCAACGCAAACTGTTCTTCAATCTGCGCAAGTCGAAAAAACGTCTGGGTTGGTTGAATGCCGCCGAAGTGTCCGCCGTTGCCAAGGATTTGAACGTTTCCGAACGCGAAGTGCTGGAAATGGAATCGCGTCTTTCCGGCCGCGATATCGCGTTCGATGCACCGGACGATGACGACAACGACCACGCGCCGCCGGCACCGTCGGCCTATCTGGTCGCCGTCAATGCCGACCCCGCCGCCGCTTACGAGCGCGACAGCCATGACGACAACCAGCTCGAACTGCTGCGCGAAGGCCTGAGTGGTCTGGACGTGCGTTCACGTGAAATCCTGCAGAAGCGTTTCCTGGCGGAAAACAAAGCCACCCTGCACGAACTGGCCGATGAATACGGTGTCTCCGCCGAACGCATCCGCCAGCTGGAAGCCAATGCCCTGAAGAAAATGAAGGCCCTGTTCGCGGCCTGAT
>JBMSNF010000066.1:0-8926 GCA_049421545.1 Arenimonas sp.
CCACGAAGTCGGCCAGCATCAACTGCCGGATTCCCCGCTGCGGGCGGCCATGCTCTACAAAGATCTGTGCAGCTATCCCTTCGTGCATGCCACCTACGGCACCCAGCTGCCTCCGGCGGATTGGCTGCATGCCAGGGCGAAACCCCAATCCGGCGGCCATCTGGCCACGGGAACCTGAAATGGCGAGTGCAACGGTCAGCTACGAGCAATGCGGTGAATTGAAGTTCGGCCAGGTGGGCATCGCCAATCTGCGCATCCGGACACTCGACATCGCAGCCCTGAAAAACGAAATGCAGGAGCGCGTCGAACGCGCGCCGAAACTGTTCCGGCATGCGGCGGTCATTCTGGATTTCAGCGCCCTGCCCGCTTGTCCGGATGTCGAAACCACTGACGCGCTGATCGATGCCCTGCGCAACGCCGGGGTCATGCCGGTCGCCATCGCCTACGGCACTTCGGCCGTGGAGAAACTGGCCGATCAGGTCGGCCTGCCGATTCTCGCCAAATTCCGTGCCGCCTTCGAACGGGACGACACTCCGGAGCCGGCACGTCCGGCGCCGCCCCCCGAAAGCAAACCCGTGCCTGCCGCCGCCGCACCCGCTGCAAGCGTGCCAAACCAGGAACCGGGCCTGCTGCAAACGCAGCCCTTGCGCTCGGGCCAGCAGGTTTACGCCGCCGGCCGCGACCTGACCGTCTGCGCCATGGTCGGTGCCGGCGCCGAAGCCATCGCCGACGGCTCCATCCACATTTACGGCCCGCTGCGTGGCCGCGCCCTGGCCGGCGCATCCGGCAACGCCCAGGCGCGGATTTTCTGCCGCGAATTCAACGCCGAGCTGGTCGCCATCGCCGGCACCTATAAAGTGCTGGATGAAATTCCGAAAAAACTGCTGGGGAAAGCGGTGCAGATCTGGCTCGACAAAGACCAGCTGCGCATCGAAGAACTGGCTTAATATGAACCATCAACTTTGACAGACAAGGAGCGCATTTTGGCAGAGATCATCGTAGTCACATCCGGCAAGGGCGGCGTCGGCAAGACCACGTCCAGTGCGAGCATCGCCTGCGGACTGGCCAAAGCCGGCAAAAAGACCGTGGTCATCGATTTCGACGTCGGCCTGCGCAACCTCGACCTGATCATGGGTTGCGAGCGCCGCGTGGTGTACGACTTCGTCAATGTAGTACACGGCGAAGCCAGCCTGAAACAGGCGCTGATCAAGGACAAGCGTTTCGACAACCTCTTCGTGCTGGCCGCGTCGCAGACCCGTGACAAAGACGCACTGACCCGCGAAGGCGTCGAAAAAGTGCTCAAGGACCTCGCCGGCGAAGGTTTCGACTACATTCTGTGCGACTCCCCGGCCGGCATCGAAAAAGGCGCCTATCTGGCCATGTACTACGCCGACCGTGCGGTGGTCGTAGTCAATCCGGAAGTGTCTTCGGTGCGCGACTCCGACCGCATCCTCGGACTGCTGGCCTCCAAGACCCAGAAGGCCGAAGCCGGTGAACGCATCACCGAGCATCTGCTGCTGACCCGCTACAATCCGGCACGCGTCGAGAAAGGCGAAATGCTGTCGATCGGCGATGTCGAGGAAATCCTCGGCCTGAAGGTGGTTGGCGTGATTCCGGAATCTCCGGAAGTCCTGCAATCCTCCAACTCCGGCAATCCGGTCATCCTCGATGAAAACTCCGATGCCGGCCAGGCTTACACCGATGCCGTCGCCCGCATCCTCGGCGAAGACCGCCCGATGCGCTTCACCACCGTCGAGAAGAAGGGCTTCTTCTCGAAAATGTTCGGAGGTTGAGCCATGGGACTTCTGCGCAACATCATCGAACAGCTGGAAAAGCTCGACAGCAAACCGACCTCGGCCTCAACCGCCAAGAACCGACTGCAGATCCTGGTATCGCAATCCCGCAAGGATGCCAGTGCACCGGACTACATGCCGCGCCTGCGCAGCGAACTGCTGGAAGTAATCAAGAAATACGTCCAGGTCAACGACGAAGCGGTCAAGGTCAACTTCGAGAAAGACAAGGACGGCATCCAGGAAGTCCTCGACATCCAGATCGCCCTGCCCGACAAAAGCTGAGCCATGGCGTTTGAAGCGGACGCACCGGTCGTGCGCCTGCGCGACATCGCGATTGAACAGGCCCGGCAACTGCTGGGCCTGTTTGATTTGGAACTGACCCTCGTTCCGGCCGGCGAAGCCATTCCCGGCAGTTATTGGGGCGAATGCGAAGCCGGCCTGATCGGCAGCCGCGTTTATGCGCGTGCCGATACTCCGGTGCATTCCCTGCTGCACGAAGCCTGCCATCTGATCGTGCTGGCTCCGGAAAAAAGGGCGGCCGTACATACCGACGCCACCGACTCGGTGCCGGAAGAAGATGCCACCTGTTATCTGCAGCTGCTGTTGGCGGACCGGATCGCCGGTTTCGGTTTCGAGCGCGCCTGCGCCGACATGGACGCCTGGGGCTACAGCTTCCGGCTGGGCTCGGCGAAGGCCTGGTTCACCCAGGACGCCGAGGACGCCCGTGATTTTCTCGAGGCCCGGGGACTGTTGCCGCTTCCGGAGGCCATTGGGCTTCAGCCGATTAGCGAAGCCTGATATCATCGGTATTTCCCGTCAAATCCGTCCGGAGTCATTGTGAACATCCAGCGCCTTGCTCTAGCTCTCGCCGTATCCGCCAGCCTGTTCGGCCTGGCCTCCTGCAGTTCCAAATCCGGCGATGCCGCCGGCACCGAGGCCGCCTACGCCAACGAAAGCGCGGATGAATTCATCGCCCGGGTCAACCGCGAACTGACCGAGGCCTATCCGGAAATCACCTCCTCGCAGTGGCTCGCTTCGACTTACATCAACAGCGATTCCGAGCGGGTTTCAGCGAAAGCCAACGAACGTTATCTGGCCATGCTCAGCAAATACATCGCCAAGGCCAAGACCTTTCCGGCCGATGCCAAAATGACCCCGGAAACGGCACGCGCCCTGCACCTGCTGAAAATCGGCGTGACGCTGCCGCCGCCGAACGACCCGAAGGCTCTGGCCGAGCTGACCGGTCTGGCCACCAAACTGGAAGGCATGTACGGTTCTGGCAAGTATTGCCCGGATTCAAATAAACCCGAGGATTGCCTCGACATCGGCGCGGTCTCCAAGATTCTGGCCGATCCCGCCAGCAGCTACGATCAGCAGATGAATGCCTGGAACGGCTGGCACACCATCGCCCAGCCGATGCGCAAGGATTACCAACGCTTCGCCGAACTGTCCAACCAGGGCGCGAAGGATCTGGGTTTCGGCAACACCGGCGAACTCTGGCGTTCGGGTTACGACATGAGCCCGGCCGATTTCCAGAAGGAAAGCGACCGTCTGTGGGGCCAAGTCGAACCGCTGTACAAGGAACTGCAGTGCTACACCAAGAACAAACTGGTGGCCAAATACGGTGACAAAGGCCAGATCAACGGCATGATTCCGGCGCACCTGACCGGCAATCTCTGGCAGCAGGACTGGGGCAATCTCTGGCCGATTCTCGAACCCTACAAGGGCGCCGGCAGCCTCGACATCAACAGCGTGCTGCAGAAGCAGCATGACAAGGTGCTGAACGAGAAACTGGCCGCCGCCGGCGGCGCCGCTGCGCTCAGCCCGTTGAAGTTCGCCGATATCTCGCACGAAGCCGACCTGCAGTATGCCAAGGATATGGCACGTCTTTCGGAAAGCTTCTACACCGGCCTCGGCATGCCGAAATTGCCCGAATCGCATTGGTCCAACGCCCAGTTCATCAAACCGCGTGACCGCGATGTAGTCTGCCATGCCAGCGCCTGGGACATGAACCTCAAAGGCGATGTGCGCATCAAGATGTGCATCACTCCGACCGAGGAGGACCTGACCACGCTCTATCACGAGTACGGGCATGTTTATTACTACCTGGCTTACAATAAACTGCCGATCCTGTTCCAAGGCGGCGCCCATGACGGTTTCCATGAAGCCATCGGCGACACCATCGTCCTGTCGATGACGCCCGACTACATGAGCTCGATCGGTCTGGTCGACAAACCGGCCGTCAGCCAGGAAGCGGTCATCAACGGCCAGATGCGCATGGCCTTGGCCAAGGTCGCATTCATGCCCTTCGGCCTGATGATCGACCGCTGGCGCTGGGGCGTGTTCGATGGATCGATCAAACCGGATCAGTACAACAAAGCCTGGTGGGATCTGAAAGCCAAATACCAGGGCGTGGCTCCGGCCACCGCCCGTGGCGAGGAGTTCTTCGACGCCGGCGCCAAATACCATGTGCCGGGCAACACGCCGTATACCCGTTACTTCCTCTCGCACATCCTGCAGTTCCAGTTCTACAAAGCGCTCTGCGACGCTTCCGGTTTCAAAGGCCCGCTGTATCAGTGCAACTTCGCCAACAACCCGGAAGCCGGCAAGCGCTACTGGGCGATGCTGAGCAAGGGCTCCAGCCAGCCGTGGCAGAAGACCATGAAGGAACTGACCGGCAAGGAAGAAATGGACGGCTCCGCGGTGCTGGAGTATTTCGCACCGCTGCAGGGTTGGCTGAAGGAGCAGAACAAGGGCCAGCAATGCGGCTGGCAGGCTCCGCAGTAAGGACGATGCATGCTTAAGCCCGATTCCGATCTGCAGCCGCAGGCACTGGCGACGGCAACCGCCCTGCCCGCCCGTTTCTATACCGGCGAAGGCACGGCGGCGGCCGACCAGTCCGCCATTTTCAACCGGCATTGGCAGTATGTCTGCCATGCCTCGCAGATCGCCGATGAAGGCGATTATGTGGTGTCGGTACTGGGTCAATTGCCGGTCATCGTGATCCGCACCGCCGATGGCCTGCGCGGCTACCACAACGTCTGCCGGCACCGCGCCGGTCCGTTGGCGCAATGTTCTGGCAAGGGCGCCAAACAATTGCGTTGCCGTTATCACGGCTGGACCTACAATCTGGACGGCAGCCTGCGTACCGCAACGGAAATGAAGGATGTGGCGGATTTCGATGTCAGTTCGGTGCGTTTGCCGGCACTGCAGGTGCGCGAATTTGCCGGTCTGGTGTTCGCGGCTTCGGAGAACCCGCCGCCGTTCGAAGACTATGTGGCCGGCATCGCCGAACGGCTGGCGGTCAGCGGGCATGCGCTGGGCGATCTGCGCTTCCATCAGCACCTGAGCTACGACATCGACTGCAACTGGAAGACCTACGTCGACAATTATCTGGAAGGCTACCACGTGCCGCACGTGCATCCGGAGCTGAACAAACTGCTGGATTACCGCAGTTACGTGACCGAAACCAAGGAATGGTACTCCATGCAGTTCAGCCCGCTGGAAAGCGGCGACGACCTGTACGGGTCGGGCGAGGCGCTGTATTACTTCATGTACCCGAACACCATGCTCAACATCCTGCCCGGCCGCCTGCAGACCAACCGCGTGCTGCCCCTGCCGAACAACCGCTGCCGCGTCGAATTCGATTTCTTCTATGCCGTCAGCACCGACCCGGGCAAGGATGAAGCGCGCCGCAAACGCGATCTGGAATTCTCGGACGTGGTGCAGGATGAAGACATCCAGATCTGCGTGGACGTGCAACGCGGACTGGATAGCGGTTCATATGTGGCCGGACGTTTAAACCCGTTGCGTGAGAATGCGTTGCATCACTTCCAGGAACTGTTGCGTTCCGATTACCGGACTTACAGTTCGTCGGTCGGCTCGAACGCCGCCGGCTGATCCGGGCAATGTATCGCCGCATGCGGTGATTGCAGATACAGGCGCCAGACGCCGAATGAAGCCGCCACGAACAGACAGCACGCCCCGGCCATCAGCGCCGGGTTTTTGCTGACCAGCGGCACCAGCAGGCCGGAAATCAAGGCATTCGACATCAGGCTGATGAAGGCCTGCATCGAAGAGGCCGTACCGCGGATGTGCGGGTACAAGTCCAAGAGTGCGATGGTCAGAATCGGAAACACCAGCGCGATGCCGAAGGCCAGACCGCTCATCGGCAGCACCGCCCAGGGCAGTTCCAGCCGGACCGCGCTCATGGCATAGACCAGATTCAACACCGCCGAGGCCGCGCAGATGCCGAAGCCCCATTGCACCATGCGCATGCCGCTGGCCTTGCCGGCCAGGCGACCGCTGATGAACGCACCGATGCTCATGCCGGCGATGGTCGGTACGAAAAACCAGCCGAACTGGGTTTCGTCCAGACGCAGGTGGGTCATCACGTAATCGGGCGCGGCGGCGATGTACAGGAACAGGCTGCCGAACAGGAAGGTGCCGGCCAGGGCGAGGCGCCGGAATCCGGTATGCAGGATCATTTCGCGGTAGGACGCACTCAGCGGCACCGGATGGAAGGCCACCCGTTTCGCAGGCGGGTGCGATTCCGGCAGGAACAGCGCCACCACCAGCAACATGAGCAGACTCAGCGCGGCCAAGAACCAGAAAATGCCTTGCCACTGGCTCCAGCTCAGAATGTAACCGCCGATGATCGGGGCGATGGCCGGCGCGATCGAGAAAATCATCGACACCATGCTCATCATGCGTTGGGCATGGTCGCCGTCGAACACGTCGCGGATGACCGCACGACCGACGATCAGCCCGACCCCGGCGCACAGGCCTTGGATGAACCGGAAAATCAGCAGCTGCTGCAGGTCGGCGGCCAACGCGCAGCCGATGGAGGATGCCAGAAACAAGCCCAAACCTGCGAGAATTACCGGCCGGCGCCCGAAAGCATCCGAGAGCGCCCCGTGCAGCAGCGACATCGCCGCATAGCCGAGCAGGTAAATGCTGATGGTCTGCTGGATGGCGGCATCGGCCACCTGCAGATCATGGGCGAGCGCGCGGAAGGCCGGAAAAATGCTGTCGATGGCGAACGGACCGATCATCGCCAACAGGCCGAGAATCAGCGCCAATCGACGCCGGGAAATGGCCAGGGTTTCAAGCGGCATGCGTGCGATCCGCCGGCTTCAGAAAGGCAACGACGGCAAGCCGAACTGCGGCCCCAGATACCAGTAGCCGGCGCCCAGCACCAGCAGGACCACCGCCAGACGCAACAGGAAGCCCATCACCTTGAATAACAGTACCAGACAGACCAGAACGACCAGGCCGATGATGATGCTCGTGCTCATGCGTACTCCTTTGATGCATTTTAACCGAATGCGGCGCCCGCTGTCCGCGCCCGCCCATGTGCCGGCAAAACCGCTAGAATGAAAGGCATCCGTCACACGAGTACGCCATGACCGATTTGACCCGCCCCAGTTTCCACGGTTTTGAACAGATTCCCCTGCGCGAGTACGCCGAACGCGCCTATCTCGATTATTCGATGTATGTGGTGCTCGACCGCGCCCTTCCCTTCTTGGGCGACGGCCTGAAGCCGGTCCAGCGCCGCATCATCTTCGCGATGAGCGAGCTTTCGCTCAATGCCGCCGCCAAACCGAAGAAATCGGCGCGCACGGTCGGTGACGTCATCGGTAAATACCATCCGCACGGCGATTCCGCCTGTTACGAAGCCATGGTGTTGATGGCGCAGCCGTTTTCCTACCGCTATCCGCTGATCGAGGGCCAGGGCAACTTCGGCTCCACCGACGATCCGAAATCCTTCGCGGCCATGCGCTACACCGAATCCAAACTGACCCCGATTGCGGAAGTCCTGCTCGGGGAACTCGGACAGGGCACGGTCGACTGGAACCCGAACTTCGACGGTTCGCTGCAGGAACCGACCTGGCTGCCGGCGCGCCTGCCGCACATCCTGCTCAACGGCACCACCGGCATCGCGGTCGGCATGGCCACCGACATCCCGCCGCACAACCTCAACGAGGTGGTGAGTGCCTGTATCCGATTGCTTGATGACCCGCAGGCCAGTGTCCGCGATCTTTGCGAGCACGTGCTCGGACCGGATTATCCCAGCCAGGCCGAGATCATCACCCCGCGCAGCGAAATCATCGCCATGTACGAAACCGGCGGCGGCTCGATCCGGGCACGCGCCACCTACGTCAAGGAAAACAGCGACATCGTGTTGACCGCCCTGCCTTACCAGGTGTCGCCGTCGAAAGTGATGGAGCAGATCGCGCAGCAGATGCGTGCCAAGAAACTGCCCTGGCTGGAAGACCTGCGCGACGAATCCGACCACGAAACCCCGACCCGTCTGGTCCTGGTGCCGCGCTCGAACCGGGTCGATGTCGATTCACTGATGGGCCATCTGTTCGCCACCACCGATCTGGAAAAGAGCTACCGGGTCAACTTCAACATCATCGGTCTCGACGGCCGTCCGCAGGTCAAACACCTCAAGGCCCTGCTGACTGAATGGCTGGCCTTCCGCATGGACACCCTGCGCAAGCGCCTGACCCACCGCAAGGAAAAGCTCGAACGCCGTCTGCACCTGTTGGAAGGACTGCTCATCGCCTTCCTGAATCTCGATGAAGTCATCCACATCATCCGTACCGAAGACGAACCGAAAGCCGCCTTGATCGCCCGTTTCAAACTGAGCGAGGATCAGGCCGATTACATCCTCGAAACCAAACTGAAACAGCTGGCGCGCCTCGAGGAAATGAAAATCCGCGGCGAGCAGGCCGAACTGGCCGCCGAACTGGAAAAAATCATCGCCACCCTAGGCTCCAATGCCAAGCTCAAGAAGTTACTGAAAGACGAGCTGCAGGCCGATGCCAAGAAATTCGGCGATGCCCGCCTGTCGCCGCTGGTCGCGCGTGAAGCAGCCCAGGCCATCGATGAAACCGCGCTGGTCGCCAGCGAACCGATGACCGTAGTGCTGTCACAGAAAGGCTGGATCCGCGCCGGCAAGGGCCATGAACTCGATCCCGGCGCACTCGGCTACCGCGACGGCGATGCCCTGCTCGACTTCGTGCGCGGGCGCAGCACCTGGAACGCCGCCGTGCTCGATTCCACCGGCCGCAGTTATTCCTGCCTGACCCACCCCCTGCCCTCGGCACGCGGCCACGGCGAACCGC
>JBMSNF010000067.1:0-8857 GCA_049421545.1 Arenimonas sp.
GTGATCGGCAAGGACACCCGCATTTCCGGATACATGTTCGAATCCGCACTGGAAGCGGGCCTGGTCGCGGCCGGTGCCGATGTGCGTCTGCTCGGACCGGTTCCGACGCCGGCGGTGGCGCATCTGACCACCTCGCTGCGTGCCGATGCCGGCATCGTCATTTCCGCCTCGCACAATCCGCATTACGACAACGGCATCAAGTTCTTTTCCGCCAGCGGCGAGAAACTCAGCGATGCCATGGAGCTCGCCATCGAGGCGCAGCTCGACGAGGCGCTGACGACGGTCGCTTCGGAAAAACTCGGCAAAGCCAAACGCATCGTGGATGCCCATAGCCGCTATGCCGAATTCTGCAAAAGCACGGTGCCGGCGAATTTTTCGCTGCGTGGCCTGAAGATCGCATTGGATTGCGCGCATGGCGCCACTTACGCGCTGGCCCCGGAAGTGTTTTCCGAGCTCGGTGCCGAGGTGGTCAGCATCGGCGTGCAGCCGAACGGCCTGAACATCAATGATCGCGTCGGTTCGACGCACCCGGATGCGCTGCAGGCCTTCGTGCGCGAATCCGGTGCCGACCTCGGCATCGCTTTCGACGGCGATGGCGACCGCGTGCAGATGGTAGATGCCGACGGTACCCTGCATGACGGTGACGCCCTGATTTACGTGTTGGCCAATCACTGGCAGGCCTATGGCCGCCTGCGCGGACCGGTGGTCGGCACGCTGATGACCAATGTCGCGATGGAACTGCATTGCCGCGAAAAAGGCATTCCGTTCGTGCGCACCAAAGTCGGCGACCGCTACGTGCATCAGGCCCTGACCGAGCAGGGCGGGGTGCTGGGTGGTGAAGCTTCCGGCCATCTGCTGGTGCTCGATCGTACCTCCACCGGCGACGCCTTGGTGGCGGCATTGCAGGTGTTGGAAGCCCTGATTGCCGACAAAACCACATTGAAAGCGGCGCTTGCGGGCTACACGCCGTTCCCGCAGAAAACCGTGAATGTCCGCCTGCAGCCCGGCGCGAAACCGCTGGAGCATCCGGCCGTGCAGGCCGCGCGTGCCGAAGCCGAACGCAGCCTCGAGGGCAAGGGCCGTCTGGTGCTGCGCGCCTCGGGCACCGAGCCGGTCGTGCGTGTCACCGTCGAGGCCCAGGATGCCGTGCTGATGCAATCCGTGCTCGATAGCCTGTCCGCGGTCGTCAAATCCGCGGTTTGACCCCAATCAAGGCCGGTTCAGCGACGCCGGCTTATACTTTTCCGAAATTCCAGTGGAACACGAACCATGAGCCAGATCCCGACCCTCGACATCCGCCGTTTTGACACCGACCGCGAAGCGTTCGTAGCCGATTTGGGCGCAGCCTACCGTGAGTGGGGCTTCTGCGGCATCCGTGGCCACGGCGTCACCGACGAATTGATCCAGGGGGCCTACAACGCCTCCCGCGATTTCTTCGCCTTGCCGGAAGCGGTCAAGATGCAGTACCACCAACCCGGCACCGGTGGCGCACGCGGTTACACCCCGTTCGGTATCGAAACGGCCAAGGATTCGCAGTATCCGGACCTGAAGGAATTCTGGCACGTGGGCCGCGAAATCGCCCGTGATTCCCAGTACGCCGACATCATGGGCGAGAACCTGTGGCCGAAGGAAGTGCCGGAATTCAAAACCTATCTGTATGGCCTGTATGCGGCATTGGATACCCTGGGTTCGAAAGTGCTGTCGGCATTGGCCCTGCACATCGGCCTGCCGGAAAACTACTTCGCCGACAAGACCCATTACGGCAACTCCATCCTGCGTCCGATCCACTATCCGGAAATCACCAATCCGGATGTACCGAACGTGCGTTCGGGTGCGCATGAGGACATCAACTTCATCACTCTGCTGGTGGGCGCGAGTGCGGCCGGCCTGCAGGTGCTGTCGCGCAAGGGCGAATGGATCGACTTCACCGCCGATGCCGACACCATCGTGGTCAACATCGGCGACATGCTGCAGCGCCTGTCCAACCATGTGTATCCGTCCACTACGCATCGGGTGATCAACCCGATGGGCGAGAACGCGCGCAAGCCGCGCTATTCCATCCCGTTCTTCCTGCACCCGAATCCGGATTTCCTGATCCAGACCCTGCCGCAGTGCATCTCGGCCGACAATCCGGACCGCTACCCCGAGCCGATCACCGGCCACGAGTACTTGATGGAACGGCTGCGCGAAATCAAACTGGTCTAAAACAAGAAACCCGGCGAGAGCCGGGTTTTTGTTACTGCTGACCTCTTGGGCGATTACTCCGCATTTCGGAACTGCTTGGCCTTGCCGCCCACCAGTGCATTGCTCAGGAAGTCCGGAAGATAGCGCGTCATCCAGGCGATGACCTTGTTGGCGAAACCGCTGATGACCCGCCGCTTTCCGGCCTCCACGGCATCGATGCCGATCACCGCCACTTCTTCGCTGCTGAGCCACAAGAACTTCGGCAGTTTCGAGACATTCGCGCGCATGCCGTTGACGTCATGGAATTCGGTGTAGGTGAAGCCGGGGCAGAGTGCGGTCACGTGCACGCCGCGGGAATTGCTTTCCATGGCCAGGCATTCCGAGAAACGGATCAACCAGGATTTGCTGGCGCCGTACAGGGTGTGCCCGGCCGAGGCCGGAACCAGCCCGGCCAAAGAGGCCACATTCAGGATGCGGCCGTGCTTCTGGGCTTCCATGGCCGGCAGGAACAGATAGGTCAGCTCGGCCACGGCGGTCATCAGCACCTGCAGGAAATCACGGTGGCTGGCCCAGGTTTCCGAGAGATACCGGCCCGGCACGCCGTAGCCGGCATTGTTGACCAGGGTGTCGACCCTCAGCCCGGCGGCCTGGATGGCGTCGAACATCTCCTGTGGTGCTTTCGGGTCAGCCAAATCGGCGGCCAGCACCACGACCGGCACCTTTTGGCCCAGCTCGGCGGCGAGGGCGTCCATACGCTCCTTGCGGCGGGCGGTCAGGATCAGGGGCTTGCCGCGACGGGCGTATTCGCGGGCGATGGCTTCGCCGATGCCGCTGGAGGCGCCGGTAATCAGGGCGTACTGGTCGGTTTTCATGGTCGGGCTTCATTCAGGTTAAAATGGCCTCCTCATTGTGCATCAAGCCGTCGGACAGGGGAGCGACATGCGGAAAAAAATCGTAGCCGGGAACTGGAAGCTCAACGGCAGCCGTGCCTTCGGCGAGGCCCTGCTGAATACCCTGACGCCGTCCCTGAATCCGGCCGTGGACACCCTGATCATCCCGCCGTTGCCCATCCTCGACCACCTGATCGGCCGTTATGCCGGCACCGGCTTCGTTTTCGGCGCCCAGGATGTCGGCGTGCATGTGCAGGGCGCCTTCACCGGGGACATCGCCGCGGAAATGCTGGCCGACATCGGTTGCCGCTATGTGCTGGTCGGCCATTCCGAGCGCCGCCAATACCAGCAGGAATCCAACGAACTGGTCGCCGAAAAGTTCCTGGCGGCCAAACGGGCCGGCCTGATTCCGGTGTTGTGCGTGGGCGAGACCCTGCACCAGCGCGAGGCCGGGCATACCGAGTGGGTCATCGAGAAACAGCTCAAGCCGGTGTTCGAGCAGGGCGGTGCCCAAGCCTTCGCTGGCTCGGTCATCGCCTATGAGCCGGTCTGGGCCATCGGTACCGGAAAAACCGCCAGCAAGGAGCAGGCACAGGAAGTGCACGCATTTATCCGTGGCGAAGTGGCTGCTTTTGATGCTAAAATAGCTAGCTTATTGCCGATCCTTTACGGTGGCAGTGTGAAGGCCTCCAACGCCGCCGAGCTGTTCGCACAGCCGGATGTCGACGGGGGATTGGTGGGCGGGGCCTCCTTGGTCGCCCAGGAATTCAGTGCGATCGTGGCTGCCGCTGCGGGCACAAATTAACGGTTTAACTATGATTGATACCATTCTGACGGTTGTATACATCCTGGTCGCGGTGGCCATGGTGGTGCTGATTCTGCTGCAGCGCGGCGCGGGTGCCCAGGCTGGGTCCGGCTTCGGTGCGGGTGCTTCCGGTACCGTGTTCGGTGCCCGCGGATCCGCCAACTTCCTGACCAAATCGACCAAGTGGCTGGCATTCGTCTTCTTCGTGGTGGCCCTGTTCATGGCCTGGAAAGCGGTCAACCTCAACAAGCCGGAGGCCGAAGCGGCCGATATCGGCGTGATGAGCAGCCTGCCGGCGGTTCCGGAATCCGGATCGGCCCCTGCAGCCACCGTTCCGGCGCCTACCGCCGCTCCGGCGGTTGCGGCGACCGATACTCCGGTGGCGGCTCCCGCGGCTCCGCAGCCCGAGAAAAAATAAGCGCACGAATGGCGCAATGCTAAAATAGTTTCAAGCCCAGGTGGCGGAATTGGTAGACGCACTACCTTGAGGTGGTAGCGCTTTAGGGCGTAGGGGTTCGAGTCCCCTCTTGGGCACCATAACGAAACGCTTGCTCCGGCAGGCGTTTTTTATTGTCCGCAAGCCGGGCTTTGCGCTTGATTCGTGGGGAAAAACCCGCCGTATTCATTGCATTGGATGTGCCCGAGGCGGTATTATAGTGCGCCTGTGCCCGAACATGCAGCATGCGGGAAAACAGGGATGTTCACCCTTCAACCAAGGAGATGCATGTGCTGAATGCGTATGTGCCGATAGCATTGTTTCTTGCGGTCGCGGCCGGTGTCGGCATCGCCCTGATGGCCCTCGGACGCCTGCTCGGGCCGCAACGCCCCGGTGCTGAAAAACTCTCGCCTTACGAATGCGGCTTCGTCGCCTTCGAAGACGCGCATATCCAGTTCGACGTGCGCTACTACCTCATCGCCATCATGTTCATCGTTTTCGATCTCGAAATCGCCTTCGTGTTTCCGTGGGCGGTGGTGTTCCGCGATCTCGGTTTCTTGGGACTGGTCGAAATGGGCATATTCCTCGGCCTGCTGCTGCTGGGCTTCATTTACGCTTGGAAGAAAGGAGCTCTCGAATGGGAGTGATCGACAACGTTTCCGATTCCGTCGCCCGGGTGATGCACAATCCGATCCCGGTGGCTTCGGTCGACGACATCCTGCGGCCCGGCGGCGAAAACCCGCTGGTCGAACGCGGCTTCGTCACCACCAATCTCGACACCCTGATCAACTGGGCGCGCACCGGTTCGATGTGGCCGATGACTTTCGGTCTGGCCTGCTGCGCCGTGGAAATGATGCATGCCGGCGCCTCGCGCCTCGATCTGGACCGCTACGGCGTGATTTTCCGTCCGTCGCCCCGTCAGGCCGACGTCATGATCGTGGCCGGCACCCTGGTGAACAAAATGGCGCCGGCCCTGCGCAAGGTGTATGACCAGATGCCGGAACCGAAGTGGGTGATTTCCATGGGCAGCTGCGCCAACGGCGGCGGCTATTACCACTACTCGTACTCGGTGGTGCGCGGTTGCGACCGCATCGTGCCGGTCGACGTCTATGTGCCGGGCTGTCCGCCGACCGCGGAAGCGCTGGTTTACGGCGTGCTGCAGCTGATGAAGAAAATCCGCCGCACCAACACCATCGCGCGCTGAGGACGGACCATGAACGAATTGCCCAATCCCTTCGTGGAAAAACTGAGCGCCCATTTCGGCGCACGCGCCCAGCGCATCATCCGCCAGCGCGATGAAATCACGCTGGAAACCGCGCCGGCCGATTACAAATCGGTGATGACCGAACTGCGCGACCACCCGGAATTCGCTTTCGAGCAGCTGATCGACCTGTGCGGCATCGACTATCTGGGTTACGGCGAAGCCGAGTGGGATACCACCGATGTGTCGTCCGAAGGTTTTTCGCGCGGCGTGGAAGGCGAGGGTCCCGGCCGCTTCACCTGGGCGTCGCGCCCGCAGGGCCTCGGCCCCGCAAACCGTTTCGCCGCCGTCGTACATCTCACTTCGGTCAAGCACAACCGCCGCATCCGCGTGCGCTGCTTTGCCGAAGACAATGCCATGCCCCAGATCGATTCCGTGGTGTCGGTGTATCCGGTGGCGACCTGGTTCGAGCGCGAAGCCTTCGACCTGTTCGGCATCATCTTCACCGGCCATCCCGATCTGCGCCGCATCCTCACCGATTACGGGTTCGTCGGCCATCCGTTCCGCAAGGATTTCCCGCTGATCGGCAATGTGGAAGTCCGCTATGACGAAGAACGCGGCCGCGTGGTATACCAGCCGGTCTCGATCGAGCCGCGCGTCGGCGTTCCGAAAACCATCCGCGAGGATTCGCGCTGGCAGCAGGCGCAATCCGAACACGTGCAGGTGAAACCATGAGTGGCCAGGAAATCCGCAATTACACGCTGAACTTCGGGCCGCAGCATCCGGCCGCGCACGGCGTGCTCCGTCTGATCCTCGAGATGGACGGCGAAGTGGTGCAGCGTGCCGATCCGCACGTCGGTCTGCTTCACCGCGGCACCGAGAAACTGGCCGAATCCAAACCCTTCAACCAGTCCATCGGTTACATGGACCGTCTCGACTACGTGTCGATGATGTGCAACGAGCATGCCTACGTGCGTGGCATCGAGCAGCTTCTCGGCGTCGAAGCGCCGATCCGCGCGCAGTACATCCGCACCATGTTCGATGAAATCACCCGCATCCTGAACCATCTGATGTGGATCGGTTCGAACGGTCTCGATCTCGGCGCCATGGCGGTGTTCCTGTACGCCTTCCGCGAGCGCGAAGAGCTGATGGACTGCTATGAAGCGGTCTCCGGCGCGCGCATGCATGCCACCTATTACCGTCCGGGTGGCGTTTACCGCGACCTGCCGGATACCATGCCGAAATACCGCGAGTCGCCGTGGCGCAAGGGCGATGCCCTGAAGCGTTCCAACGCCTGGCGAGAAGGCTCCATGCTCGACTTCCTGCAGGCCTTCACCGACGATTTCCCGAGCAAGATCGACGAATACGAAACCCTGCTGACCGACAATCGCATCTGGAAACAGCGCACGGTCGGCATCGGCGTGGTGCCGCCGGAAAAAGCCCTGGCCTGGGGCATGACCGGTCCGATGCTGCGTGGTTCCGGCGTTGCCTGGGATCTGCGCAAGAAGCAGCCGTATGCCGCCTATGCGCACGTCGATTTCGACATTCCGGTCGGTGTCACCGGCGACTGCTACGACCGCTATCTGGTGCGGGTCGAGGAGATGCGTCAGTCCAACCGCATCATCCAGCAATGCATCGGCTGGCTGCGCGCCAATCCGGGCCCGGTGATGGTGTCCAACTTCAAAGTGGCGCCGCCGTCCCGTATGGAAATGAAGGAAGACATGGAAGCGCTGATCCACCACTTCAAGCTCTTCACCGAAGGCTATTCGGTGCCGGCCGGCGAAGTGTATTCGGCGGTGGAAGCTCCGAAGGGCGAGTTCGGCGTCTATCTGGTCTCCGATGGCGCCAACAAGCCGTTCCGTCTGAAAGCCCGCGCGCCCGGCTTCGCGCATCTGTCGTCGATGGATGCCATCGTGCGCGGTCACATGCTGGCCGACGTGGTGGCGATGATCGGCACCTACGATATCGTTTTTGGTGAGGTGGATCGATGAAAGCAACCGGTAATTTCGCTGCCTGCCAGCATGTCGATCCGTTGGTGGCGCTGAATGCGGAAACGCGCGCACACATCGATCATTGGGTCGCCAAATTTCCGGCCGACCGCAAGCGCTCTGCGGTCATCCAGGGTCTGATGGCCGCACAGGAACAGAACGGCGGCTGGCTGACCGACGAACTGATGGCGGCGGTCGCCAAGTATCTCGATATTCCGGCGGTATGGGCCTACGAAGTGGCCAGCTTCTATTCCATGTTCGATCTCGAGCCGGTCGGCCGGCACAAGGTCTCGATCTGCACCAACATCAGCTGCTGGCTCAATGGCGCTGAGGATCTGGTGCGGCACGCCGAGAAGAAACTCGGCTGCAAGCACGGCGGAACCAGCGCCGACGGCCGCATCACCCTGAAAGTGGAAGAAGAGTGCGTTGCGGCGTGTGCCGGCGCGGTGGCGGTGGTCATCGATGGCCATTACCACGAACGCGTCACTCCCAATACCCTTGACCAACTGTTCGACGGCCTGAAGTAAGGAACTCCCATGGCGATCGGTCCCGCACCCCAAGCACATCAGGTTGTCTACACCACGCTGCACCACGAGAAACCGTGGGCGCTGGACAGCTATCTGAAACAGGACGGCTACGCCGCCTGGAAGAAAATCCTCGCGGAAAAAATGCCGCAGGAGCAGGTCATCGAAATGGTCAAGCAGTCCGGCCTCCGCGGCCGCGGCGGCGCAGGCTTCCCGACCGGCCTGAAGTGGAGCTTCATGCCGCGCACGGCGCCCGGCCAGAAATACATCCTGTGCAATTCCGATGAATCCGAGCCTGGCACCTGCAAGGACCGCGACATCCTGCGCTACAACCCGCATTCGGTCATCGAAGGCATGGCCATCGCCTGCTACGCCACCGGATCGACCGTGGCTTACAACTATCTGCGCGGTGAATTCCACCACGAGCCGTTCGAGCACTTCGAAGAAGCGCTGAAGGAAGCCTACGCGGCCGGACTGCTCGGCAAGAACATCCTAGGCTCCGGTGTTGATGTCGACATGTACGCTGCCCTCGGCGCCGGCGCCTATATCTGCGGCGAAGAAACCGCGATGATGGAATCGCTGGAAGGCAAGAAAGGCCAACCGCGCTTCAAGCCGCCGTTCCCGGCCAACTTCGGCCTGTTCGGCAAGCCGACCACCATCAACAACACCGAGACCTACGCTTCGGTACCGGCGATCATGCGCAACGGTGCCGAGTGGTTCCTGAGCCTGGGCAAGCCCAACAACGGCGGCACCAAGATCTTCTCGGTCTCCGGCCACATCAACAATCCGGGCAACTTCGAGATCCGCCTCGGCACCCCGTTCAGCGAGC
>JBMSNF010000068.1:0-8584 GCA_049421545.1 Arenimonas sp.
CGGCGGCCGTCCGGATCTGGTCAAGCAAGGCCTGGCCCAAGGCAAGCAGTACGCTGCCGGCCAACTGATCATCCAATACCGTTCCTTCGCCACCGCTGCCGACAAGGCGCGCGTCGGTAAAGCCCTCGGCAACGGCGTCACCGCCGATGTGCTGGCCCGCAAAGGCAGCAAGCAGGGCGTTTACGGCGACCTCGAACTGGTCCGTTTCAATTTCCCGGCCGGCACCCAGATGTCCGCCAAAATCGATGCCATCATCAATGATCCGGCGGTTGATTTTGCCGAACCGAACTGGCTGGTCAGTCACACTGTCGGAACCAATGACCCGTATTACACCAATGGCAGCCTCTGGGGCATGTACGGCGCTAATACCACCCCGGCCAATCAGTTTGGCTCGGGCGCCGGTGCTGCAGCCGGTAATAATTGCTCCGGCGTCTGGGTTGGCGTGATTGACGAAGGCTACATGAACACCCATCCGGATCTTGTCGCCAACGTCGGCACCAACCCCGGCGAAACCGCAGGTAACGCACGCGATGATGACGGCAATGGCTTGATTGACGATGTGTATGGCTGGGACTTCGACGGCAACAACAATACCGTGTTTGACGGCGCTGGCGATGATCACGGTACCCACGTTTCCGGTACGATCGCAGGTGTCGGCAATAACGGTGTCGGTGTTGCCGGCGTCTGCCACTCCGGCGTCAAGATTCTGAATGCCAAATTCCTCGGCGGCCGCGGTGGCACCACCGCCAATGCCATCAAGGCCGTCGACTACTTCACCGATCTGAAAACCCGCCACGGCATTAATTTGGTTGCAACCAATAACTCCTGGGGCGGCGGTGGTTTCTCGCAAGCCTTGCAGGACGCCATCGGGCGCGCCGATTCCGCCGGCATCCTGTTCATCGCTGCTGCCGGTAACAGCGGCGCCAACAACGATGCTACCCCATCTTACCCGAGCGGCTATCCGAATGCCAACATCATTGCAGTCGCTGCACTCGCCAGCAATGGCACACTTGCCTCCTACTCGCAGTACGGTGCAACCACTGTTGACATCTGCGCCCCGGGTTCGGGCGTGTGGTCGACCGTGCCGCAGTCAAGTAAGGGTAAAGTCGTGGCCGGCTACGCCAGCTACAATGGCACCTCGATGGCGACCCCGCACGTGACTGGTGCCGCGGCTCTTTATGCTGCTCGTCATCCGGGTTCCAGCGCGGCGCAGATCAAAGCTGCGATTCTCGGCAGCGCTACGCCAACTACAGCCTGTGCCGGTAAAGTGTCTACCGGTGGCCGTTTGAACGTCAGCGGTTTCTGATATAACCTCCTCGGGTTGGGAAAAACACCGCTTCGGCGGTGTTTTTTTTGCCCGGAAATCGCCGTAACACCCGATTCTGATTGACTTTCCGGCCCAAACAGCCTAACTTATATTTAACAAATACAGGCGGCGCCACGCGTCGAGAGTGCGACATGTCCACTTCCATGAATTCAATCCAACGCCATGGCTGAGCGTGACAGCGGACGCTCGGCGTCCATCGATACTCTTTTTCCTGCGAATCTATGATCACCATTACCCTTCCTGACGGCTCCAAGCGTCCGTTCGAAAATCCCCCCTCCGTTTACGATGTCGCCGCTTCGATCGGCGCCGGTCTGGCCAAAGCGGCCCTGGCCGGCAAAGTCGATGGCAAGCTGGTTGATACCGCGTACACCATCACTGACGATGCCGCTCTGGAAATCGTCACCGAAAAACACCCGGATGCCCTCGATATCCTGCGTCACTCGTCCGCGCATCTGTTGGCCCAGGCCGTGCAGCGCCTTTATCCCGGCGCGCAGGTCACCATCGGTCCGGTGATCGACAACGGCTTTTATTACGATTTCGCCTACGAGCGCCCGTTCACTCCCGAAGACCTGCCGAAGATCGAAGCCGAAATGGCCAAGATCATCCAGGAAGCGCATGCGGTATCGCGCAGCGTGAAATCCCGCGACGAGGCGGTCGCCTACTTCAAAGGCCTCGGCGAGCACTACAAGGCCGAAATCATCGCCTCGATTCCGGCAACGGAAGACCTTTCGCTGTATACGCAGGGCGAGTTCACCGATCTGTGCCGCGGCCCGCATGTGCCGGATACCGGCAAGCTGCGCGCCATCAAACTGATGAAGGTCGCCGGTGCCTATTGGCGCGGCGATTCCAACAACGCCATGCTCAGCCGCATCTACGGCACCGCCTGGTTGAACGAAAAAGACCTGAAGGCCTACCTGTTCCAGCTGGAAGAAGCGGAAAAGCGCGATCACCGCCGCATCGGCAAGGCGCTCGATCTGTTCCACCAGCAGGAAGAAGCGCCGGGCATGGTGTTCTGGCACCCGAAAGGCTGGGCGCTCTGGCAGGTCGTCGAGCAGTACATGCGCGGCGTATACCGCGATTCCGGCTACCAGGAAGTGCGTTGTCCGCAGATTCTCGATGTCTCGCTCTGGAAGAAATCCGGGCACTGGGACAACTACAAAGAAAACATGTTCTTCACCGAATCGGAAAAGCGCACTTACGCAGTCAAGCCGATGAACTGCCCCGGACATGTCCAGATCTTCAACCACGGCCTGCACAGCTACCGCGATCTGCCGATCCGCTACGGCGAATTCGGCTCCTGCCACCGCAACGAGCCCTCGGGCGCGCTGCACGGCATCATGCGCGTGCGCGGCTTCACCCAGGACGACGGCCACATCTTCTGCACCGAAAACCAGATCGAATCGGAAGTGACCGCATTCCACCGCCAGGCCATGGCGGTGTATGCCGATTTCGGCTTTACCGACATTTCCCTGAAAATCGCCCTGCGCCCTGAAAAACGCCTCGGCAGCGATGAAACCTGGGACAAGGCCGAGCATGCCCTGCGTGCCGCGCTGGGTGCCTGCGGCGTGCAATGGGAGGAGCTGCCGGGCGAGGGCGCCTTCTACGGTCCAAAGATCGAATACCACATGCGCGACTCCATCGGCCGCGGCTGGCAGGTCGGTACCATGCAAGTCGATTTCATGATGACCGAGCGTCTGGGTGCCGAATACATCGATGAAAGCTCCAGCAAGCGCCATCCGGTCATGCTGCACCGGGCCATCGTCGGCTCGATGGAGCGCTTCATCGGCATCCTGATCGAAAGCCATGCCGGCGCCCTGCCGACTTGGCTGGCACCGGTGCAGGCGGTGGTCATGAACATCACCGACGCCCAGGCCGATTTCGTCGATTCCGTGCAGCAGGCCTTGGTCAAGAAGGGCTTCCGGGCCGCCAAGGATTTGCGTAATGAGAAGATCGGCTATAAAATCCGCGAGCATACCCTGCAACGGGTACCCTATCTGCTGGTGGTCGGCGACCGTGAGAAAGAGAACGGACAGGTTGCAGTACGGACCCGTTCCGGCGAAGATCTGGGCGTCATGACTCTCGACGCCTTCATTGAACGCCTGCACGCAGAAACCCCGCAGCACTGAGCTGCGGGCCCATTTCCCCAAGAGGATTGACTAATCAATACGCCAGTTTCAGAAAAAGGTAACCGCAAGAACCACGAAATCCGCGTCCCGCGCGTCCGCGTCATCGGCGCCGACGGCGAGATGGTCGGCGTCCTGAGCCGCGACGAAGCCCTCGCGCTCGCCGAAGAATCCGGCATGGATCTGGTTGAAATCCAGCCCAACCAGGATCCGCCGGTCTGCCGCGTGATGGATTACGGCAAATACCGCTTCGAGCTGCAGAAGAAAGCCGCCGCCGCCAAGAAGAAGCAGAAAGTGGTCGAAATCAAGGAAGTCAAATTCCGCCCGACCACCGATGTCGGCGATTACAGCATCAAACTGCGCAATGTCCGCCGCTTCCTGGAGGAGGGCGACAAGGTCAAGGTCAACATCCGCTTCAAGGGCCGCGAAATGTCGCACCAGGAGCTGGGCGTCGAAATGGCCAAGCGCATCGAGACCGATCTGGCCGAGGAGGCCGTCATCGAATCCCGCCCGCGCCTTGAAGGCCGGCAGATGATCATGATGATCGCCCCCAAGAAAAAATGAGCCGACAGGCGGATTTCGGCCGCCTGCCCATGATTTTTTCCTGAATGACCGGCTAACAGCCGGTTTTCATTCATTTTTAGCCCGATTCGGCTTGCCCGGACCCGAAAAACCGGTCATAATGGTCGGCTCTTGGTTCGCCAAGCGGCCGCGCAGCCGTAGCCTTCGGGCAGCGCAATTGGACCTCGGACGCGCAAGCGTCCACTCGCGACACAGGCAGGACGGAAAGCATGGCGCAAGCCATCGCCTGGTCAGTTAACCACCGAAAAGGATCATCCCCCAATGGCCAAGAATAAAATCAAGACCAACCGGGCGGCCGCCAAGCGCTTCCGCAAGACGGCATCCGGAAAATACAAGTGCGGCCACGCCAACCGTAGCCACATCCTCACCAAGAAAGCGACCAAACGCAAACGCAATCTGCGCCAGACGAATCACGTCCGCGCCGAAGACGCCGGCCGTTTGGACCGCATGCTGCCCTATCTCTAAGGAGGATTGAACCATGGCACGAATCAAACGTGGTGTCACCGCGCACGCCCGACACAAGAAAATCCTGAAGCTGGCCAAAGGCTACTACGGCGCACGCCGTAAGGTCTTCCGCGTCGCCAAGCAGGCCGTCACCAAAGCCGCCCAATACGCCTACATCGGCCGTAAGCAGCGCAAGCGCCAGTTCCGCAGCCTGTGGATCACCCGTATCAATGCGGCCGCCCGCATCAACGGTCTGAGCTACAGCCGCTTCATGAACGGCGTCCTGAAAGCCAACATCAAGCTGGACCGCAAGGCGCTCGCCGATCTCGCCATCCACGATGCCGCCGCTTTCGCCAAAATCGCCGAGCAGGCCAAGAGCGCCCTCGCGGCCTGATTGCACGCTTGACGCTTTGCGCGAGCAGGGCTGAAACCGACAATGGGGAAGGGCGCAAGTCCTTCCCCATTTTCATTTGAAATTCCCTCTGGAATCCGATGAGCACAATCGATCAATTGACCGCAAAGGCGCTGCAGCAGATCGCCGATGCCGGAAACCTCGACGCACTGGACGCATTGCGCGTGGCTTTGCTCGGCAAATCGGGCGAGATCACCGTGCAGCTCAAGCAGCTCGGGACGCTGGCACCGGATGAACGCAAGTCGGCCGGCGAAGCCATCAACCGCGCCAAGGATGCCGTGGCCGAAGCCATAGCCGCGCGCAAGCTGCAGCTGGAGCAGGCCGTGCTGGATCGGCGTCTGGCCTCCGAGCGCATCGATGTCACCCAGCCGGGACGCGGCCTGTTGCCGGCCAACGCGCATCCGGTCAGCAAGACGCTGGAACGCATCAGCGAAATTTTCTCGCGTCTGGGATACCAGACCGCCGAAGGTCCGGAGGTCGAAGACGACTGGCACAACTTCGAGGCGCTGAATTTCCCGCCGCATCATCCGGCGCGCGCCATGCACGACACCTTTTACTTCCCCAGCGGTCATCTGCTGCGCACGCACACCTCCGGCGTGCAGGTGCGCTTCATGAAAGAGCACAAACCGCCGCTGCGCATGATTGCGATGGGCAAGGTCTACCGTTCCGATTCCGACCAGACCCACACGCCGATGTTCCACCAGATGGAAGGCCTGCTGATCGACGAGACCTCCAGTTTCGCCGACCTGAAGGGCACGCTGGCGGCCTTCGTGCGTGCGTTCTTCGAGCAGGATTTCGAGATGCGTTTCCGGCCCAGCTATTTCCCGTTCACCGAGCCCTCGGCGGAAGTGGACATCGCCTGGAAGCAACCCGATGGCAGCACCCGCTGGCTGGAGGTTCTCGGCTGCGGCATGGTGCATCCGAACGTCCTGCGCAGCTGCGGCATCGACCCGGAACGCTACACCGGTTTCGCCTTCGGTCTGGGCATCGAGCGTTTCGCCATGCTGCGTTACGGCGTGAACGATCTGCGCAGTTTCTTCGAAAACGATACCCGGTTCCTGAAACAATTCGCCTAAGTGACGGTGCGCCTTGGCGCACGCTATGGATTGATGAGATATGAAGTTTCCTGAAAGCTGGCTCCGACAACATGTGCAGACCGATGCCGGCCATGACGCGCTCTCGGCCTGTCTGACCGCGATCGGTCTGGAAGTCGAAGAAGATGCGCCGATCGGCGCCGCGCTGTCCGGTGTGGTCGTGGCCGAAATCCTGTCGCTCGAGAAACACCCCGAGGCGGACCGCCTGAATGTCTGTCAGGTGGCCACCGGCAACGGCACCGTACAGATCGTCTGTGGCGCTCCCAATGCCCGGGCCGGCCTGAAGGCGCCGTTGGCACAGATCGGTGCCGAGTTGCCCGGCGGCTTCGCCATCAAGGCCGCCAAACTGCGCGGCATCGACTCGGCCGGCATGCTGTGTTCCGCCAAGGAGCTCGGCATCGATGCCGATGCCTCCGGATTGCTGGAGCTGCCGGCGGATGCGCCGGTCGGAACGGCACTGGCCGATTACCTTGGTCTTCCCGATGCGCGCTTTGAACTCAAGCTGACGCCGAACCGGGCCGACTGTTTTTCCATCCGCGGCATCGCCTTCGATCTGGCGGCGGCCCTGCAGACCCGTGTCGTACCGATGGCGATTCCGGAAGTGCCGGTCACCTCCGACAGCCGTGTCGAAATCAAGGTGACCGCCGACAAGGATTGTCCGCGCTATTGCGGCCGCGTCATCGAAGGTCTGAATCCGGATGCCATCACTCCTTTGTGGATGAGCGAAGCTTTGAAACGCTCGGGCATCCGGCCGTTGTCGCCCCTGGTCGACATCACCCAGTTCGTCATGCTCGAGCTCGGCCAACCGATGCATGCCTTCGATGCCGATAAACTATCGGGGCCGATCGGTGTCCGCCGTGCCGGCGCCAATGAAGCCTGCGTGCTGCTGGACGGCAAACAGGCGGAGCTCACACCGGATTTCACCGTCATCACCGATGGCGACCGTGCGGTTGCGGTCGCTGGCGTCATGGGCGGTCAGGACACCAGCGTGACTGCGGCCACGACCCGCGTGTTCCTCGAAAGCGCCCACTTCGCACCCGAATCCATCATCGGCCGTGCCCGCAAGCTCGGCCTGCATACCGATGCCTCGCACCGCTTCGAACGCGGTGTCGATCCGGCACTGCCGGCCCTCGCGCTTGAACGCGCCAGTGCCTTGGTTCTGGAAATCCTGGGTGGTCGGGCCGGTCCGGTCGTCCAGGTCGAGTCGCCCCAGCACATCGCCGTCGCGGCTCCGGTGCTGCTCCGTCGCCAGCGTCTGGCCCGTGTGCTGGGTATTGGCGTCGAGGATGCGCGTGTGCAGCAGATCCTGCTGGCCTTGGGCATGCAGGTCACCGCCGTTGCCGATGGTTGGCAGGTGACCGCGCCGAGCCGGCGTTTCGACATCGCCATCGAAGAAGATCTGATCGAGGAAATCGCCCGCATCGTCGGCTATGAGCATATTCCGATGCGCACCCCGAGCGGGGAAGTGCCGCTGGTGGCCAGAAGCGAATCGGCGCTGGACGAGTCCGGGTTGCGTAGCCAGCTGATCGCGCTCGACATCCAGGAAACCATCAATTACGCCTTTGTGGATGCCGCGCTGCTGGATGTCTGGCAGCTGCAGTCCGGTGCTTTGGCCCTGGCCAACCCGCTCAGCGCCGAGCTGGCCGTGATGCGGACTTCGTTGCTGCCGGGCCTGGTCAGCACGCTGACCGCCAATGCCGCGCGCCAGCAGACCCGCCTGCGCCTGTTCGAGATCGGTCGCGTGTTCACCGCCCAAGGCAAGGACGCTCCGCTGGAACGTCAATGTGCGGCTGCGGTGTTGTGCGGCCCCGCTTTGGCCGAGCAGTGGAGCAGCAAGCAGGCGCCGGTCGATTTCTATGATGCCCGTACCGCTGTCGATGCCGTCCTGGCCCGTCTCGGCTTCCAAGCCAATTACCGGCCGGCGCACACCGCCTACCTGCATCCGGGCCGATCGGCCATCATCACGGTGGCGGGCAAGGACATCGGTCTGGTCGGCGCCCTGCATCCGGCCCTGAACAAGGCGCTGGATCTGCCGGGCGATGTCTATGCCTTCGAGATTGACCTGTCGGCCTTGCCTGCGCGCGCGCTGCCTTCAGCCTCGCCGGTATCGCGCTTCCCCAGCGTCCGGCGCGATCTCGCGCTGGTGGTTCCGGAGTCGGTCGGCTGGGCCGAAATCGAGTCCTGCGTGCGTAAAACCCTTGGCGCGCGGCTGCAATCCACGGTGCTTTTCGACGTCTATCGGGGCGCCGGCTTGCCCGACTCCTCAAAAAGTCTGGCTATAGGCTTGATTTTGCATGAATATTCGCGCACTCTAAACGACTCGGAAATCGAAACCTCGATCTCCGAGGTTCTGGCGACATTGGCCAGCGAGTGCCAAGCCGTGTTGCGCGGCTGAGTTTACTATCGATACAGAGGTTTTTTTATGGCATTGACCAAAGCGGAAATGGCGGATCGTTTGTTCGAAGAAGTCGGACTCAACAAGCGTGAGGCGAAAGAATTCGTCGACATGTTCTTCGACACGCTGCGTGGTGCGCTGGAATCCGGACGTCAGGTGAAACTCTCGGGCTTCGGCAATTTCGATCTTCGCGACAAACGCCAGCGA
>JBMSNF010000069.1:0-8480 GCA_049421545.1 Arenimonas sp.
CGTGGTCGAAGTCGCCATGCAGCAAGCGGACACATCGTCCGCCGCGCAAGTCGATGGATGGGATCAGTTTCATTCGGTCAAATCCAAGAAATTGGCGAGGAGGCGTGCGCCGCTGCGACTTGATCGTTCCGGGTGGAATTGCACGCCATAGATATTCTTCGAGCGCACCACCGCCGGAAAGGGCTGGCCATGCGTGCAATGCGCAAGGGTGTGCGCGCCATCATCCACGGCATAAGTGTGCACGAAGTAAAAATCACGGCCATCCAGATCCGCCAATAAGGGATCGTCGCGCAGCCTACGGATGGCATTCCAACCCATGTGCGGAATGCGGATGCCGGGCGATGCCGGCAAGCGCCGCACCCGTCCGGGAATCAGATCCAGCAGATCCACATCGGACTCTTCGCTGTGATTGAACAGAATCTGCATGCCCAGGCAAATGCCCAGCACCGGCTGCGTCAGTGCGCGGATGACCGGTGCCAGATCCTGCACAGCGATGGCCTGCATGGCGGCGCCTGCCGAACCGACACCGGGCAGCACCACGTGCGTGGCGGCGCGGATCACTTCCGGATCGCGGCTTTGCCGGCAGCGCGCTCCCAGCCGTTCAATGGCGGTCTGCAGCGAGGTGAAGTTGCTGCCGCCGGAATCGAGCAGGACGACATCTGCGTTCACAATGCGCCTTTGGTGCTGGGCAGCGCCGTGTCGGTACGGGCAATGGCCTGACGCAGCGTGCGTGCAAAGGCCTTGAAGCAGGCTTCGATCATGTGGTGGGTGTTGTCGCCGGTGACTTCCATGTGCACGGTCAGACCGGCCGCTTCGCTCAGGGATTGGAAAAAATGCGGGACCAATTCGGTGGGCAGGGTGCCGACCGCTTCGCGCGGGAAGCTCCCATCGAACCGGTACAGGCCGCGGTTGCTGATGTCCAGACGCACCGTTGCCGCCGCTTCATCCATCGGCAGGCTGAAGCCGTAACGAGCGATGCCGAATTTATCGCCAAGGGCCTGCTTGAGCGCTTGCCCCAGTGCAATCGCGCAGTCCTCCACGGTGTGGTGTTCATCGATGTGGGTATCGCCCTTGCAGGACAACTGCAATGAAAAGCCGCCGTGCTTGCCGAGCTGTTCGAGCATGTGATCGAAAAAGCCGATGCCGGTGGCTATGTGCAAGGGCGCCTGTGCATCCAGATTGACCGACACCTGGATGTCGGTTTCGTTGGTACGCCGGCTGACGGTGGCGGTGCGCGGCGCGGCCAGCAGTTCGGCCACGATGTCCGGCCAGCCGTAGCCTTCCCGCAAACGGAAGCCGCGGCAACCGAGATTTTGGGCCAGTTGCAAATCGGTCTCACGGTCGCCGATGACCGCCGACTGCGCCCACCAGACTTCCGGATCTTTCAGGTAGCCGACCAGCATGCCCAAACCGGGTTTGCGGGTAAGCGCATGTTCGTGCTCGAAACTGCGGTCGATCAGGATGTCGTCGAATACGATGCCCTGCGATGACAGGATCTGCAGCAGCAGGTTCTGCGAGGGCCAGAAATCCGCCTCGGGAAACGAGGCCGTGCCCAGGCCGTCCTGATTGGACACCATGACGAAGCGGTAGCCGGCGTTTTTCAGCTGCAGCAACGCGCCGATGGCGTGTTCGACCATCTGGAATTTTTCCAGGGCATCGATCTGGAAATCGGCCGGCTCCTGGATCAAGGTGCCGTCGCGGTCGATGAACAGGATTTTACGCATGCGCGTCTCCGGGATAATTTTCAAGTAGCGTCAGCAAACGCGCATTTTCGTCCGGAGTGCCGATGCTGATGCGCACGCAATCCTGCAAAGCGGGGTATTGGCGCATGGCACGCACCACAATGCCTTCGCCCAGCAAAGTGGCCGCCAAGGTTTCCGCGTCGGTGCAGCGCACCAGCAGGAAGTTGGCGTCGGAGGCAAACACCTGCGTGATCATCGGCAAGGCATCCAGACGTTTCTGCAGCCGGCTGCGTTCTTGCAGGCACTGCACGATACCGGCGCGGGTCGCGGCCAGCGCCGTTTCGGAAAACGCCTGTAGCGCCAAGGCCGCACTGGGTTTGGGAATCGGGTAGGGCGCCTGACAGGTTTTCAATACGGCAATCAATTCCGGCGCGGCGATGACGGCGCCGATGCGGGCGCCGGCCAAGGCATGCGCTTTCGACAGGGTTTTCAACACCGCCAGATGCGGATGGCGTGGCAGCAATGCCAAGGCGGAGGGTTGTGCACTGTATTCGCCATAGGCTTCATCCACCACCACCAGACACTGGCCGGCCAGGCCATCCAGCAGGCGCTCCAGATCGGCGCGGGGCAGGGATTGTCCGGTGGGATTGGCCGGTGAACACAGAAACAGTACTTTGCACTGTTCGCGGCGCGCGGTGGCAATCATCCCGGAGATATCCCAGACAAAGCCCGCGGCGGTTTCCTGCAAGGGACTGTCGATGACCGCGCAGGCGTGCAGACGCGCGCACACCGCGTACATGCCGAAGGTCGGCGATTGGATCAGGATGCGGTCACTGCCGGGAATGCACAGGGCGCGGATGATCAGGTCGATGGCTTCATCGCTGCCCCGGCCCAGCAAAAGATGGGCCGGGTCGACGCCGTAGTAGTCGGCCAAGGTCCGGGCCAAGGCCTGCGGCTGCGGTTCGGGATAGCGGTTGAGCTGCTGGGTGTCGAAAGGCTGCGACCGCGCGGCCTCGTTGGCGTTGAGCCAGATGGCGCCGCCGCTGTTCTGCTTGCGTGCCGAGAGGTAGCCGCCGAATCCGCGCAGATCCGGACGGACCAGTTCCAGCACGTTCATGCCGCGGCCTGCCGTCGGATGCGCACCGCCGCCGCGTGGGCGTCCAGACCTTCGCAGGCCGCCAGGGTTTCCGCGCAGCTGCCGATCGCCAACAGGCCTTTGCGACTGACGCGCTGCGTGCTGATCGCCAGTTGGAAGCTGGCCACGCTGACACCGCTGTAGGCGCGTGCGGCACCATCGGTCGGCAGGGTGTGGTTGGTGCCTGAACAATAGTCGCCCAAGGCTTCGCTGGCCCAATGCCCGAGAAAGACCGAACCGGCGGTCTGTACTTGGTCCAGATACGACTCGGCATCGGTCAGTGCCAAAATCAAATGCTCCGGTGCATACCGGTTCGAAATGGCAATGGCTTCGGCAAGGTTCCGGGTCTGGATCAGGCGGGCATGCTGCAGGGCTTTGCCGGCAATGGTCTTGCGCGAGAGCTGCGCCAGTTGCGTGTCCAGCTCCGCTTGGATGCGATCGAGCAGGCGGGCATCATCGCTCAGACACAGCACCTGCGAGTCCGGGCCGTGTTCGGCTTGGGCCAGCAGGTCGGCGGCCACAAAGGCGGGCTGGGCACTGGCATCGGCAATGACCAATACTTCCGAGGGGCCGGCCGGCATATCGATGGCGGGTCCGCCCGGCAACGCCTGCACCTGCTGTTTAGCGGTGGCGACATAGGCATTGCCCGGGCCGAACAGTTTGTCGCAGCGGGGAATGCTGCGCGTACCGAAAGCCATGGCGGCGATGGCCTGCGCCCCGCCGGTCTTGAACACGCGACGGATGCCGCACAAGCGTGCAGCCACCAGAATGCTGGGGTCGATGCGGCCATCGGCTTGCGCCGGCGAACACAGCACCACCTCGGGACAGTCGGCCAGTTGTGCCGGAATGCCCAGCATGAGCACGCTCGAGGGCAAGGGCGCGCTGCCGGCCGGAATGTACAGGCCGACGCGCTGGATGGGACGCAGAATGCGGCCGCAGTGCACGCCCGGCGCGGTTTTGACGCTGAACTCGCGGGCCATGCCGGTTTTATGCCAACGCCGGATGCGTTCGGCGGCTTCCGCCATCGCGGTTTTCACCATCGGGTCCACGGCTTTTTCCGCGGCCGCGAATTCACGGGCCGAAACCGCCAGCGCAGTGAGTTTCACGCCATCGAATTGTTCGGCATAGGCACGCAGTGCGGCATCGCCTTCGGCCTGCACGCGTTTCAGAATTCCGGTCACACGCTTTTGCAGGGCCTCGCTGCGCAGTGAGGCCGGACGCGCCAGAATTGCTGTACGTTGTTTTTCGGTCAGGGTTTTCCAATCCACGCGTTTCATGCCAGTAGTTTCTCCACCGGCAGCACCATCAAGCCGCGGGCACCGGCCAGTTTCATCGCTTCCAGGCGTTGCCAGGTCACGGCGCTTTGGCACAGGGCCTGGATGTTGAGGGTGTCGTCCATGCCCCAGACCGGACTAATGGTCGGTGCCACGGCATCGGGCAGCAGTTTCAGTACCGAAGCCAGATCGCATTTTCCGGTCTGGCAGATGATGAGCTTGCTGCCTTGGACTTTCATGACGCCTTCGATGCGCGCGATGAAGTTGGCCAGCAAACCATCGCGGCTGTCACCGAAGGGCGTGTTCTGGCAGGCCAGAACGGCTTCGCTTTGCAGGATGATTTCGGTTTCCTTCAGGCCGTTGGCGACCAGGGTGGCGCCGGAGGAAACCAGATCGCAGATGGCATCGGCCTTGCCCAGTTTGACCGCAATCTCCACCGAACCTTTCAGGGCCACGATATCGGCACGGATGCCGCGCTGCTGCAGGAAATCCGCCAGCAGTTCCGGATAACTGGTGGCGATGCGTTGGCCCTCCAGATCGGCGGCGTTCTGCCACAGTTGGCTGTTGGGAACCGCCAGCGACAGCCGGCAGCCGCCGAAGGCCAGCGGCATCAGCTCCTGAAGACCGCAGTGCGCGCTGCCGCGCAATTCCAGCGCTTTTTCCTGCAGCACATTGCGCCCGACGATGCCCAGATCGCAGACGTTCTCGGCGATCAGCTGCGGAATGTCGTCATCGCGCACCAGCACCAGATCGATGGCGCAGTCCTCGCCGTAACAGAACAATTGATCCTTGTCGCTGCGGAATTGGAAGCCGGCCTGCTTGAGCAGGTTGCGGGCCGGATCGCTCAGGCGTCCGGATTTCTGCATCGCGATGCGCAGACGGTCGGCCGGGCGGTTCATGCGCCGGCTCCGCGGCGGCCGCCTTTCAGGGCCATCTGATAACCGCCGGTGCCCAGTTCCAGACAGCGGGCCACGCGCCCGATGGTGGTCACGCTGACGCCGGTGTCATCGTGGATCTGCCGATAGGGCTTGCCTTTGGTCAGCGGTTCGACCACCTGCCAGCGGTCGGCGAGGGCTTCCAGTTCCGCCGGTGTGCACAGATCGATCAGGAAGGCGTAGATCTGCTCGGCGTTTTTCAGGCCGTTGAAGGCTTGTGCCAGGGATTCAACGCCGGCTTTCAGCGGTTTTTTGGGGAGGGCATGTTTTTTCATTGGGATAGTGTAATAGCGCATTAATACATTGGCAAGTCCTTTCTGTGAAGGGGATGTCAGGGCGGTCGCCCGGATTCCGGCACTCAAGCCACGGGCCATGCCTTATCATGTACGGACCTGTCTTTTGATGCCGATTGCCTGCCGCCATGCCCGAATCCGCCCCTGCTTCCGATTGGATCGTGCTGAAATTCGGCGGCACCTCGGTATCCCAGCGCCATCGCTGGGACACCATCGGCCGTTTGATGCGCGAACGCGCCGAGGCCGAAAACGCCAAAGTGCTGGTGGTGGTGTCCGCTTTGTCCGGTGTCACCAATCAATTGCAGAGTGTGATCGACCGCGCCGACAATGATGCGTTTCTGACCGATCTCGAGCGTCAGTTGCGTGAGCGCCATTTGGGCTTCGCCCGCGAACTCGGACTCGACGCCGAGGCCGTGCTGGCTGATCGTTTGGCCGTATTGCACAACCTGTTCAACGATCCGCGTCGTTTCGAGCGTGCGTTTGACTGGCAGGCAGAAGTGTTGGCGCAGGGCGAGTTACTGTCCTCCACCCTCGGTGTCGCCTATCTGCAGACGCAAACCCTGCCGGTCGCCTGGCTGGATGCGCGCGATTGGCTGCGCGCAGTCAGTCTGCCGAATCAGAGCGCCTGGGCCGCCCGCCTGTCGGTGTCCTGCGATTATCAGGGCGATGCCGACTGGCGCATGCGCTTTTCCGGCAATGCCTCCTTGTTGATTACCCAAGGCTTCATCGCACGCGCCGCCGACGGCGGAACCGCGATTCTCGGCCGCGGCGGTTCGGATACCTCGGCGGCCTATTTCGGCGCCTTGCTACGCGCACGCCGGGTTGAAATCTGGACCGACGTACCGGGCATGTTCAGCGCCAATCCGCGCGCCGTGCCCGATGCCCGTCTGCTCAGCCGCCTGGAATACCAGGAAGCGCAGGAAATCGCCACCACCGGCGCCAAGGTTCTGCATCCGCGTTGCATCCATCCCTGCCGCGATCTGGGCGTGCCCTTGTGGATCCGCGATACCGAACGCCCGCACATGGCCGGTACCTGCATCAGCCGCAGCGCCGAGCCGCATCCGGGCGTCAAAGCCATCAGTACACGCAGCGGCATCGTGCTGGTGTCGATGGAATCCATCGGCATGTGGCAGCAGGTCGGCTTTCTCGCCGATCTGTTCGCCTGCTTCAAGGCGCACGGTCTGTCGGTCGACATGATTTCGACTTCCGAAACCAATGTGACCGTATCGCTGGATCCTTCCGACAATCTGGTCAACTCCAATGTGCTCGATGCGCTGTGCGCCGATCTGGCCAAAGTCTGCCGGGTCAAGGTCATCACCCCGTGCAGCGCGGTCACTCTGGTCGGCCGCGGCATGCGCTCGATGCTCGACCAGCTCACCGACATCTGGGCCGAATTCGGCCGCGAGCGCGTGCACCTGATTTCGCAGAGCTCGAACGATCTCAACCTCACCTTCGTGGTCGATGAAGACATCGCTCAGGATCTGTTGCCGACCCTGCATGCCCTGCTGATCGATTCCGGTGCCATGCCGATCGCTGAATCCGACATCTTCGGCCCGAGCTGGCGCGACATCGCCCATGGCCAGGCCAAAGCGCCGGTGCATTGGTGGCAGTCGCAGCGCGAGGCCCTTCGCGGGATCGCCGCCGCCGGGTCGCCGGCCTATGTCTATCATCTGCCCAGCGTGCGCAGGCAGGCCGATGCCCTGTGTGCCATCACCACGGTCGAGCGACGGTTCTATGCCACGAAGGCCAATGCCCATCCGGCCATCCTGCGTGAACTGGAAAAACGCGGCTTCGGTTTCGAATGCGTATCGGCGGCCGAATTGCGCCACGTCAAAGCGGTCTTTCCCGAACTGCCGCCCGAACGCCTGCTGTTCACGCCCAGTTTCGCCAGCCGCGCCGAATATGCCGAAGCGCGCACGCTGGCCGAATGGATCACCGTCGACAGTCTGTATCCGCTGCGGCATTGGCCGGAGTTGTTTGCCAATCGCAAATTGGTCCTGCGCATCGATCCGGGTTACGGCCTGGGCCATCATGCGCATGTGCGTACCGGCGGCGAAGACGCCAAGTTCGGACTGGCCTTGGCCGATCTGCCGGCCTTCCGTGCCGCGGCCGCGCAGATTCATGCCGAGATTGCGGTGCTGCACGCCCACGTCGGCAGCGGCGTGACCGACTGCCGCCATTGGGCGCAGCTTTTCGCTCAGCTGGCGCAGTTGGCCGAAGAGATCGGCTCGGTCAAAGCCATCAATCTCGGCGGCGGCCTGACCGTGCCGTATTCGGACACCGAGGCCGAATTCGACCTCGCGGCGTTTGCCGCCACGCTCGCCGAGCATGCCGCGCAGTGGCCGCAATACGCGATCTGGATGGAACCCGGACGCTATCTGGTGGCGCAGGCCGGCGTGTTGTTGGCCACCGTCAGCCAGGTCGTCGACAAGCTCGGCATCCGCCGGATCGGTCTGGATGCCGGCATGAACGCGCTGATGCGGCCGGCCCTGTACCAGTCCAAACACCGCATGGCCAATCTCAGCCAATCCCCCGAAGCGCCCGTGCAGCGCGTGGATGTGGTCGGCCCGATCTGCGAGTCGACCGATGTGCTCGCCCATGGCATTAGCCTGCCGCAGGCAACCGCCGAAGGCGATGTGCTGCTGATCGACACCGCCGGCGCATACGGCTATGTGATGGCCAACCAATACAATCAGCGCGCCCTGCCGCGCGAGGTAATCATCGATGTCTGAGTATGTGTTCAAACGCGAAGCGGTGAACCGCTTCCATTTCACCGAATGCGCGTTCGATGCCGCCAGCGGCGTCGCGCGTCTGGATTACGCCTTTGATACCGGCGGCGTGTTTTCCGAAACCATCACCTTTCCGGGTGCGCCTTTCACCCTGGATGCCCGGCGCGCCGCCGCCGTGCAGTCGGCGCTGCGCATCCTGCATCTGATTGCCGGCGTCAGTTACTACAAGGCCGCCGTCCCGGAAAAAATCGTTCTGGATGCGTATGCCATCGATGCCGGTACCGCCGCCTTCCTGACCGAGATCTATGAAAACGGTCTGGGCGAATTCGCCTACCGCAACGGTTTGAAACTGCGCGGCAAGATCGTATTTCCCGCCGAGGCACCGACACCGGTGCCGGTATCGCCTGCAGGTCTGCAGGCACATGCTTTGGT
>JBMSNF010000070.1:0-8070 GCA_049421545.1 Arenimonas sp.
TATTGACGTGGGTGCGCTGTGCGCTCGCGGCATACCAGGTGTAGCCGATGGCGAGGGTCGGCGTGGCGGTGTCGATGTCATAAAACCGCGTCGATCCCAGAACCCGTCCTTGCCAGTCGAGCACCGTAAACGGGCGGCATTCACCGCGTTCCTGGCCGGCCAGCGCGGTGTCGATGTAGCGGCGTACGGAATCCAAATCCGGTCCGGGAGCCGATGTGTAATTCAGCTGCCAGATGTCACCATCACAGCTGGCCGCCAGTAGCTCCGGGGCATGGGCAATGGCCAGCGGCTCGAGACGGATGCCGTGGCCGTCAAGCATCAGGCGCGTCCGTTGAATTCGCCGGTGACGGTGGACACCAGGATCTTTTCGCCGTTGCTGATGTATTCGGGGACCTGGATTTCTATGCCCGTGCTGAGCTTGGCCGGTTTCGGACGTTTGGTAGCGGTTCCGCCCTTGAGCTCGGGCGGGGTATCGACGACTTCCAGAACCACGCTCGGCGGCAGCTGGATGGCCACCGGGGCATCGTCGATCAGCTGCACATAGACGCCTTCGAGGCCTTCGGTGATGTAGCCGGCCATATCGCCGATGATATTGGCATCCAGTTGGTAGGGCGTGAAGTCCTCGCTGTCGAGGAACACGAAGGCATCGCCGTCCATGTACGAAAAGCTGGCTTCCCGGCGGACCAGATCCAGTTCCTTCAAATCATCATCCGCGCGCAGGCTCAGATCGTATTTGTTGCCGGCCGGCACCGAATACATGGTGAAGCGGAAGGTGACATTCCCGCCACGGCCCTGCGGCGCCGAACGCTCGATGTCGCGGATCTGGTAAACGGTGTTGTTGTATTCGACAACATTGCCTTTTTTGACGTCGGAAGCTTTCATGGGTTATTCCGGTTGGATTTATTTGGCGGCAAGACGGACCGAGCCGTCCAGGCGGATGGTTTCACCGTTGAGATAACGGTTCTGCAGGATGAATGCGGCGGTCGCGGCGAATTCTTCCGGCTTGCCGAGTCGGGCGGGGAAGGGAATCGAGGCCGACAGCGATTCCTGTACCGCGGGAGGCATGCCATCGACCATCGGGGTCCAGAAAATGCCGGGCGCGATGGTCATCACGCGGATGCCGAAACGGGCCAGTTCGCGTGCCATCGGCAGCGTCATGCCGACCACGCCGCCTTTGGATGCCGAATAGGCGGCCTGGCCGATCTGGCCGTCAAATGCAGCCACCGAGGCGGTATTGATGATGACGCCGCGCTCGCCGTCTTCGCCGGCGGCATTGTGTTGCATCAGATCCGCCGCGGCTTTGGCGACGGTGAAGCTGCCGATCAGATTGACGCGGATGGTGGTGGCGAACTGCGCAAGCGGCATGCAGGCATCACGGCCGAGTACGCGGCCGGCGCCGATGATGCCGGCGCAGTTGATGGCGGCGTTCAAACCGCCCATGAACTCCGCAGCCTTGGCGGTATTTTCGGCCACCTGGGCTTCATCGGAAACGTCGGTGCTGAAATAGACGGCGTTGGTGGCACCGAGAGTGGTGATCGCTTCAGCGGCTTTCAGGCTGTTGATGTCGAAAAGCGCGACTTTGCCGCCATGGGCAACGAGATGTTGTGCGACGGCAAAGCCGAGGCCGGAAACGCCACCGGTGATGATGGCGCGGGTGTCGGAAAGATTCATGGTAAACCCTCGGTGATATGGTTTATTTTAGCAAAAATCTGCTGAAAACCTCACAGAATTTGGTACCTACCAGACCCACGGCAGTGTTTATTTCGGTTTCGATTCCTGGATCGGCTTGCTGATGTTGGGTTACGGCCACAGCAACGAAGGCGACAGCAACATCCTCATCGAGCTTGGCCGGACCCGCTGATCGCCTAGAGGCTTTTCGCGAAGAAGCGGTTGCAGCCGCCGTGGCCGGTGTCGCCCATCGGTTTATCGAGCGAGCGGAACCCGGCCTTGTGATACAGCGCCATGGCGCTGTCCATGCCGGCCAGGGTTTCGAGGTAGCACAGTTCGAAACCGAAATCGCGGGCCTTGGCCAGACAGGCGTCCATCAGGGCCTGACCGGCACCGAGCCCGCGCAGTGCCGGCAGGAAGTACATTTTCCGCAACTCGCAGATGCGCGGATTGGTGGCGCCTTCCAGTGGGGCAATACCGCCGCCACCCATGACCTGGCCTTCCAGTTCGACCACGAAGTAGGCGCTGCGAGGGGCGTTGTAGGCTTTGCTCATCCAGTCCACTTCGGGATCGTGGATGGCAAAACCGTCGCCGTCGGCTCCGAATTCCGGCATGACGCTGCGGATGATGGTCGCCACACGTGAATCGTCGTGCGGGGTGATCGGCCGGATTTTCCAATTACGGTTTTTCATGATGCAGGGCCCGGTTGACTTTGCTGGAACTCGGGCGGCCGAGCAGTCGGCTAAGCCAGGCGCCGGTTTCGACCAGTCTAGCCAAATTCACGCCGGTGGCAAAGCCCATGCCGTGCAATGCGTAGACCAGGTCTTCGGTGGCGAGGTTGCCGCTGGCGCCTTTGGCATAGGGGCAGCCGCCGGTGCCGGAGACCGAGGCGTCGACGGTACGGACGCCGGCTTCGAGACAGGCATAGACATTGGCCAGCGCCTGTCCGTAGGTGTCGTGGAAATGAACGGCGATGGCACTCATCGGAATTTCCGTGGCCACGGTCTTGACCAAGGCACGTGCGGCATGCGCCGTACCGACACCGATGGTATCGCCCAGCGAGATTTCGTAGCAGCCCATGTCCTTCAGGGTTTTCGCCAGACGCACCACATCGGCGGTGTCGACCGCGCCCTGGTAGGGGCAGCCGAGCACGGTCGAGATATAGCCGCGTACGGCGATGCCATCGTCCATCGCGCGTTCGAGCACGGGTTGGAAGCGCGCGATGCTTTCGTCGATGCTGGCATTGATGTTGCGCATGCTGAACGCTTCCGAAGCCGCCGCGAATACCGCGACTTCCCGGACGCCGCAGGCGAGGGCGCGTTCATAGCCTTTCAGGTTCGGAACCAGCACCGGATACCGGCGGCCGTCATCTTTAGGAAGCAGCCCGAACAGAGCCTCGGCATCGGCCAGTTGCGGTACCCATTTCGGACTGACGAAGCTGGTTGCCTCGATCGATTGCAGACCACAAGCGGCCAGACGGCGGATCAGTTCGCATTTATCGGCCGTGGCGACGAAGCTCGGTTCGTTCTGCAGGCCGTCACGCGCGGACACTTCCACGATGCGGACATGGTCAGTCATGTGCGGGTTCCCAGGTGAAAATGCCGGCGTCCGCATCGAGCACACTGCCGGTTTCGGCCAGAACGCCGGTGATGCTGCCATTGCCGGGCGCCTTGATGCTGAGTTCCATTTTCATGGCTTCCATCACCGCAAGCTCGTCGCCGGACTGCACCGTCTGGCCGGATTGCACCTTCAGCAATACCAGCTTGCCGGGCATCGGTGCGCGGATGAATCCATCCGAGAGGGTCGTCCCATCGTTGATGTCATTGCCGGGAATCCGGATCTGCCAGTGCGATCGACGTCGTCCATCGTGAACCACGAGAGCGTTCTCGTAGCGGAAACAATGCAGATCATGGTGTTTTCCATGCATGTCCAGCGATACCGATGCCATGTTTCCGGACCGGATCCGCGCCTCAAATGACCCGGAATCACCGGCTACGCTCAGAAGATCACCGACCAGACGGATCCGGAACAGTTCGAAATCGGCATGATGCTTCAATGCAATACGGAACGCGCCGTGGCCGTGCGGGCGCCAGAAGTCCCGTTGCGACCAGGGATCGCCGGCATTGGCCGTTGCGGCATGTTCAGCCGCCTTCAGGCTGAAATAAGCCGCGGCTGCAAGGTGCCAGGCCGGCAATTGCCCGGGCTGTTTCAGAACGGCATCGAGATTCCGGTCCAGATAGCCCGTGTCGATTTCGCCGCGTTGTACCGAGGGATGCGCGACCAGATCTTCCAGAAAGCCGATATTGTTGGGCAGTCCGAAAATCTGGCAAGCGGCCAGTGCATCCTGCAGGCGGTGCAGGGCGGCTTCGCGGCTGTCGGCATGCACGATCAGCTTGGCCAGCATGGGGTCGTAAAAAACACTGACGTGGTCGCCTTGGCGGAAACCGGCATCGATGCGCACCGATGCGCCGGTTTCGGGCAGATGCAGCTGGCGGATGCAGCCGCTGCCGGGCATGAAATTCATGTCCGGGTTTTCCGCATACAGACGGACTTCAATGGCATGCCCTTGATGCCGGATGGCGTCCTGCATCAACGGCAACGGGCGTCCGGCGGCGACTTCCAGCTGCCACTGGACCAGATCAAGCCCGGTGACCATCTCGGTGACCGGATGTTCGACCTGCAGACGGGAGTTGATTTCCATGAAGAAGAACTCGCCGTTCTGTGCAACGATGAACTCGACCGTTCCGGCATTGCGGTAATCCACGGCACGTGCCGCGGCCACGGCGGCTTCCGCCATGCGGGCGCGCCCTGCGTCATCCAGGAACGGGGACGGGGATTCTTCGATGATTTTCTGGAAACGCCGCTGTGCCGAGCATTCACGTTCGCCGAGATGGATGGTGTTGCCATGGCTGTCGGCGAAGATCTGGAATTCGATGTGACGCGGCTTTTCGATGTAACGCTCGAGCAGGACGCGGTCCTTGCCGAAGGCGTTGCGGGCTTCGCGTTGGCAGGATTCGAGCGCCGCCGCGAAAGCCGCCGCTTCCTGCACGATGCGCATGCCCTTGCCGCCGCCGCCGGGGGCGGCCTGGATCATCAGCGGCTAGCCGCTGGCAGCGGCCTCGGCTTGCAGATGTTCCGGATCCTGGAGTTCACCGCCGTAACCGGGGACGACCGGCACGCCATGCGCGGCCATCAGGGTTTTGGCTCCGGCTTTCGATCCCATGGCGCGCATGCTGCCGGCTTTGGGGCCGATGAAGACCAGACCGGCGGCTTCGACCATTTCGGCGAACTCGGCGTTTTCGGACAGAAAGCCGTAACCCGGATGGATGGCCTGGCAGCCGGTGTTCAATGCGGCATCCAGCACCGCCTGCTTGTTGAGATAGCTGGCCGATGCTTCCGGTAATCCGATGCATACCGATTCGTCGGCCATGCGCACATGCTCGGCATGGCGGTCGGCCTCGGAATAGACGGCCACGGAGGTGATGCCCAGCTGTTTGCAGGTACGCATGACCCGACAGGCGATTTCGCCGCGGTTGGCGATGAGGATTTTTTCAAACAGACTCATTCGCCGTCCCAGTAATCGAGGTTGTCGTCGATGCGGTTGCGCAGACGGACGGCTTGCGGGAATCCGGCGGCATCGACACCGGCATAATGCGAAGCCCCGGTTTTACCGGAGTCCGGGTATTGGAACATGTCGGGGCTGATGGTGGTGCTTATCGCAAGATAGCGCAGGCTGTCGGTGTCGGAGGTGTTGATGATCTGATGTGCGCGATCCGGGCCGCCACAGGGGCAGGCGATGACGTCGCCGGGCCGCAAAGGGAAACGGTCCGTACCGAATCGCAGTTCGCCGTTGCCTTCGAGGATGAAAAACATCTCTTCATTGCCGAAATGATTGTGAAAGGGGAAGGCGGATTTCCCCGGCGGCACCACGGTCAGGTTATAACCGAGCTTTTCGGCGCCGAGAACCGATGAAATCGGCGCGATGGCGGATCCCCGATAGGCGACCGGCGCGCCGGGAACACGTTCGGAAATCGGTACCGGTTGCAGTTGATCGAGATTGATGACCGGCGATTTCATTGCTCGATCCAGCCGCTCGGACGCTTTTCCAGAAACGCAGTGATGCCTTCCTGGCCCTCGGTGCTGACCCGAAGCCGTGCAATCAGTTCGGCGTTGGCCTTGTCCTGGTTTTCCATCTGCAGGAGGGTTCCGGCCGGGCTGTATTCCCGGATCAGCTGTTTGGCGGCGGCGACCGCTTTCGGGCCGGCTTTGCCGATCCAGTGCACGATGCGGTCGATGCACTCATCCAGCTGCGACGCCGGAACGGCTTCATGCAGCAGGCCGATGTGCAGGGCCTGTGCGGCATCGAAGATTTCAGCCGACAGGAAGTAACGGCGGGCATGGCGCGCACCGATGGCGGCAATGACATACGGGGAGATCACCGCCGGCACCAGACCGAGCTTGACTTCGCTGAGGGTGAATTTGGCGGTATCCACGCCGACGGCGATATCACAGCAGGCCAGCAGCCCGACACCGCCGCCGTAAGCGGAACCGTTGACACGGGCCAGCACCGGAATCGGCAGATTGTCCAGTCGACGCAGGCAGCGTGCCAGCGCCATGGCATCTTCGAAATTCTCGTCTTCCGGAGCCCGCGCCATGTCGCGCATCCAGTTCAGATCGGCACCCGCCGAGAAGGTGTGGCCGGCCCCAGTCACCACCAGACAGCGCGCCCGGGTCGCTTCGACTTCGGCCAGAGCCTCTTCCAGATCCGAAATCAGGCCGGCATCGAAGGCGTTGTGGCTGTCAGGCCGGTTGAGGGTCAGGGTCGCGAGCGTGCCGCGGCGTTCGAGCAGGACGGTATCGGACATGGCCTGAAGATTCCAAAAGGGAAATGATAACGGATATCCCGCCGGTCCGTGGGTGGGATGTTCCGCTCAGAACGCATCGGTGCGCGCGAAGGTGTTTTTGCGGGTCGACCAGGCGCCATCGGTGAAATCCGGAAAATCCACGGCACGGTTGCCCTCGGCGATCGATTGTTCGCTCAAGGGGGTGATTGCGCTCCAGGCCGCGGCATCATAGACGTCCTGCGGCGTTGCGATGCCGCGTTTGGCGCTTTCGATGAAGGCGTGCAGCACGAAGAAATCCATGCCGCCGTGACCGGCGCCATCCGCATCGGCGGCGTACTTCTTCCAGAGGGGGTGGTCGTATTTTTCCAACCAAGGCGCCGCCGGCTCCCATTTATGACGCGGACTGACACCTTCGATGTGCAGCGACTGGTTGATGTCCATCCACAGGCCTTTGCTGCCTTGGACGCGGAAGCCGAGGGAGTACGGGCGGGGCAGGGAGGTGTCGTGCTGCAGCAGCACCGTCTCGCCGTTGGCACAGGCGATCTGCGTGGTCACCACATCGCCGAGTTTGAAGCGGACCGCCGCATTCGGATGGTCTTTGCCGCCTTTGGCGACGATGTAATCATGCAGGCCCTGGGCGCGCGTGGCATAGGCGCTCAGGCGCGTAAACCGGTTGCCGCGGTTGATGTCGGTCATCATCGCGATTGGTCCGATGCCATGGGTCGGGTACAGGTCGCCATTGCGGTCGATGGCATGCTGGGTGCGCCAACGCGCCTCCGAGTAGCCCTTGGTGCCGAACTCCACGCCGCTGTCGTAAGGCGTTTTGCCGTCGTTGAATTTGACGCCGCGCAGGTCGTGTTGATAGCCACCCTGAAGATGCAGCAGATCGCCGAACAGGCCCTGCCGGACCATGTTGAGCACGGCGATCACATCGCGCCGGTAACACACGTTTTCCAGCATCATCACGTGTGCACCGTGCTTTTCGGTGGCCCTGACCACATCCCAGTGGTCCTGCAGGGTCAGGCCCAGCACGACTTCGGTGCCGACATACCGGATACCGCGCTCCAAGGCATCGATAATCATCGGCTTATGCCATTCCCAGGGTGTGGAAATCACCACGGCATCCAGATCCCGGCGGTCGAGCAGCTTCCGGTAGGCGTGCGGGTCGCCCGTGACGACTTCAGGCATTTTCTTACCGGAGGCGGTCACCATGGCGATGCTGTCACGCAGCATGCCGGCATCGGTATCACACAGTGCAACCACCTGCACGTCGTCGCGGGCCAGAGCCAGCTCCAGATGGTTCTGGCCACGAAGGCCGACCCCGATAAGGCCGATACGGACCGTGTTGCGGGTTCTGGCAGCGAGTTGCTCCGGGGCGATGAACAGCCCAGCGGCGAGCATGGCGCCGGATTGCAGGAAATGACGGCGGGTGGGGTTCATGGGGGCGGCCGGATCGGGCGACATCTGGTTGGACTCGAAATCGAAGGCGGTCGTGCCGTTGTTGCCGCGCCGTTCCATTCCGAAGAACAGGCTGTCCTGGTTGTTGGCCAGGTAGGCC
>JBMSNF010000071.1:0-8065 GCA_049421545.1 Arenimonas sp.
GTGAAAGTGCGGTGGTGGAAGACGAGGACGCCAGTGCCGATGCCGCCGCGGCCTTTGCCCGCCGTTGCGCCGCGCAATACGCCGGCAAAGTCGATGTCGCGCAGTTCAGCAGCAGCGATGCCGTGCGCGATCTGGAGGCCGCGCGCAAAGCGCTCGGCGCCGAACAGATCAATCTGGTCGGCATTTCCTACGGCACCCGCATGGCCCAGCTGTACGGCAAGCGCTATCCACAGCACACGCGCACCATCACCATCGACGGCATCGCGCCGCTGGAAACCGTGCTCGGCCAGGAACACGCGAAGAATCTGGAAAGCTCGCTCGATCTGCAATTCGCGCAATGCAGCAAAGACAAAGCCTGCCGCGAAAAACTCGGCAATCCGCGCGAACAATTGAACACCCTGCTGGCCACCTTGGCCAAAGGCCCGGTACCGGTGCATTTCCGCGATGCCATCACCGGTGAATGGAAAGACGGCCAGTTCAGCAGCGGCCATTTGGCCATGCTGACCCGCTTGCTGGCTTATCAGCCGCAGGCCGCCAGCCTGCTGCCGCTGCAGTTCGCCGAAGCCAACAAGGGCCGTGTGGATGCGCTGATGGCGCTGAGTGAAATGGTGACGCGCGACATTTCCGATCAGATCATGCACGGCATGCAGCTGTCGGTGATGTGCGGCGAAGACACGCCGGATCTGGTCGTCGACCCGGAAGACAGCAAACGTCTGCTCGGCACCGGGCTGGTGGAATTGATGAAAGCGCAGTGCGCGGTCTGGCCGCATAAAACCCGACCGGCCGATTACCGTCAGCCGCTCAAAGGCGACTTGCCGGTGCTGATCCTGTCCGGCGAATTCGATCCGGTCACGCCGCCGCGCTACGGCGACATGGTCGCTAGGCATCTGCCGAATTCCAAACACATCATCGCCACAGGCCAGGGCCACAACGTGCTGCCGGTCGGCTGCATGCCGCGCCTATTCGCCAAATTCCTGGAAAGCGCCGATGCCAAAAACCTGGAGGATGCCTGCATCAAAACCCTGACCTACGCACCGATGTTCACCGGCCTGAACGGCTGGGAACCCTGAGGAACGACCATGATTACCGTCAATGATCTGCACAAACATTTCAAAACCAAAACCGGCACGGTGCACGCCGTGCAAGGTGTCGGATTCAGCGCACCCGACGGCCAGATCACCGGCCTGCTCGGCCCGAACGGCGCCGGCAAGACCACCACCCTGCGCATGCTGTACACCCTGATGCAGCCGGATTCGGGCAGCATCGAGGTCGACGGTTTCTCGGCCTCTGGCGACAGCGCGGCCGTGCGTGCACGTCTGGGCGTGCTGCCGGATGCCCGCGGCGTCTACAAGCGCCTGACCGCACGCGAAAACATCGCCTATTTCGGCCAGCTGCATGGCATGAGCGATGCCCTGATCGCCGAGCGCACCGAACGCCTGGTGGCGGCGCTGGGCATGGCTGAATTCATCGACCGCCAATGCGAAGGCTTCTCGCAGGGCCAGCGCACCAAGACCGCCATCGCGCGGGCGCTGGTGCATGATCCGAAAAACGTCATCCTCGACGAGCCGACCAACGGCCTGGATGTGATGACCACGCGCGCTTTGCGCGAATTCCTGCTGCAATTGAAAGCCGAAGGCCGCTGCGTGATTTTTTCCAGCCACATCATGCAGGAAGTGGCCGCGCTGTGCGACCGCATCGTGGTGATCGCGCACGGCAAGGTCATGGCCAACGGAACGCCGGATGAAATCCGCGCCCAGACCGGGGAAGCCAATCTGGAAGATGCCTTCGTCAAGGTCATCGGCAGCGAGGAGGGCCTGCACGCATGAACGCCATGATCGCCGTAATGAAGAAAGAACTGCTGGATCTGTTCCGCGACCGCAAGACCGTGGCGATATCCCTGCTGATGGGACCGCTGCTGTTTCCCGCGCTGATCCTGGGTCTGGGCAAACTGGCCAGCAACCGGGTCAGCACACAGCTGGAAAAACCGCTGGAGCTGCCGGTGATCGGCGCCGAGCACGCGCCGAATCTGGTGCACTGGCTGTCCGGGCGCAATATCGTGATCCAACCGGCGCCGACCAATCCGGAAGGCGAAATCGCCGCGCAGAATGTCGAGGTGATTCTGGTGATTCCCAAGGACTACCCGGAAAAATGGCGGAGCAGCGAACCGGCACCGGTCGAGATCTGGCACGACAGCTCGCGTGATGATGCACGCATTCCGGTCGAGCGCGTTTCCAACCTGCTGGAAAACTACGGCCGCAGCACCGGCGCCCTGCGTCTGCTCTCGCGCGGGGTCAGTCCCAGCGCCACGCAGGCGGTGGTGGTGGAACGCAAGGATCTGGCCACTCCGGAAAGCCGCATCGGCCAGGCCCTGGCTTTCCTGCCGTATCTGCTGATCCTCAGCGGTTTCCTCGGCGGCGCCTATCTGGTCATCGATGCCACCGCCGGCGAACGCGAACGGCAGTCGCTGGAACCGCTGTTGGCCACGCCGGCCGCGCGCGGCATGATCATGAGCGGCAAGATCCTGGCGGCCTGCGCGTTCGGCATGCTGACCCTGCTGCTGACCCTGCTGTCGTTCAAGGCGGCGTTCATGCTGGCGCCGAGCCTGGGCATCAAGCTGTCGCTGAGCTGGCTGCAGATCGCGCAGATGCTGCTGGTGCTGGTGCCCATCGTGTTGATCGGCACCGGTCTGCTGACCGTGATCGCCGCCGGCGCGAAATCGGTCAAGGAAGCGCAGAGCTACATGTCGATTCTGATGATGCTGCCGATCCTGCCGACCGTGATCCTGATGGTCAATCCGATGAAGAACGCGCTCTGGCAGTTCGCGGTGCCGTTCCTGGCACAGAACCAGATGATCCTGAAAATCGTGCGCAGCGAAACCATCGGTGCCAACGAGTGGGCCGTGTATCTGGCCTGCGGGTTCGGACTCGGTGCAGTGCTGTGGCTGATTGCGGCACGCCGTTACCACAACGAGAAACTGGCGGTTTCGGCCTGAGCCGGCAACCATGCGCAGGGTCGACTTTCTGATCTGCGGTGCCCAGAAATGCGGCACCACCGCGCTGGATTTCTACCTGCGCCAGCATCCGCTGCTGTGCTTTCCCTCGAAGAAGGAGCTGCACTACTTCGACGACGATGCCGCCTTCGCCGGCGGCATCCCTGATCACGCCGCCTACCATGCGTGGTTCGCACCGGAAGCGCGGCACCGCCTGCTCGGCGAAACCACGCCGATTTACCTGTACAAGCCGGAGGTGATGCCGCGCATCCAGGCCTATAATCCGGACATGCGTCTGGTCGCCGTGCTGCGTGATCCGGTCCATCGTGCCTATTCGCACTGGAATATGTTCCGTGCCCGTGGCGAAAGCCGGGTCAGCTTCCGCGAAGCCCTGGAGCGCGAACTCGCCATGATGGCGTCGCCATCCAAGGACGGAGCCTCCGGCTATACCTGCCTTAGGCGCGGTCTGTATGCCGAGCAATTGACGCGCCTGTGGCAGCACTTTCCGCGCGAACAGACATTGATCCTCCGGCACGAACGCCTGTTGGCGCAACCCGAAGCGGTGGTGGCGCGCGTCTGTGATTTTCTCGGCGTACCGCGTCTGCAGGGCATCACGCCGCAGCGCGTACACGCCTATCCGTATCCGGAGCCGATGGCCGAGACGGAATACCGCCTGCTCCGTGATTTTTTCCGGAAGGACACCGAGCGGCTGCAGACGCTGCTGGGCTGGGATTGCAGCGCATGGCTGGCCTGAATCGCTTGCCGAGCGCTCCCTAGCCGGCAACGACGCGGTTGCGTCCGCCGTTCTTGGCCGCGTACAGATTGGCATCGGCCTTGGTCACCAAGCGCTCGTGATGCGCGGTGTCGGCGCGTTCGACCAGACCGATGCTGGCGCTCAGATGCAATCCGGGCGCAAAATCGCTGCAATCGATGGCCTGCACGGCTTCCCGGATGCGTTCGCACAGAGCCAGCGCTTCTGGCAGCGGCTGCTGCGGGAACAGCAACGCGAATTCTTCGCCGCCCCAGCGCGCGCACAGATCGCTGCCGCGCCGGCGGCCTTGACTGGCGTCGCCAAGCACACGGCGCATGGCTTCGGCCACGCGGATCAGGGCCTGGTCGCCGGCATCGTGCGAGTAGGTGTCGTTGACGCGTTTGAAGTGGTCGATGTCGAGCAGCGCGAAGCAGAACGGCGTGCCGGCGGCAACCGCGGCGGTGAATTCCTGCTGCAGCACTTCATCCATGCTGCGCCGGTTCGGCAGGCCGGTCAGGGCATCGGTGCGGGCCTGGCGCGCGAAGGCTTCCGATTGCTCGCTGATGCGCTGATTGAGCTGTTCGAGTTCTTCGTTTTTTTCGAACAAGGCGCGTGTGCGCTCTTCGACGATGCCGCTCAGTTCCACTTCGCGCGCTTTCAGCTGGCGGATGCGGGCACGGAACAGGCCGTATACCAGCAATGCGGTCAATGCCAGCAATGCCGGAATGAACCAGACGTGCTGGTAGAATTTGGGCGCGATTTCGAACGGCAGACTGGCACCGTCTTTGCTCCAAGGACCGCCGCGCACGGAAGCGCTGACCCGGAAGGTGTAGCGGCCGGGCGGCAGATTGGTGAACTGCACGTTGCGCAGCTGGTCGCGGTCGATCCACTGGTTGTCGAAGCCTTCCAGCCGGTAGCGGTAGCGGATCTGTTCGGGCGTGCGGAAACTGAGGCTGACATAGAACAGTTCCAGCTTGCGGGTGCCCGAGGGCAACTTGAGCAGGCCCTCGGATTCGACCGCCTGATCGTCGACCATCACGCTTTCGATGACCACCGGCGGCGGCGCCACCTGGTAGCGTGCCAGTTCATCGGGCTGCACGATGGCGACGCCTTTGGCGGTGGCGACCCAGATGCTGCCGTCACGCGCGCGCAGTGCGGCCGGACCGGCGCTGCCGTTGCATTGCGCGCTGCCCATGCCGTCGGCTTCGGCGAAGCTGACCGGATTGACGCGGGCGATGCGGCCGCTGGCGGCGGCGTCCATCTCGGCGCGGGTCACGTACACCACGCCGCGGTTGGAGGTCAGCCAGAAATTGCCGTAGGTGTCGGACACGATCTGGAAGATGGTGGCGACCGGCAGGCCCTGCGCGGTGCCGACCACATCGATGCGTCCGCCGCGCAGACGCAGCACGCCGCGGTCGGTGGCGATCCACAAGGTGCCATCGGCATCCTCGCTGAAACCGAACACGTCCTCGGCGGATTGATACTTGGATATATCGAGCTTGCCGGCTTTTCCGTTTTCAATGTAGCCCAGCCCGTTGGCGGTGCCGACCCAAATCCGGCCACTGCGTGATTGGTGCAGGCTGAGAATGAAATCGCGCGGCAGTCCGTTCTGTTCGCCGTAGCGCTCAAGGGCCTTGCCGCGCTTGCGGTAGACGCCGCGCGAAGTGCCGACCCACAGGCTGCCGTCGGCGTCTTCCAGCAACGCGCGGATCTGCGAACCGTACAGCGGATTGCCGACGTCGATGCTTTCACGGACCACGCCGTCCTTCCAGTTGATCAGACCGGTGGAATACATGCCGACCCAGACGCTGCCGTCCTTGGCCGGCGCCAGACTGAGGATGGCGTCGTCTTTCAGACTGGGATGGTCCTGGATGGCGCTGATGCGTTCATCGGCATAACGGTTCAGCCCGCGCGAGGTGCCGATCATCAGACTGCCGTCGGCGGTTTCGGCGATGGCGCGCACGTAGTTGTCGGTCAGGCCCTGGTAATTGTCGAGGGTGACGAACGGCGTGTCCGCGAAACGCACCAGACCGGCGTTGGTGCCCGCCAACAGATTGCCTTCGCGGTCGCTGTACAAGGCGCTGACCCTGTTGTTGGGCAACCCGTCCTTGGCATCGAGCGCTTCCAGTCCGCGTGCACCCATGCGCAGGATGCCGCGGTTGACCGTGCCGATCCAGAGGTTGGCCTCTTTATCGATGCTCAGGCTGATCACCGCCTCGTCGGGAAATCCGGGCACCGGTTTGAACTCGCCGTTGCGCACGGTGTACAGGCCGTGATGGGTGCCGATGAAAAGGCCGCCTTCCGGCGACTCCAACATCGCGTACACCGCACCGTGCGGAAGGCCCTGCGCTTCATTGAAGGCCTGCAGACGGCCGTTCTGGATGCGCGCCATGCCATCGGCGGTGCCGACCCAGACCGCTTTGCTGCCATCCATGTAAATCGCATACAGGCGTTCGTTGGGCAGTCCGTCTTTCGCGTGGTAGGTGCGGATCTTGCCATCCGGCCCGATACGCGAAAGCCCTTGGCTTTCATGCGCCACCCAGACCGCGCCCTCGGCATCCTCGATGGCGGCCATGGTTTCATTCTGCGCCAGCCCTTCTTCCTTGCCGTAGGTTTTCCAGCGGCCGCGATCACGGATCGACACGCCGCCGCGCGAGGTGGCCACGATCAGCCGGCCGCCGTTTCCGGCGCTGACCGAACGGATACCGTGGTCGCGCAGTTCCGGAATGTTTTTCGGCGAGAAGATGCGGAAGTCCTGGCCGTTGTAGCGCACCAAGCCTTCCCAGGTGGCGAACCAGAGATAGCCTTCCGGCGTCTGGGTGACGGCATTGACCTGGTTGTGCGGCAGGCCGTTGCGGGTGGTCCAGGTTTCCCGCGAATAGGCCGACAGCGGCTTTTTGTCCAAGGCCGCCGCCGGCTCCGCGAGCAGGGCCGCGACCATCAGGAGTGCTGCCAGAATTCGAAACACCGGTGCCGCCCCTTCGTCCATCCGTGTTTACACGCCGCTAGTGTAAGCCATCGCCGGCAATTGTGTGCGGTAGAATGGGGGCTTGGTCTCCGTCGAGGAAGCATGGAACGCGCATGAACAGCACCGACATCGCCATCGCTCCGCGGCCGCCCGTGGACGACACGCTGGCCCTGGAGATTGCCGGCGCCTTGTTCGGCATCCACGGTCCGATCCGCGAACTGGGCAGCTCGCAGGACCGTAATTTCCGCATCGACACGCCCTCCGGTGCCCGGGTACTGAAGATCGCCAACCGCAGCTGGGGCCGGGCCAGCCTGGAAGCACAGAACGCCGCCATGCAACATGTCGCCGGCAAAGATCCCGGGCTGCATGCACCGCTACCGTTTGCCGCCGCCGATGGCGGCATGATTCACGAATGGCCGGTCGGCGACGACCGCCTGCTGGTCCGGCTGTTGTCCTATGTCGATGGCAGCCCCTTGACCGGCACGCGCTATCTGGCACCGGAAGTCATCAGCGATCTCGGCCATGTCGCCGGGCGAACCTGCGCGGCTTTGGCCGATTTCGATCACCCCGGTCTGGAACGCACGGTGCAATGGGACCTGCGTCAGGCCGAAGCGGTGATCGCGCGCTTGAATGTCTCGGTACGCAGCGCCGAACGGCGCCGGAAAGTGATGCAGGCCTGCGCCGAGGCCGCACTGCGGCTGCAACCGCTGAAGACGGCATTGCCACTGCAGGCCATCCATGGCGATGCCACCGATGACAATGTGGTCGGGCCGCGCGATGCCGCGGGCCGGGTGCGTCCCGATGGCGTCATCGATTTCGGCGACCTCGCCCGGTCCTGGCGCGTCGGCGAGCTGGCCATCACCTGTTCCTCGATTCTGCATCACCGCCCCGAAGCGCCGTTCGAAATCCTGCATGCCGTGCGTGCCTTCCATCAGCATGCGCCGTTGAGTGAAACCGAAGTGGCGGCATTCTGGCCGCTGATGGTGTTGCGCGGCGGCGTGCTGGTGGTCAGCGGCGAACATCAGGCGCGCCTGGATCCCGACAATCCGTCCGTGCTGGAGCCGATCGAAAACGAATGGCGGTTGTTCGAAGTGGCGGCCTCGGTGCCGTTTGCACTGGCCGAAGCGGCCCTGCGTGAGGCACTCGGTTTCGGCCCCGATGCCGAGCAGCAGCGCATGCGTCAGACGCTCGCCGGCTGCGCGCCCTTGTTTCCATCCATCACCCAATACGAAAGCCTCGATTTATCGGCCCGCAGCCCGCTGCTGCATGCCGGCGTCTGGCAACAGGCGCAGGCCGAAGCACGCCTGCTGGCCAAGGCTGCGGTCCGCTCCGGTGCCGCCGTCACCCGCTACGGCGA
>JBMSNF010000072.1:0-8020 GCA_049421545.1 Arenimonas sp.
GCTTCGGTACCGTGCTGCCCGACAACCTGATCCTCGGTTCAATTCTTCAGCTCAAAGAGGACAACCCCGGCGTACCGGTGGTGCTGGTCTCCAAGGACATCAACCTGCGCATCAAGGCCTCGATCTGCGGCGTCGCCGCCGAGGATTACGAAAACGACCGTGCCATCGATGATTTCAACCTGCTGTTCACCGGCGTACGCGAGCTGGAAGCCGATTTCTGGGAACGTCATCAGGGCAATCTGCGTTCCTGGACCGACAAAGGCCGGACCTTCTATGAAATCCAGCGCGCCCGCGGTGACGACTGGTTCATCAATCAGTTCCTCTACATGCCGGGCGAGGATGAAGTGGAAATGCGGGTCTGCCGCATGGACGGTGACAAAGTCGTCCTGCAGATCGTCGACGATTACCGGACCCCACAGCATCAGGTCTGGGGAGTGAACGCCCGCAACCGTGAACAGAATTTCGCGCTGAATGCCCTGATGGATCCGGAAATCGATCTGGTCACCCTGCTCGGCACCGCCGGCACCGGCAAGACCCTGCTGGCGCTGGCCGCCGGCCTGACCCAGACCATGGACAACCAGCGCTACCGGGAAATCATCATGACCCGCGCCACGGTTTCCGTCGGCGAGGATATCGGCTTCCTGCCGGGTACCGAGGAGGAAAAAATGACGCCATGGATGGGAGCGCTGACCGACAATCTGGAAGTGCTCACCAACACCCAGGAACAGAATTCCTGGGGCCGCGGCGCCACCAACGAACTACTGGCCTCGCGCATCAAGATACGCGCCATGAACTTCATGCGGGGCCGCACCTTCCTCAGCCGCTGGCTGATCGTGGATGAAGCCCAGAACTTGACGCCGAAGCAGATGAAAACCCTGATCACCCGCGCCGGTCCGGGCACCAAAATCATCTGCATGGGCAATGTCGAGCAGATCGATACGCCCTATCTGACCGAAACCACATCGGGTCTGACCTATGCCGTGGACCGCTTCAAGAACTGGGCCCATTCGGCGCACATCACGCTGCGTCGCGGCGAACGTTCGCGTCTGGCCGATTACGCGTCCGAGGTTTTGTAAGTCATGGCGCGGGTGCCGTCCGTGCTCACCATCGCCGGATCCGATTCCGGCGGCGGTGCCGGCATCCAGGCCGATCTGAAAACCTTCGCCGCACATGGCTTGCACGGCCTGTCGGCGATCGCGGCGCTGACCGCACAGAATACACAGGGCGTACAGGCCATCCATGTGCCGCCGCGCGCATTCCTCAAAGCGCAACTGGATTCGGTTTTCAGCGATTTCGACATCCGCGCGGTCAAGATCGGCATGCTGGCCAATGCCGGCATCATCGATGCGGTCGCCGATGCCTTGGAATGCCATCGGCCGAAACACATCGTGCTCGACCCGGTCATGGTTTCCAGCTCGGGCCACACTCTGCTGGAAACCCGTGCCATCCGACGCGTGGTTGAACGCCTGCTGCCTCTGGCCACGGTCATCACCCCCAATATCGACGAAGCGGTGCTGCTGCTCGACCACGCCATCGACGATGACGAGCAGGCCGAAGGCGCACTGGTCGAATTGCTGACCATGGGCGCGAAAGCGGTGTTGCTGAAAGGCGGGCATCTGAGCGGCCGCAAGGTCATCGACCGGCTCGATACTGGCAAGGCACTGTATGAATTCGAGCACCCGCGCTTGAAGGTTTCCGGTCACGGCACCGGTTGTACCTTGGCTGCGGCCATAGCCGCCAATCTGGCCCTGAAGAAATCCCTGCCCGATGCCTGTGAAGCGGCTGGCGATTACGTGTTCAAGGCGCTGGAAAGCGCTTACAATCCCGGAACCAGCAAGTTATCGATTTTGAAACATATTCAATAAATGCTTTGATAAATAAAAAACGCGCCGAGGCGCGTTTTCTGTTTTTGCCGGCTGCCTTCAGGCCTTGATGTGCTTGATGATGGCCGCCGCAAAGGTCTGGGTCGTCCCGGATCCGCCCAGATCAGGAGTGAGGTGGTCCTTGTCGTTCATGGTGTCGATGATGGCCTGCTTCAGGCGACGTCCGACATCGACCTGACCGATGTGTTCCAGCATCTGCACCGCACCCAACAGCAGCGCGCAGGGGTTGGCGACGCCTTTGCCGGCGATATCCGGCGCGGAGCCGTGCACGGCTTCGAAAATGGCGCAGTCCTTGCCGATGTTGGCGCCGGGCGCCAGACCAAGACCGCCGACCAGACCGGCGCACAGGTCGGAAATGATGTCGCCGAACAGGTTGGTGGTCACGATGACGTCGAACTGCTCCGGCTTCATCACCAGCTGCATGCAGGTATTGTCGACGATCATTTCATTGCATTCGATCTGCGGGTATTCGGCGGCGACCTCGCGGGCCACTTTCAGGAACAGGCCCGAGGTGGACTTCAGGATGTTGGCTTTGTGCACGACGGTGATTTTTTTCCGGCCGAGATTCTTGGCCAGCTCGAAGGCGTAACGGACGATGCGCTCGGAGCCCTTGCGGGTGATCTTCTGGGTCAGCAGTGCGGTCTCGCCGTCTTCGGAAATGCTCTGACCTTCACCGATATAGGCGCCCTCGGTATTCTCGCGCACGGTGATCAGGTCGATGTTGCTGTAGCGTGATTTGGTATTGGGGAAGCTGATGGCCGGACGCACATTGGCGTATAGGTCGAACTTGCGGCGCAGGGCGACGTTGATGGAGGAAAATCCCTCGCCGACCGGAGTGGTCAGCGGGCTTTTCAAGGCGACTTTGTGTTTGATGATCGCGGCTAGAGTTGCTTCCGGCAGCAGTTCACCGGTTTTTTCGTAGGCGCTCAGGCCCGCATCGACGAAATCATACTGCAGGCCGACACCGAGGGCGTTGAGCACCTCCAAGGTGGCGTCCATGATTTCCGGACCGATGCCATCTCCTTTGATGACGGCGATTGTCTGCGACATAAGCTGATACCCGGCTGATTGTGGTTAGCCAGCTATTATAGCGGACAAGCCCCGTCCGGAGCCGAACAGGGCCTAAACGAAATGCAAAACGCGGCCTATCGCGTCAATCGTGCTTGTGCTCGGGCACGGCATGGATACCCTGCCCCTCGAGCTGGTCGAGGAAATCCACGCCACGGCGCAGGTGCGGGATGACGATCGAACCGCCGACCACCAATGCCACGGAAAAGGCTTCGAAAAACTCGTCACGGTTGACACCGGCTTCCTTGCATTGCGCGATGTGGTAGCTGATGCAGTCATCGCAGCGCAGCACCATGGAGGCGACCAAGCCCAGAAGCTCCTTGGTTTTCAGGTCAAGGGCGCCATCCTTGTAGGTCTGGGTATCCAATGCGAAGAAGCGGCGCACGACCTGGTTGTCTTCGGAAAGGATGCGCTCGTTCATGCGCTGACGGAATTCGGTAAACGCTTTGACACGGTCTTGCACGCTCACGGGGTCTGCTCCAGCAGAGGTTGGAAGTTTCCGGCACGGTCCAATGCCACCATATCTTCGAAACCGCCGACATGGGTGCCATTGACGAAAATCTGCGGGACCGAGGTACGCTTCGTCCGGGACAGCATCTCGGTCCGGGCATCGGCGTCCTGATCGATGCGTATTTCGCGGTAATCCAGCCCGCGGGCTTTCAGGAAATTCTTGGCCGCGACGCAATACGGACAGACGGCGGAACTGTACATGAGGATGTCGGCCATGGCGGTCCTTGGGATGTCGGGGAACTATGCGCTAGTATGTGAGTCCCAGTGTAAGTGAATTCAAGTGCATAACGGATGAACAAATCCCCCTTCCCCCGGAACGGACTGGTCCTGGCGGTTTTCGCAGGCCTTTGGCTGTGCGGAAATCCCGTCCGGGCGCAGGAAACCGCGCTGCCGGAGCTGGGCTCCTCGGCCGGTGAAATGATCACCCCGGCCCAGGAAGCGCAATACGGCGGCTACACCCTGCACCAGCTGCGGCAGATGAACTACGTACTCGATGACCCGCTGCTGGACTCCTGGTTGCAGACCATGGGGCACCGACTGGGCGCCAATTCCGACAACCCGAGACAGCCCTACACTTTTTTCCTGCTGCGTGACCGTCAGATCAATGCCTTCGCCACGCTGGGCGGCTACATCGGCACCAATGCCGGCCTGATCCTGACCGCCAAGACCGAAGACGAGGTGGCCGGGGTACTCAGTCACGAAATCTCGCACGTGACCCAGAAACACGTCATCCGTTCGGTCGAACGCGCCAAAAAAGACCAGATTCCGATCATGCTGGCGGCCCTGGGCATGATCGTGGCGGCCCAATCGGCCGGCGGCTCCGGAAATTCCGCGGATAACGCCACGGCTGCAGCGATGATGAGCGCCCAGGCCCTGATGATCCAGCGTCAGATCGATTACACCCGATCCAACGAATCCGAGGCCGACCGGATCGGCATCCAGACCCTTTACCGGGCCGGCTACAATCCGGACGCCCTGGCCGACTTTTTCGCGCGCATGGAAAGCGTTACCCGCGCCAACGCCGGAGGTTACACCGCTCCGGACTACCTGCGCAGCCATCCGATGAGCGCCACCCGAATCAGCGAGGCCCGTGACCGGGCCCATAAGATGCGGCAAAACCGGGCCAATCTCGATGGCGCCGGAACCTCAACGCCCAGCAACCCCCTTTTGCCGGAATTTGCGCAATTGCCCGGAACCCCGCAGGCGACGTCCAGCAGCGACTTCGTCTGGGCCAAGGAACGCCTTCGCGTGCTTTCCGCGGCAAGCCCCGGCGCCGCCATCATCGAATACCGCCGGGGCATTGATGGGTTTGAGAGCAAGCCCACGGACGCCCACCAATACGGGCTGGCCTTGGCTTACATCGCCAACCGTCAGGGCAATGATGCGGATGCGTTGCTGACCGAGCTGGGCAAAAAGCATCCGGACCACCTCTGGATCGCCATCGCCCGGGCACAGGCCGCGCAAGCGGCCAAGAAGCCGATTCAGGCCGAAACACGCTTCGAGCAGCTGGTTGCCAAGTATCCCGATAACCGGGCGGTCGTTCTCGCCTATGCCGACTTTCTGCTGGAACTGGACAATGCCGAGAAAGCCCTGCGCGCCCAGGAACTCCTGCGCCGGATCGGCGGTGATGGTGAGGATTTCGTCTATCAGCGCCTGCTGGCCCGGGCCTATGAACTCTCCGGAAACACCCTGCGGGCGGCCGAGACCTACGCCGAGGTGGCCTTCCTGAACGGACGGGTCGATGACGCCATCAGCCAACTCAGCAATCTGTTGAAGAACGATGATCTGGACTATTACCAACGCGCCAGGGTCGAGGCCCGGATTGCCGAATTCATGCCCATTTCACTGGAGCTGAAGCGCCAAGGCATCAAACCGGAAGAGCAAGGCGGCTGAATTTGTGACAGGCTGTCATAAAGCCGTCATAATGATTGGATGTAATGCCTTAACTCCCGAGCCTAAGGTCATGCCGTGCAAGCCCATATTCTGATTGTCGAAGACGAACCGGCCATCCGCGACATGATCGCCTATGCCCTGCGTACGCAATCCTACCAGCCCATCTGCGCCCAGGATGCGAGAGAGGCGGTGCAGGCGGTCTCAGAGCGCATTCCCGATTTGATTCTTCTCGACTGGATGCTTCCGGGCACGCCCGGCATCGAGCTGGCTCGGCGCTTCCGCCGTGAAAACAATACCCGCGACGTCCCGATCATCATGCTCACCGCCAAAGGCGAAGAGTCCGACCGTATCGCCGGCTTCGACAGCGGGGTCGATGATTACGTGGTCAAGCCGTTCTCGGCGCGGGAGCTGTTGGCACGCATCAAGGCCGTGCTCCGGCGCAGCCGTGAGAACGAGGAAGACGGCTCGATTGAAGTCGGCCCGCTGCGACTCGACGCCAACCAGCAGAAACTGCTGGTGCGCGATGAAAAGGTCCATCTCGGTCCGACCGAATACCGTCTTCTGCATTTTCTGATGAGCCACTCCAACCGGGTCTACACCCGGAACCAATTGCTGGATTTCGTCTGGGGCGGCGGCAGCGACATCGAAGACCGTACCGTGGATGTCCATGTACGACGTCTGCGCAAGGTGCTTGAACCGTTCCGGCTGGAATCCATGATCGAGACCGTACGCGGCGCCGGCTATCGCTTTGTCGGGCAGCCGCCGGCATCCTGAACATGGCGAAAGCGACCCTGACCGCATTGGCGTGGCGACAGTCCTGGATACTCTGGGGCTTTACCTATGCGGTCGGAATGGGTATTGGCTATGCAATCGGCGGAATTTACGGGCTGCTGGCCGCTTTCCTGTTGCTCGCGATATTCCAGATTGTCCGCAGTTACATCAAGCTCGGACGCATTCTCGAACAGCTGGAGTCACGTGCACTCAACCCGCAACCGGATGGCCAGGGCGTGTGGGCGGCGCTGGAAACACTGATTTACAAAAAAAACCGCGAGCATCGTGTCCGTATCGGACGACTGGTCCAGATGCTGCGCGGCTATCGGTTGGCCGCAGGCGCCATGCCCGAAGGCGCCTTGGTGGTCAGCCGTGAAACCGGCTACATTGTCTGGTCGAACAAAACCGCAAAGCGCATGCTCGGCCTGCATCCGGGCGAGGAAGACGCCAACTTGTTCCGTCTGTTCGATGCCGATGTCAAAAACTGGTTCATGACATCCGATGCCGAAAAACCGCTGCTCAATGTGATTTCGCCGGCTTCAAGCGACGCCTATCTCGATTTCTTCCTGCTGCCCTACACGCTGGCGAACAGCCTGGTGGTGCTGCGCGACTCCACCAAAATGCGTCGCCTTGAAAAAATGCGCAGTGATTTCGTGGCCAACGTCTCGCACGAACTGCGGACGCCATTGACCGTGATCCACGGCTATCTGGAGCTGATTGAACAGCAGGAAAATCCGGAGCTGCAGACCATCATCGGTGAAATGCAGAAACAGTCCAGCCGGATGAACCACCTCGTGGAAGACCTGCTGAACCTGTCCCGGCTTGAATCTGGGAACATGCTGCCCGAAGAAGCCATCAGCACCGGCGCGCTTCTGCACACCCTGCATCAGGAAGCCGTCGCGCTCAGCCAGGGGCGTCATCAGGTCAGTCTGGTTCCCGAGTTCAACGGACTTCTGGTCGGATCTCCGAAGGACATCCACAGCGCATTTTCGAATCTGGTCTCGAATGCGGTGCGCTATACGCCCACCGACGGCAGCATCGCCATCGGATTCCGCCGGAACGAGGTCAACGGCCTCGATTTCTGGGTACAGGATACCGGCTTCGGCATCCCGGCCGACCAGATCAGCCGGCTGACCGAGCGCTTCTACCGCGTTTCCACGAGTCGATCGCGTGAGCTCGGCGGCACCGGGCTCGGCCTTTCCATCTGCAAACATGTACTGAACCTGCATCAGGCCGAGCTGCGCATCGAGAGCACACCCGGCAAGGGTAGCCGCTTCCTGTGCCGCTTTCCGCCCGAACGCGTGGCTTAACCGTCACTGTGCCATCTGCTATGCTTGCATAAAAGGCCTGACTGAAACGCATGAGCGATATCAACGATTATTCCGATTCGGACCTGTTCCTGAACCGCGAGCTGTCGCAGCTGGAATTCAATTTCCGTGTCCTTGCGCAGGCGCAGGACACGACGATACCTTTGCTCGAACGCCTTAAATATCTTTGCATATCCTGCACGAACCTCGACGAGTTCTTCGAAATCCGGGCCGCAACCGTCAAGACCGCGCTTCAGTACAAGGCGCCGCTGCTTCCGGACAACATGGATCCGCAGCTGGCCCTCGACAAAATCTACCTGCTTTCGAACCGATTGGTCAAGGCGCAATATGCGCTCTGGAACGAAGTCCTGCGTCCGGAACTGGCGGCCGCCGGCGTGCGCATCCTCGATCGTGCGAACTGGAATGCCAGCCAAAGGCGCTGGCTGCATCATTATTTCAAGACCGAAGTACTCCCCATCCTGTCGCCGCTGGCACTGGATCCGGCCCACCCCTTCCCCCAGATCCTCAACAAAAGCCTGAATGTGGCGGTGGTGCTGGACGGCAAGGACGCTTTCGGCAGGCGCGGCG
>JBMSNF010000073.1:0-7973 GCA_049421545.1 Arenimonas sp.
TTGGCGCAGGCGCAGGGTTATACCTGGTCGCAGGGCCGTGTGACGTTCCGCGAAGCGCCGCTCCTGCTGCTGGATAACCAGCGGCGCGGCGATCAGGTCGGTGTTTCGGTTTTTCAGGCCGCCGATAGCGATGATGGCCGTACCTTTCTGGTCGATCTCGGCTGGCTGCAGGTCAATGGCAATCGGCAACTGCCGAAACCGGCCACACTTAGCGGCCGTATGGTGCTCGAAGGATTGCTGTTGCCACCGCCTTCGCCCGGTTTTGCCCTTGGGCCGGCCTACAGCGTGCAGCCGGACGGTACGCTTTTGTTGATGCGCGTGGATCGCGAGGCACTGTCCAAAGCCTTGAACCGGCCGCTGTCGGCGCGCATTCTGCGGGTGGATCCGGCACAGCGCATCGGCTTCGTCCGCGATCTGTCGGTGCAGGCCAATACCCTGCCGCCGGAAAAACACCGGGCGTATGCCCTGCAGTGGTTCGGATTGGCCGCGGCGTTCGCGGTGCTTTGTATCGGCGTAATGATGAGGAAGACACATGCAAACGGATGAACGGAAACGACAGTGGCGCTCGCGTCTGGTGCTGTTGCTGATCGTGGCGATGTTTTTCAGTTCATTCGGCATCGCAGCCCTGCTGCGCTTTGCCGGATGGCAGCCGGAAAGCCATAAAAACTTCGGGCAATTATTGAGCCCGCCGCTGGACTTCAGCACCCGGACCTTCCTGCGCGCCGATGGCCGCCCCTATGCCTGGCAGCCCGAACGCAATGCCTGGCGCATCGTTCTGGTCTCCGATAGCCCCTGTCTGGCGGAATGCCAGAAACAGCTGGATGTGCTGCATCGGGTCTGGCTCAGCCGTGGCCGCCACACCGAACGCATCGATGTGCTCTGGTTTGCCGAAGTGCCGGCGACACGGCCCGATTTCAAAGGCTTCATCGCCATGCAGGCCAATGCGGAACTCAGTGCCGCGCTACCCGAGAAAGAGGGCACGGCGGGTTACCCCGTGTATTTGATCGATCCGGATGGGTTTGTGGCCTTGCACTATCCGGCCGGATTCGATCCCAGCGGTCTGAGAAAAGATCTGGCAAAACTCGTAAAATAAGCCCATGACCAATACCTATAAGCATTTCCACCGCATCGCCTGGGCCGGCGTCCTGCTCACCCTGTGCGTCATCGTGTTCGGCGGCTTCGTGCGCCTGTCCAACGCCGGACTGAGCTGCCCCGATTGGCCGACCTGTTACGGCCGCGCCACCTGGCCGGTGCAGGACCATGAAGTGGCCGCCGCCAATGCCGTATTCGAACGTGCCGTTGAAGTGCATAAAGCCTGGCGGGAGCAGTTCCACCGCCATCTCGCCGCCATCCTCGGTCTGTTGGTACTGACCCTGTGCCTGCTGGAAGCCAAGCGCCGACGTCATGCCATCTGGGTGCCAATCGTATGTTCCGCGGCGGTGGCCGCCTCCATTCCGGTCTATATGTATTGGCACCATGATCCGGCCTTCGCCATGGCCGCTGCCGGAATTCTCGGTCTGTTGGCCTACGCCTGGCGCGCCGGACGCGAGCCGTTCATCGGCTATACCGCGGTATTGCTGGCGGTGATCATCATGCAGGCCATGCTCGGCATGTGGACGGTGACCTGGCTGTTGAAGCCGATTGTGGTGATGTCGCATCTCTTGGGCGGTTTGACCACCTTCTCGCTGTTGACCTGGCTGGCCTGGCGCGCCACGCCCAACACCGAGCTGATCCAGGGCCATGCCCGCCTGTTCAAACGGCTGCTCTGGATCGGACTGGCCTTGCTGGTCGTGCAGATCGCCCTTGGGGGCTGGACCAGCGCCAATTACGCGGCCTTGGCCTGCGGGACCGATTTTCCGAAATGTCTCGGCCAGTGGCTGCCGGAACACGACTTCAGCGAGGCGCTCGTGCTCTGGCGCGGCATCGGCGTCGATTACGAAGGCGGTGTGCTTGACGGTCCGGCCCGCGTCGCCATCCAATTGATGCACCGCGGCATGGCGGTGGTGGTCGCGCTTTACCTGATCGCGCTGGCGGTGAAGATGATCCGCACGCCCGGTCTGGTCTACTGGGGCAGCGTGCTCGCGCTGCTGACCGTGGCCCAGGTCGCACTCGGCATCAGCAATGTGCATTTCGGCTTGCCGCTGTGGGTGGCCGTGGCCCACAACGCCGGCGCCGCCCTGCTGCTGTTCACCGTGGTCGGCGTGCTTGCGCGACTGCGGGAGCCTGAGCAGTCGCCGGAACCGGCCCCGACGGCATGACCCATTTCGCCCGTTATTTCGAATTGACCAAGCCGCGCGTGGTCGCGTTGATCGTGTTCACCGCGGTCATCGGCATGTTCCTGGCGGTTCCCGGCTTGCCGCCATGGAAGCCGGTGCTGTTCGGCTCGCTCGGCATCTGGCTGGCGGCTTCCAGTGCCGCGGCCATCAACCATCTGCTTGATCAGCGCATCGATGCGCTGATGGCACGTACCGCGCACCGGCCCTTGCCGACCGGCGGTCTGAATTCCACCCAGGTGTTGGTGTTCGCCGTCGTGCTCGGCGTGCTGTCGATGATTTTGCTGGTGTGGCAGGTGAATGTGCTGACCGCCTGGCTCACTTTCGCCTCGCTGATCGGCTATGCGATCGTTTACACCGGTTACCTGAAGCGGGCGACGCCGCAGAACATCGTCATCGGCGGTGCCGCCGGTGCCGCGCCGCCGGTGCTGGGTTGGGCCGCCATCAGCAATACGGTCGATCCGCACGCCCTGCTGCTGTTCCTGATCATATTCATCTGGACGCCGCCGCATTTCTGGGCGCTGGCCATCTTCCGGCGCGAAGATTATGCACGCGCGCTGATTCCGATGCTTCCGGTCATCTACGGCGTGACCTACACGCGCTGGCAGATCCTGTTCTATACCATCCTGCTGTTCATCGTGACCCTGCTGCCCTGGATCACCGGCATGAGCGGTCTGTTCTATCTCGGCGGCGCGGTCGTGCTCGGCGGTGTCGTTCTTTATTACGCGGTCCGTCTGCTCAATCCGCCGGATGAACTGTTCGCGATGGAAGTGTTCAAGTATTCGATCTGGTACCTGATGGCGCTGTTCGCGTTCCTGCTGGTCGATCACTGGGTGATGCCGCCGACCTTCGCGGTGGTCTGAAGAAAAACCCCGCTTGCGCGGGGTTTTTCATATCGTCCTTATTTGCCCAGCAGATATTTCTGCCAGAACAGGATCTGGGCCGCGCCGAAGTAATCGCTGTTCGGTTTCTTGGCGAACCCGTGGCCTTCGTCCTTGAACATCAGGTACCAGACGTCACCGCCGTTTTCCCGGACCGCTTTCACGATCTGTTCGGCTTCGGTATAGGGCACCCGCGGATCATTGAAGCCCTGCGCCACGAACAGCGGTTTGGTGATGCGATGGGCGTTGTTCAGCGGCGCGATCTTTTCATGGAAGTTGCGCATCAGCGGATCGCGTTCGTCGCCGTACTCGGCGCGGCGCAGATCGCGCCGGTAGCTTTCGGTGTTCTTCAGGAAGGTCGCGAAATTGGAAATGCCGACCACGTCGATGCCGGCGCGGATGCGTTTGTCGTAGTCGACCATGCTGGCCAGCACCATGTAGCCGCCATAGCTGCCGCCGTAAACGCCGACACGGTCCTTGTCCATTTCCGGCTGGCGGGCGATCCAGTCCAGCAGGGCGCCGATGTCGCGCACCGAGTCCTTGCGCAGGTAGCCGTTGTCCAGACTCAGATAGGTTTTGCCGTAGCCGCTGGAACCGCGCACGTTGGGCACCAATACCGCAACACGCAGATGTTTCAGCAGGTACTGGATCTGCGGACTGAAGGTCGGGAACGCCTGGGCTTCGGGGCCGCCGTGGATGCTGATCAGTACCGGCACTTTCTCGCCGGGTTTGAGTCCGGCCGGACGGTAGTAAAACGCGGGAATGCTGCGGCCGTCGAAACTCTTGAAGCGCACCAGCGTCGGTGCGGTGAACGCCGCGGTATCGAGACCGCCGACTTCGCTGGCGGTCCAGCGGGTCAGTTCGGACTTGCCGATGTCGATGACATAGACATCGCTCGGCGAAGTCGCGGTATTGATGCTCATGGCCAGGCGTCGGCCGTCCGGCGAGAATTGCAGGCCGCCGCTGACGCCGATGGGAAGCTTCGGCAGCGCCACCGGTTTCAGACTGGCGGTGTCGATCAGACGCACGGTGGAGATGCCGTCCTCATTGGTGATGTAGGCCAAGCGGCTGCCATCCGGGCTCTGCGCGAAGGCGGTCACATCCCAGGCGATGTCCTTGCTGATGACGGTGGTTTTTCCGGCAGCCGGATCATGATGGCGCAGGTGCTGGAATTCGGATTTTTCATCCGAAATGAAATACACGCCTTTGCCATTGCGCGCGTATTCGAATCCGCCGAAGGCGGCTTTGCCGCCGTCAATCGGGAACAGCGTCAGTTTTCCGGTGGCGATATCGACCTCGCCCGGGCGTGAATCATCGGCAGCCAGATACTGGCTGACCAGAAGGCGTTTGCCATCCGGAGAAAAATCCATGGCATTCCAGCTGCCGCCGGCGGTGACCAGGGCGCGGGCCTCGCCGCTGCGGGTGTCGCGCAGCCAGACGTCGGTGTCCTTGCCGTTGCGAGAGGTGCTGCGGTAGGCCATCAGTCCGCCGTCGTCGCTCAGGACCGTGCCGTTGTTCTGGCTGCGTTTGCCGTCGGTCAGCAGGGTGGTCGTGCGCGTGGCGTTGTCGAACCAGTACAGCTGGCTGAATTCATCGCCGCCCTTGTCCTTGGCGAATACGAAACCCTGACGCCAGGCTTTGGCGGGCGAAGCGGTGATGCCGGCCACCGGCTCCTTGTAGAAGGTCAGCTGTTCACGCATGCCCAGGGGTTGGCAGACGCGGTGCGCCTGTGAAGTTTCGGCAAAGCGGGTGCTGATCAGGATGCAGCCGTCGCCGGTCCAGCCGGCGAATCCGGCGCCGCGGGTGTTCTGATACTGGTTGAGGCTGTCGATCAGCTCGGCCGGAATTTCCGGCAGGTTCTCACTGATGCGGTTGCCGACATCGATGCGTTCGGCGGCATGGATGCCGGGTGCAACGGCAGCCAGAAGGGTTAGGGCAAGCAGAGTGGTTCGCATGGCGGTTCCTGGGTCGTTCGGAAGCCCAAGCATACCGCAAAGCCCGTCAATTCGGCTTCAACAAATCCCGCAATTCTTCGGTTTCCTCAAGGCTCAGCCCGCTCTGCGCCATCCGTTGCCGAAGCACCGACAGGCGCTGCTGGCGGGCCTGCCGGTTCAGCTGCGCGACCGCGTCCAGGAATTCCTGGCGCCAGATGGTTTCATCGCCGGGCATGTCGGTCAGGGCCAGCTTCTGCAGGGCCGGATAGTCGGCATGCGCTTCGAAGGCTTCCAGCAGCAGGGCGGTGCTGATATCGGGCCGGGCATGCAGGGTTTCCATCAACGCCACCATCAGGCCGATGCCGGGCAGATCCAGATCGGCGAAGGCAAACGGCGGTTCGACCTCGCGACCGAGAACGGGCTGCTGCAGAAGCAGGGTGATGACCGCGCGCACTAGGCTGCGCTTGGGGGAAATGCCGGCGGCGGATGCCGTTTTCGGCGCTTCCGTGGTCGGAGCGCCGAGGACGCCGGTCACCGATTGCAGGCGTTCGGTCATCAGATCGCGGAACGCGCCATCCGGCATTTTCTGCAGATACGGTTTGACCTTTTCAGCCAGGCGTGCTTTGCCTTCGAGGGTGTTCAGGCGGACATCCTTGGACAGTTCCTCGAAAAAGTAATCCGACAGCGTCATCGCGCCATTGACCCGTTGCTCGAAGCCATCGGCGCCTTCGGTCTTGACGATGGTGTCCGGATCCTCGCCTTCGGGCAGGAACAGGAAGAAGGCCTGTCGGCCGTCACGCATGCGCGGGAGGATCGATTCCACCGCCTTCCAGGCGGCCGCACGTCCGGCCTTGTCGCCGTCGAAGCAGAACACCACATCGGCGCTGTTGCGGAACAGCAGTTCGGCGTGGTCCGGCGTGGTGGCGGTGCCGAGCGTGGCCACGGCCTGGGTGATGCCGTGCTGGAACAGGCTGACCACATCCATGTAGCCTTCGACCACGATCAGGCGCGGGATTTTGTTGTGCGCCTGTTTCACCTGCCACAAGCCGTAAAGCTCGCGACCTTTGTGGAACAGCGGAGTTTCCGGCGAGTTCAGGTATTTCGGACCGTCGTCCTTTTCCAGCACGCGGCCGCCGACGGCGATGACCCGGCCGCGCCGGTCGGCGATCGGGAACATGATGCGTGCCCGGAATTTGTCGTACAACCGGCCGTTGTCGGATTTCGACAGCATGCCGGTTTTTTCCAGCAGGCCGCGCCGGCGCTCGTCGCTGCCCAGGGCATCGATCAGGCCGTTGAAGCCTTCGGGCGCATAGCCGATGCCGAAGGCGGCGATGCTTTTGGCATCCACGCCGCGGCGTTCAAGATACGATTTCGCTTTGTCGGATGCCGCCAGCTGTTTCTGGAAGAACTGGCTGCTGGCCTCCAGGGCCGCATACATGTCGCGGCTGCCGTCGGTATCGGCCGGGCGCGCGTCTTTCGGAATTTCGATGCCGGCGCGGTTGGCCAGATCCTCGCCCGCGTCCATGAAGGTCAACCGGTCGTAGTTCATCAGGAAACTGATGGCGGTGCCTTTGGCGCCGCAGCCGAAGCAGTAGTAGAACTGCTTGCTCGGCGAGACCGTGAACGAGGGCGAGCGTTCGTCATGGAACGGACAGCGTGCCGAGTAATCCTTGCCTTGTTTCTTCAAGGGCACACGCGTGCCGATGATTTCGACCAGATCGATGCGCGACAGCAGATTGTCGATGAAGGATTCCGGGAGCTTCGCCATCAGATTAGGATGCCATTATTCGCCGGGAACCGCGCGCTTATTTCGACAATGCGGCCTTGACCATGCCGGATACCGCGCCCATGTCGGCACGGCCGGACAGTTGCGGTTTCAGGGCGGCGATGACCTTGCCCATGGCCTGTGGGCCGTCGGCGCCGGTGTCGGCGATGGCTTTGGCGACCAGGGCTTCGACTTCGGCCTGGCTCAGGGGCTGCGGCAGGTAGGTCTGGATGATGCCGGATTCGAATTTCTCGATGTCGGCCAGATCGGTGCGGCCGGCGGCTTCGTACTGGCTGATGGAATCCTTGCGCTGTTTCAGCATTTTTTCCAGCACGGCCAGCACCAGTTCATCGGTCATTTCGATGCGCTCGTCGACTTCCTTCTGCTTGATGGCGGCGTTGATCAGGCGGATGACGCCGAGGCGGTCCTTTTCGCCGGCCTTCATGGCGGCTTTCATGTCTTCGGTCAGTTGCGCTTTCAGGGTCATGGCGTGCTCCGTAATCGGTGGGCGGTATAAACACAAAAAGCCGGATACGCGTGGCGTAACCGGCTTTGGGGCGCGAGCCGGGCGGCTCAGCGGAAGATCAATACAGGCGCTGGCGCTTGGTGATGTCGCGCGAGCTGCGGCGGGCCTGGCGCTTCACGGCGGCGGCGGCTTTGCGCTTGCGTTCCTGCGTCGGCTTCTCGTAGAACTCTTTCTTGCGGGTATCGGCCAAGACACCGGCTTTTTCGCAGGTGCGCTTGAAACGGCGCAAGGCAAATTCGAACGGTTCGTTTTCGCGGACTTTGACAGAAGGCATGGTGGCTCCAAAATTTGATTTCCCGGACAGGCGTGTTTTCCTGCCAGAGAGCCGGTTATCATACAGCCCTCGGCGCAGTTTGGCAATCGCGCCCCGGCTTTCGGGAAGGACGGCATGCGGGTTTTGGGTATCGAATCGAGCTGTGACGAGACCGGCGTGGCGTTCTATGACAGCGACCGCGGCCTGCTGGACCGCCATGAACTGGCCGGTATCCAAGAAACTCTTCACCTTCGCGAGCGCGCCCACGATGCGCGGGTTGCCGCAGGCCCACGCGCAGCGCCACCCGGTCATGTTGTAGGTCTTGGAGAGGGAGTGGAACT
>JBMSNF010000074.1:0-7956 GCA_049421545.1 Arenimonas sp.
ATCATCGGCACCATGCTCATCGATTCGGTACCGGCGGCGATCATCAGATCGGCCTCGCCCAGACGGATGCGGTCAGCGGCCAAGGCGACGGCCTGCAAGCCCGAAGAGCAGAAGCGGTTGATGGTCTGTGCCGACACCGACTGCGGCAAGCCGGCCAACAGCGCGCCGATGCGGGCGACGTTCATGCCTTGCTCGCCCTCGGGCATGGCACAACCGACGATGACGTCGTCGATGCGCTCCGGATCGATGCCCGGAGCCTGTGCCACGAGCTGGCGGAGACAGTGCGCCAGCATGTCGGCCGGGTGTACGTTTTTGAATGCACCGCGCGGGGCTTTGGCCACCGGAGTCCGGGTCGCGGCGACGATATAGGCTTCTTGGATGTTTTTCATGGAGTGTCCTGATTAGTTGCGCAACGGTTTGCCGTTTTTGAGCATGTAAGCGATGCGTTCCTGGGTTTTTGGCATCAGCGCCAGCGCCACGAAATGTTCGCGTTCGAGATCCAGCAGCCATTGTTCGTCGACGAGGGTGCCGCGGTCGACATCACCGCCGCACAGGACGGTCGCGATGCGGGTGGACACTTCCAGATCGTGATCGGAGATGAACCCACCGGCATGCATATTGGTCAGCATCATCCGGAAGGTGGCGATGCCGATGGATCCGGCAACGGGAATGGCTTTCGGTGCCACCGGCGGGCGGTATGCGGATTCAGCCATGGCCCGGGCCTGGGCCTTGGCCACATGCAGCAATTCATAGGCGTTGAACACCACCACATCGCCTTCGCGCGCGAGCTTCAGCTCCTTCGCCTCCAGAGCGGATCCGGAGACCTTGCCCAGGGCGACCGCTTCGAAATACGGTTTCAGACCGGCAAAAACATCGCCATTCGGCGGATTCAGACCGACGCGGGTGGCGATTTCCTTGAGTCCGCCGCCGGCCGGCAACAGACCGACACCGGCCTCGACCAGACCGATATAGCTTTCCAGCGCGAATACCGAGCGTGCGGCATGCATCTGGAACTCGCACCCGCCGCCGAGCGCCATGCCGCGCACGGCAGCGATGACCGGAATCTGTGCGTATTTGATGCGCATGCTGGTGGCTTGGAACTGGCCGATCATCGCGCTGAAATCCGCAATGCGGCCTTCCTGCAGCGAGGCCAGAACGCCGGACAGATCGGCACCGGCCGAAAACGGCTCCTTGGTCTGCCAGACGACCAATCCCTGGAATTGCCGTTCGGCGATGTCGATGGCTTTCTGCACGCCGGCCAAAACGCCGTCACCGACGGTATTCATCTTGGATTTGAAACTGAGAACGCCGATGCCGTCGCCGTCATGCCAGAGCCGGACCGAATCGTCTTCAAACACCGTTTCTCCGGGCGCGAAGGTTTCACCCAAAAGCGGATCCGGGAAACGTTGACGGGGCTACACCGGGTTCCCGGAACGGGGAAGGGCACGGCCTTGGCTGGCGCTGAAGCTGCCACCGGGACCATGCACGCCGTCGACGGCGGAAACCCAGGCAGGCAGCGGCGCGTGGCTCATGCTCTTGCCGGCGGCAATGTCTTCGTTGATCCAGGCAGCTACCTGTTTCCAGTCGGCCGCCTGCCAGAGTTCAAGCGGGCCAAGATTCCAGCCATAGCCCCAGCGGATGGCGAAATCGAGTTCGCGGGCGCTGTCGGCGATATCAGCCAGATGGAAGGCGCAGTAGTGGAACAGATCCCGGAAGCAGGACCACAGGAATTGTGCCTGCGGATGTGCAGACGCACGCAGCGCTTTGAACTTGCTTTGCGGATTGCGGTCTTTGAGAATCGCAAGCACGTCCGGGTCGACCTGAGCTGCGCTGGGACGGTAATCCTTGCCGGCGAGATCCAATACATGGATTTCTTTACCCACTTTTTTGAAGATGCCGGCACCGGTCTTTTGTCCCAGCGCCTTGGCATCGATCAATGCCTGCAGGAAGCCGGGAACCTGGAAGTGGGGATGCCAGGGATCCGAGGGCAGCGTATCGGCCATGGTTTTGATGGTCAGCGCCATGGTGTCCAGACCAACGACATCGCAGGTCCGGTAAGTCGCCGATTTCGGGCGGCCGATCAGCGGTCCGGTCAGGGCATCGACCTCATCGAAGCCCATGCCGAACTGGGTGGTGTGATGCAGGGTCGAAAGGATTGAAAACACGCCGATGCGGTTGGCGATGAAATTCGGGGTGTCCTTGGCGGTAACCACGCCTTTGCCCAAAGTACTGACCAGAAAGGTTTCCAGAGCCGTCAGAACGTCCGCGTCGGTTTTTGCGCAGGGAATGAGTTCCACCAGATGCATATAACGCGGCGGATTGAAGAAATGCACGCCGCAGAAGCGGTGATGCAGCGACTCATCCAGCACTTCCGAAAGCGCGTTGATCGACAGGCCGGAGGTGTTGGACGCCAGGATGGCATGCAGGTCCACATGCGGCAGGATTTTCGCGTATAACGATTTCTTCCAATCGATCCGTTCCGCAATCGCCTCGATGATCAAGTCGCAGCCTGTAAGCTTTGCCAGATGCTCATCGTAATTGGCGGGCTCGATCTGCTGTGCCAATGATTTGCTGGCCAAGGGCGCGGGCGAAAGTTTGCCCAGATTGGCCAAAGCCTTGCCGACCACGGCATTTTTGTCCAGACCTTCAGCGGGCAGATCGAAAAGAATGACCGGTACGCCGGCATTGGCCAGATGGGCGGCGATCTGCGCACCCATGACGCCGGCACCGAGTACGGCGACTTTCTTGAAGCGGTAATTCGACATCGGAATACTCCAGTTATCAGGCCTTGAGGCCGGCTTGTGCAAAGGCTATGAGATGTTGCGCTGCTTTCTCGCAGTGGGCTTTTTCGGTCACGCCGGGCTGGCGCCGGATCAGGCCGAAGTCGGCCATGGCATAGGTCAGGGCACCGGCGGTGAAATCCATGCGCCAGTAAAGCTCTTCCTTACTCAACTGCGGCAGGCAGACGGCGATGGCTTTGGCGAATTCCCGCAGGACCTGGCCGTAGTTCTCGGACAGGAAATTGCGCAGACCGTCGTTTTTCTCGGCATAGGCTCTAGCCAGAACCCGCACGAAGGATGCGCCGTGCCGGTCCATGGTTAACGCCAGAGCCGGTTGGATGAACGCCAGAAGGATGCCGTGCAGATCAGCCGGATCCTTGGCAACGCATTCGGAGAGGGCGCTCAGGCGTTTTTCACTCATTTCGTCCATGCGGTGTTTGAACACCTCATGCACCAGGTTTTCCTTCGAACCGAAGTGGTAATTGACCGCTGCGATGTTGACGTCCGCACGCGAAGTCACCTGGCGCAGCGAAGTACCTGCAAACCCGTGCTGGGCGAACAGGTCTTCGGCCGCATGCAGAATGCGTTCTTTGGTATTGAAATGATTGGTCATGAGCTCCCCGGAATCGAATTAAACGATTGTTTCAATCGTATGCTTGTACGAGTTCAGGGTCAAGTCTCTGCGGTAGATGCTTGAATTTACATTGAAACCTGGCCGGAAACGGCGGCGCGGAAGGCCAAAATATGCTAAAATAGCGGCTTTCCCATCCCCTTAGAACCGGAGCAGCCACATGGCCATCGAACGTACCATTTCCATCATCAAACCCGACGCCGTCGCCAAGAACGTCATCGGCCAGATTTACAGCCGCTTCGAAAGCAACGGCCTGAAAGTCGTGGCCGCCAAAATGAAGCACCTGTCGCGCCGCGAAGCCGAAGGTTTCTATGCCGTGCACCGCGAGCGTCCGTTCTTCAACGCGCTGGTTGAATTCATGATTTCGGGTCCGGTCATGATCCAGGTCCTGGAAGGCGAGAATGCCGTTCTGAAGAACCGCGAGCTGATGGGCGCCACTAACCCGAAAGACGCCGCCCCGGGCACCATCCGTGCCGATTTCGCCGAGTCGATCGATGCCAATGCCGTGCACGGTTCCGACAGCCTCGAGAACGCCGCCATCGAAATCGCCTATTTCTTCGCCGCCACGGAAGTCAGCGCGCGCTGAACCATGGACGACGCGGCCAAAGTCAATCTGCTCGACCTCGACCGTGACGGTCTGGAGCGTTTCTTCGCCGATGAACTCGGCGAAAAGCGTTTCCGTGCGCATCAGGTCATGAAGTGGATTTACCACCGCCATGTCTGTGATTTCGCCGAGATGAGCGATCTCGGCAAGGATTTGCGGGCCAAACTGGAAGCGCGGGCGGTGGTCATGCCGCCGCCCGTGATTCTGGACAAGCCGTCCGCCGACGGCACCCACAAGTGGCTGCTCGGCATGGACCAGGCCAATGCCATCGAAGCGGTGTTCATCCCCGACAAGGGCAGGGGTACGCTGTGCGTCTCCAGCCAGGTCGGCTGCGGCCTGAACTGCCAGTTCTGCTCGACGGCGACCCAGGGATTCAACCGCAACCTCAGCACGGCTGAAATCATCGGCCAGGTCTGGGTCGCGGCCAAGCATCTGGGCAATGTGCCCCACAAACAGCGCAAACTCACCAATGTGGTGATGATGGGCATGGGCGAACCCTTGCTGAACTTCGACAATGTGGTCCGGGCGATGAGCATCATGCGCGACGACTACGGCTTCGGCTTGGCCAACAAGCGCGTGACCCTGTCAACCGCCGGGCTGGTGCCGATGATCGACCGCCTGTCGGAAGTCAGCGATGTTTCCCTGGCCGTTTCGCTGCATGCCCCGAACGACGATCTGCGGACCGAACTGGTGCCGCTGAACAAGAAATACCCGATCGATGAACTGCTGGATGCCTGCGTGCGTTATGCCATGCGCAAGCCCAAAACTTCGATCACTTTCGAATACACCATGATGCAGGGTGTGAACGACCTGCCCGAACACGCCCGCGCGCTGGCCAAGCTGATGCGGCGCATCGATGCCAAAGTGCAGCGCGCCAACACCGCCAAAGTCAATCTCATCCCGTTCAATCCCTTCGCCGGAACCCGTTTCGAACGGTCCGAAGAAACCCGCATCCGCGATTTCCAGAAACTTTTGCTGGATGCCGGAGTCCTAACCATGGTCAGAAGGACCCGCGGAGACGACATCGACGCCGCCTGCGGCCAACTCAAAGGACAGGTCATGGATAAAACCCGCCGCCAGGCCGAGTTCAAACGGAAAACGCACATCGACAGCATCACTCGGATAAACTGAGCCCATGGATCCCATTCAAAACCCCCTGTTCAGAGAACCGATCGGCATGACCTTCCGGGCCAAGCGCGAGCTGCTTGACCTTACCGTCGAGGATGCCGCGAAAGCGCTCAAATTCGGCACCCATCTGATCGAGGCCATCGAACACGAAGAGTGGCACAAACTCGGCGCTCCGATCTATGCGAAGAGTTACATCAACAGCTACATCAAGCTTCTGGGATTGAGCGAAGACATCCGCAACGAAATTCCCGGGATGACTGCAGTGCCGCAACTCAAAGCGATCACCTATGCGAAAATCGAACCGGCACGCCGATCGCCGAAATGGTTGTTGGCGGCCATCAGCCTGATTGCCGTGGCGGCTCTGGTGGCCTATCTGAATCTTCGTCAATCGCCCTCCGAGGCGCTTTCTCTGGATGCGCTGGTCGATCAGCCCGTCATTCCCGAGAACAAGGCGATACAGGCCGCGGTTGCCATCGAAGGACAGAGCGCTGCGCCGGCGCCGGCACCCGCTCAATCGACGACTGAAACGCCACCGACACCTGCCAATGTCAGCGAGATGCTGATACGCAGCAGTCAGCAGAGCTGGGTTGAAGTCCGTGGCAAAGACGGCTCGGTGTTGTTCAGCGGCACGCTCGGTGGAACCGCCGATTTCCGACAGGATCCCGCCAAAGTCGGTAAAATCACCATTGGCAACGCCAGTAGTGCCGAGATCAGCCTCAATGGCGCCAGGCTCGACATCTCGCCCTTGATCCGCGATGAAGTGGCCCGTTTCACGCTTTCCGATGATGGAAAACCGGTACCTGCCGATTCCGTCCCGACCCAAACCCTCCCGAACGAATAACCAATTCTTATGTCCGACCAATACGACGAACACGAACAAAGCGAACGCGTCAAACAATGGCTTTTGAAGAACGGGTCCAATCTGCTGACCGGTATTCTCATGATCATTGCCGCCATCAGCGGTTGGCACTGGTGGCAGGGCCGACAAGCCCAGCAGTCGCAGGAGGCCGGCAATCAGTACCATACTTTCGTGCAGGCGATTGATAAACCCGATACCGCCAAAGCAGTGGTGCTTGGCGAGGCCATCATCAGCAATTACGCCGATTCGGACTTCGCATTTCTTGCCGCACTGCGTCTTTCACGCATCCACGCCGATCTCGGCAAATACGATCTGGCTACCGCGGCCTTGGACAAAGCGTACGCCGTTGCCCTCAACGATCAGAATCGTGAATTGGTCAATATCCGCAAAGCCCAGCTGCTGCTATCCCAGGGCAAGACGGTCGAGGCTGGAAAGGCCGCAGACGCCATCAAGGCGGTGGCTTACCCGGCATCGTTGGCGGAACTGAAGGGCGATCTGGCGATGACATCCGGAAAGACCGAAGCGGCCGCCGATTTCTACCGGCAGGCATTGCAGCAACTCAGCGCCGATGCCGGATCACGCGGCCTGATTGAATTGAAACTGACCGAGGCCGGCGGTAGCGCCGACAAACCCAAGGAGATCCGCTGATGGTTCGCAAACTGATCGTACTCTGCGCCGCGCTGACGCTGCTGCAGGCCTGTTCGACCGTCACCGGAATATTCAAGTCGGACAAGGAAAAGGCATCCGCGCCGGCCGAGTTGACCGAGATCGCCAGCCCGATCGCCATCCGCAAGCTTTGGTCCGTTTCGGTCGGGCAGGGTGAAGCCGAGCTCGCCATCCGCCAGAAACCGGTCGTGGATGGCGATACCGTCTATGCCGCCGATTCCGCGAACCAACTGGTTGCCATCGACAAAACCACGGGCAAGATCAAGTGGAAAATAGCCCCGAATAAAGACGCCTCCTCCGGCGGCTGGAAATTCTGGCAGAAACCCACCCAGCCGTTCGCCCTGACCGGCGGTCCGGCGGTATATTCCGGTCTGGTGGCTTTGGGTGGACGCAACGGCGAAGTTTTCGCATTCAATGCCGCCGATGGCGCGATCCTCTGGAAGACCATGGTCAGTTCGTCGGTCATCAGCGCACCGCTGATCACCTTCGATACGGTGATCGTCCGGGCCAACGACGGCAAAGTATTCGGTCTGGATTTGTCCACCGGCGAAAAGCGCTGGCAATTCGACCGCGGTCTGCCATCGCTGAGTGTTCGTGGTAACAGCGCACCCGTGCTCGGACCCGGCCTGATTTTCGTCGGTTACGAAGACGGCACCCTGATCGCATTGCGTCAACAGGATGGCCAACGCGTCTGGGAACAGTTGATCGCCAAGCCCGACGGGCGCACCGAACTGGACCGGATGTCGGATATCGACGGCGAAATCCAGGTCGGTGAGCGTGAGGTGTTCGCCAGCTCCTACCACCAATCCACCATGGCGATTTCGTTGAACAACGGCCAGCCCATCTGGGTCCGTGAAATCGGCGGGTACGCCGGTGTTGCCATGCTTTCAGACCGCATCATCGTCGGGGACCGTGACAGCAATCTGTGGGCGCTTGACCGTAACAGTGGCTCCGACCTTTGGAAACAGAGCGCGCTGTTGCGCCGCAGCGTCACCACGCCGGTTGTTCAGGGTGCTTACATCGTCGTTGCCGATGCCGAAGGATATGTGCACTGGCTCGATTCCGCGAGCGGAGACATCAAGGGCAGGACTAAAGTCGGAGGCGCCGTGCGCGGCAGCCCGGTTGTTTCCGATGACGGCATCCTGTTCATTCAAAACGTCGACGGTCAATTGTCCGCGTTCAGTCTGGCGCAATAAGCATGCTCGATATGGTGGCACTGGTGGGACGCCCGAATGTGGGTAAATCCACCCTGTTCAACGGTCTGACATGCACACGCGATGCGCTTGTG
>JBMSNF010000075.1:0-7643 GCA_049421545.1 Arenimonas sp.
GTCAAGGAATCCGACCGGATCGCCAGCATGGTCGCCGGCCTGCGCGCCATGGGTTCTGTGGTCGAAGAAACCCCGGACACAGTCACCATCACCGGCGGACGCCTTCACGGGGCTGAAATCCAGAGCCACCATGACCACCGGATTGCGATGAGCTTTGCCGTCGCCGGCCAGTGTGCTTCCGGCGAAACCGTTCTCCGTGACTGCGACAATGTCGCGACCTCCTTCCCGGGATTCGTCGATTTGGCGCAATCCGCGGGTATGATTCTTGAATGAGGGCTTAACCGCCCCCGCCTTCCGGAGAGACCATGCCCCCGAATTCTGTTCCCGTAGTCACCATCGACGGCCCTGCCGGCGCCGGCAAGGGCACGGTCAGCCGCTTGGTGGCGCAGGCCTTGGGATGGGCCTATCTGGATTCAGGCGCCCTTTACCGGGCGGTCGGCATCGCCGCAGCCTGGGAAGGTATCGGCTTGGATGAGCCGGAGCAACTGGCTGCATGCGCTTCTCGAACGGACATTAAGTTCGTCACTCAAGATACTGAAGAACCTAAGATTATAGTCAATGGAAAGGAAGCCACTGCGGATATCCGCTCGGAATTGGCCGGATCCATGGCCTCGGCCTTGGCGGCCCAGCCCGCAGTTCGGGAGGCTTTGGTCCTGCTCCAGCGCAGCTTCCGGAGGCCACCGGGCCTGGTCGCCGACGGCCGGGACATGGGGACGGTCATCTTCCCGGATGCCCCGTTCAAGTTCTTTTTGACCGCCAGTCCCATGGAGCGTGCCCAGAGACGGTATAAGCAGTTGATGGAAAAAGGAGTTTCTGTTAAACTTGACGACCTATTGCACGAAATCGTGGCCCGTGATGAACGTGATGCGAACCGTGCGGTGGCGCCGCTGAAGCCGGCCGATGATGCCATCATCATCGACTCGACCTCCATGCCCATCGCTTTGGTCATCGATCAGATCCTTACCGTTCTGCCGTCACATTACCGCTCGTAAGCGGGTTTTCCGATTTCGCAATGGGACCAGGCCTCTGCTTTTGCAGGGATTTTCAACGTGCATCCGCACATAACAGGTGGGTTGTCCTTGCGGCAACCTGTTCATCAACTCGAGAGTTAATCATGACCGAATCATTTGCAGAACTGTTTGAGCAAAGCCAAACATCCCTTAACAACCTGAAATCCGGCGCCATCGTCACCGGCACCGTGGAAGAAATCCGTGCCGACGTCGTCGTCGTCAACGTCGGCCTAAAGTCGGAAGGTGTCATCGACATCAATCAGTTCCGCAACGAACAAGGCGAAATCGAAGTCGCCGTGGGCGACATCGTCAAGGTCGCGCTGGAGGCCGTCGAGAACGGTTTCGGCGAAACCATCCTTTCCCGTGACAAGGCGAAGAAAGCGCTGGTCTGGGACGAATTGGAAACCGTGATGGACGCCGGCGAAATCGTCACCGGCCGCATCAGCGGCAAGGTCAAAGGCGGCTTCACGGTCGATATCCGCGAAGTGCGCGCCTTCCTGCCGGGCTCCCTGGTGGACGTGCGCCCCGTGCGCGACCCGGGCTATCTGGAAGGCAAGGAACTGGAATTCAAAATCATCAAGCTCGACCGCAAGCGCAACAACGTGGTTGTTTCGCGCCGCGCCGTGGTTGAAACCGAAAACAGCGCCGAACGCGAGCAGATGCTCGAGCGTCTCACCGAAGGCACCATCGTCACCGGCGTGGTCAAGAACCTCACCGATTACGGCGCATTCGTCGACCTCGGCGGCGTCGATGGCCTGCTGCACATTACCGACATGGCCTGGAAACGCGTCCGTCATCCGTCCGAAGTGGTCAATGTCGGCGACGAACTGCAGGTCCGCGTGCTGAAGTACGACCGCGAACGCAACCGCGTCTCGCTGGGTCTCAAGCAGCTGGGCGAAGATCCGTGGGAAAACATCGCGCGCCGTTATCCGGCCAACACCCGTGCCTTCGGCAAGGTTTCCAACGTCACCGATTACGGTGCGTTCGTCGAAATCGAACCGGGCGTGGAAGGTCTGGTGCACGTTTCCGAAATGGATTGGACCAACAAAAACGTCAACCCGAGCAAAGTCGTGCAGCTGGGCGATGACGTCGAAGTCATGGTGCTCGATGTCGACGCCGAACGCCGCCGCATTTCGCTCGGCATCAAGCAGTGCGTATCGAATCCGTGGGAAGCCTTTGCCGCCATCTACAAGAAAGGTGACAAGGTTTCCGGCCAGATCAAATCGATCACCGACTTCGGCGTGTTCATCGGCCTGGACGGCGGCATCGACGGCCTGATCCACCTGTCCGACATTTCCTGGAACGCGACCGGCGAAGAAGCCGTCCGTGAACTCAAGAAAGGCGACACCCTGGAAGCCGTCGTTCTGGCGGTCGATCCGGAACGCGAGCGCATCTCCCTGGGCGTCAAGCAGCTGGAACAGGACCCGATGGGCCAGTTCACCGCGAATACCCAGAAAGGCGCCATCGTCAAGGGCACCGTCAAGGAAGTCGACGCCAAGGGCGCCGTCATCGAGCTCGAAGGCGGTCTGGAAGGCTATGTCAAAGCCAACGAAATCGCCAAAGAGCGCATCGAAGACGCCAGCCAGCACCTGAAAGTGGGCGATGTGATCGAAGCCAAGTACATCGGCAACGACCGCAAAGGCCGCGTGATGCAGCTGTCGATCCGCGCCAAAGACGAAGCCGAACTGCAGGAAAGCCTGGCCGAAGTGAACAAGGCCGATGCTTCCAGCGGTACCACCAAGCTGGGCGCGCTGCTGCGTGAACAGATGGGTAAAGGCGAGTAATCAAGCACCATCCGGTCCGGCATGATGCCGGACCGGATTTTACCGGGTATCCAAACATGACCAAGTCCGAGCTCATTGAATTCCTGTCCAAGCAGCAACCGCATCTCAAAGCCGACGATGTCGACCTTGCGGTCAAGACCATTCTGGAAATGATGAGTTCCTCGCTGTCCGAGGGCAAACGCATCGAAATCCGCGGCTTCGGCAGCTTCTCGCTGCATTACCGTCCGGCACGCACCGGCCGGAATCCCAAGACCGGCGAAGCGGTCGAACTCAGCGGCAAACACGTGCCGCATTTCAAGCCGGGCAAAGAACTCCGCGACCGCGTCAACAACGTTACCGAAATCCAGCCGCATACTTAATTCCGCCGGTCTTTTCGGTTAAGCTGTAGAAATCGGAACGGAGACGGATATGCGCGCGCTCAAAGCCATCATCGCCCTGTTGTTCGTGCTGGCGGGCATCGCGCTCGGCGCACTCAACCAACAGACCATATCCATCGATCTCTTCTTCGTGCGCTATCAGGCCCATCTCGGCCTTGCGCTTCTTCTGTGCGTTCTTGCCGGCGCGGTCATCGGCGGGGCCTTGGCCAGTCTCAGCCTGTTGACGGACAGAACCTCCATGCCGAAATCCGCCAGAACCGTTGCCGAAAGCGATAAACCCGCATGATGACCAATGTCGCCTGGCTGTTGCTGATTCCGGCGGCCATCGCCATCGGCTGGCTGCTTGGGCGGCGCGGCGGTGAAATCAAAGGCGGCGCCAAGATTTCGCGTCTGTCCAACACCTATTTCCGCGGCCTCAATTATCTGCTCAACGAGCAGCAGGACAAGGCCCTTGAGATCTTCCTGCAGATCGCCGAAGTCGACAAGGAAACCGTGGAGACCCAGTTCGCGCTCGGCCACCTGTTCCGCCGTCGCGGCGAAGTCGACCGCGCCATCCGCCTGCATCAGAATCTGGTGGCGCGGACGGGACTGAGCGAAGAGCAGAAAACCCGTGCCGTACTGGAACTGGGCGAAGACTACATGCGCGCCGGTCTGCTTGACCGCGCCGAAACCCTGTTCAACGATCTGGTGCAGATGGGCGTGCATGCGCCGAAAGCGCTGCAGCAGCTCATTTCGATCTACCAGTCCGAACGCGACTGGCAGCAGGCGATTACCTATGCACTGAAATACGAGCAGATCACCGGCGAGGCCATGGGTGAAAGCATCGCCCACTACTACTGCGAATTGGCCGAAAAGCATGTGCACGAAGGAAACCTGGCCGCGGCACGAGACCGCATCGCCGCCGCCTATTCCTCGGATTCCCAGTGCGTGCGTGCCGGCATGATCGAAGGCCGGTTGGATCTTCTTGAGAACAACGACGCCGGCGCCATCCGGGCTTTCGAGCGCGTCGCCCGGCATGATGTCGACTATCTCCCGGAAGTGCTGCCGCAATTGATGGAATGCTACGAACGCCGGAACGAGCTGATGCGTGCGCGCGGTTTCCTGCAGGAGGTCATCGAGCAGTATGCCGGCGTAACGCCCCTGCTGGCCCTGACCGACCTGATCGAACGCGACGAGGGGGCGATGGCCGCACAGGAATTCCTGGCCAAACAGCTGCTGCAACGGCCCTCCGTGCGTGGCGAGGCCGTATTGCTGGAAAAAGCCGTCGCCAATCCGGGCGATGCGCCGGTCGAAACCCTCAAAACCCTCAAGCAGATCACCGACCAGTTGTTGGTCCGTTCCGCGAACTACCGCTGCGTCAATTGCGGATTCGGGGCACGTGCCCACCATTGGCAGTGTCCGAGCTGCAAGCATTGGGGCAGCGTCAAGCCGTTGCTGAATCTTTTGGGATCATGAACAAGGACGATTGATGGCATTCCAAGTGAAAAAAGCGGTATTCCCCGTGGCCGGCCTCGGCACCCGGTTCCTGCCGGCAACCAAGACGGTGCCCAAGGAAATGCTGCCGGTGGTCGACAAGCCGCTGATCCAGTATGCCGTTGACGAAGCCATCGAGGCCGGAATCGATACCCTCGTATTCGTCACCAATCGCTACAAGCACGCCGTTGCCGATTACTTCGACAAAGCCTACGAGCTCGAGCAGAAGCTGGAGAAGTCCGGGAAATCCGAGCTGCTGGCGATGATACGGGATGTTCTCCCCAAGCACGTGCGCTGTGTGTTCGTGACCCAGACCGAGGCGCTGGGGCTTGGCCATGCCGTCCTCTGCGCCAAACCGGTCATCGGCAACGAGCCTTTTGCCGTTCTGCTTCCCGATGACCTGATCTGGAGCAAGGGCAGGGGTGCGCTGGGCCAGATGGTCGACCTGGCCGGCAAGGAAAATGCCAGCGTCATTTCCGTGCAACAGGTCCCGCAGGAACAGACCTCCAGTTACGGCATCGTTTCGGCGCCGAATTTCACCGGTCGTTTCGGTGCCATCGAACAGATCGTCGAGAAGCCCAAGCCGGAAAACGCCCCCAGCGATCTGGCCGTGGTCGGGCGCTATGTGCTCAGTGGTGACATCTTCCCGATTCTGGAAAAAACCCGGTCCGGCGCCGGCGGTGAAATTCAGCTCACCGATGCCATTGCCCAGCTGCTCAGGCAGGACAAGGTGTTGGCCTATCAATTCGAGGGCCGTCGCTTCGACTGCGGTACCCGCATCGGTCTGATCGAGGCCACCATCCAGTACGCGCTCGACCATGACGATCTGGCCGATGAAGCCAGAGCCTACATGCAGGCGGCCCTGGCGGCGAAATAATCCGGCATCGGCCGCGTCGCCGCGGTTTATAATAACGGCCTGAGGAGAACCGCCATGGCCGTCATCAAGCAATCCGATTTCATCGACAGCATCGCCGATGCGCTGCAGTACATTTCCTATTACCATCCGGTCGATTACATCACCAATCTGGCCGCGGCCTATGCGCGCGAAGAATCGCCGGCCGCCAAGGATGCGATGGCGCAGATCCTGATCAATTCCCGGATGAGTGCCGAGGGCCACCGGCCGCTGTGCCAGGACACCGGCATCGTCACCGTGTTCCTGGAAATCGGCATGGACGTGCGCTGGGATGCAGCGCTCTCGGTCGAAGACATGGTCAATGAAGGCGTGCGTCGGGCCTACAACCACCCGGACAACAAGCTCCGGGCCTCGGTGCTGGCCGATCCGGCCGGAAAGCGCATCAATACCAAAGACAACACCCCGGCCGTGGTCAACATGAAAGTGGTCGCCGGCGACAAAGTCGATGTCATCGTCGCCGCCAAAGGCGGCGGTTCGGAAGCCAAGTCGAAATTCGCCATGCTCAATCCCTCCGATTCGATCGTGGATTGGGTCATCAAGACCGTGCCGACCATGGGCGCCGGCTGGTGCCCGCCGGGCATGCTGGGCATCGGTATCGGCGGTACCGCCGAGAAAGCCATGCTGCTGGCCAAGGAAGCCCTGATGGAGCCGATCGACATCAATGATCTCAAGGCCCGCGGTCCGGCCAACCGTGCCGAAGAGCTGCGTCTGGAGCTGTTCGAGAAAGTGAATGCGCTCGGCATCGGTGCCCAGGGCCTGGGCGGCCTGACCACCGTGCTGGATGTCAAGGTGAAGGACTTCCCGACGCACGCCGCCAATCTTCCGGTGGCCCTGATACCCAACTGCGCCGCGACCCGCCACGCCCATTTCACCTTGGATGGCAGCGGCCCGGTCAGTCTGGAGCCACCGTCTTTGGCCGATTGGCCGCAGTTGGCCCTGGATTTCAAACAGTCACGACCGGTCAACCTCGATACGCTGACTCCGGCCGAAACGGCCACCTGGAAACCCGGTGAAACCCTGCTGCTTTCCGGAAAAATGTATACCGGCCGCGATGCCGCGCACAAACGCATGGTGGAGATGCTCAACCGCGGCGAAAAGCTGCCGGTCGATTTCACCGGCAAAATGATTTACTACGTCGGTCCGGTCGATCCGGTCCGCGACGAAGTGGTCGGCCCGGCCGGCCCCACGACCGCCACCCGGATGGACAAATTCACGGAGATGATGCTCGATCTTGGCCTCCTGGCCATGATCGGCAAGGCCGAACGCGGGCACAATGCGGTGGAAGTGATCAGCCGCTTCAAGGTGGCCTATCTGATGGCGGTCGGCGGCGCGGCCTACCTCGTTGCGCGCGCAATCAAGGAGGCCAAGGTGGTTGCTTTCGAGGACCTCGGCATGGAAGCGATCTACGAATTCACGGTCAGGGACATGCCGGTGACCGTGGCGGTCGATAGCGCCGGCACCAATGTCCACACGCTTGCGCCGGCGCAGTGGAAAGAACGAATTGCGCGGGAAAAGCTGCTCGAAGGAGGCTGACGGACGGGCGTCGGGCGTCGATGAACTTTCGATGAACCGCAAATCCTGCCCGACGACGGATTCGCCATTGCGCCAGGCGGCGAGTAAGGGGGATTCGCAATGACAACACAAGTTGCAAGCTCAGAGCCACGGGTCCCCTTTCGTACCGTCGCGATTTCGGTCGTCGTCCTGTGGGCGATGTATTTCATACTGGCTTCGGCACGCTGGGAAGTGCTTGGCATCGGCCATTCGGGCGAAATGATGCTGCGACGCCTTGTTGTCGTGCTCGGCGGGATGGCAGTCACTCTGGCGCTGTGGACCCTGCTCCGGCTGTTTGATGCCGCTCCGATGTGGCGCAAGGCGCTGGCCGCGCTGGTGCTGTCGCTGCCCGCTTCGTTGCTGCTGGCACATATCAATAATGCCGTCTTTGCCGACCTGAACGCCAAGGTCGAGAAGATCATTACCGAAGACGTTCTGGGAAGTGGGGCGGCCGACGCGGATACCGCGGCATCCGAAAACGAGCCCGCGCTTTTTCCTGAAGGCGAACCAACGGCACAAGTGCTCACCGGCGATG
>JBMSNF010000076.1:0-7615 GCA_049421545.1 Arenimonas sp.
GGTCGAATGCGACGCGCTCTATACCGGCGGCACGGGCTTTCTCTGCGATGGCACGGCCGACCTTGGCGGCGGCATCGACGTTCTTGCAGTTGGCAAGACCGTTCTTGACGTCGGCCTGGACGGTCGAAGCGGATGCCAGGACTTTCGAGCCGTCGGCGGTGAACACCTGGGCGTAAATGTGCTGGCCGGAGCGCAGAACCGACAGTCGAGCCACACCCAGATCACGGATGTGCGAACGGGTGGTTTTGGCGCGGCGGAGACGGGCAATATTCTTTTTCATGGTAGGGACCTCGAGGATGCCGAAAACCTTAATTAGGCTTTCTTAGCTTCCTTCATAATGATTTTCTCGCCGGCGTAACGGATACCTTTGCCTTTGTACGGCTCGGGTTTGCGGTATGCGCGGATCTTGGCAGCCACTTCACCGATCAACTGCTTGTCGGCGCCCGAAATCAGGATTTCGGTCTGCGACGGCGTGGTGATGGTGATGCCGGCCGGTGCGGTGAACACGACCGGATGCGAGAAGCCCAGGCTCAGGTTCAGGTTGCGGCCTTCGACGGCGGCGCGGTAACCCACGCCGACCAGTTCCAGCTTGCGGGTGAAGCCTTCCGAGACGCCGGTGACCATGTTGGCCAGGATGGCGCGCAGGGTCCCGGTCAGGGCGATGCTCTCATCGTTGGCCGGGGTCAGCAGGATCTGGCCGTTATCGACGGCGACGTCGACATTGGACGGCTTGGCGATGTTCAGGGTGCCCTTCGGGCCCTTGACTTCGATGTTGCCGTCGGCGGATTTCAGTTCAACGCCCTTGGCGAGCGCGATTGGCTTTTTGGCGACGCGTGACATGGTGCGTTCTCCTTAGGCCACGAGGCAGATGACTTCGCCGCCGACACCCGCAGTGCGGGCCTGGCGATCGGTCATCAGACCTTTCGAGGTGGAAATGATGGCGACGCCGAGACCGCCGAGCACGCTCGGGATGCCGTCTTTGCCGCGGTACTGGCGCAGGCCGGAGCGGGAAACGCGTTCCAGACGCTCGATGACCGGACGGCCTTCGTAGTATTTCAGGGCGATTTCGAGTTTCGCGGCGGCTTTTTCACCGGTAACGCGGAAGTCGCCGATGTAGCCTTCAGCTTTCAGCACGTCGGCGATGGCGAGCTTCATTTTCGAAGCAGGCATCGAGACCTGGGGCTTGCCGACGGCGAGTGCGTTCTTGATGCGCACCAGCATGTCGGCGATTGGATCAGTCATGCTCATTGGAAATATCCTTGTTGATTAAAGCATCGATATCCGCGATCTTTCGATTGCGATTACCAGCTGGCCTTGCGCAGGCCGGGAACGTCGCCACGCATGGTGGCTTCGCGCAGTTTGTTGCGGCCGAGGCCGAACTTGCTGTACACGCCGCGTGAGCGGCCGGTGATTTCGCAGCGGTTGCGGACGCGTGCCGGCGAGGAATCGCGCGGCAGCTTCTGCAGCTTGATGACGGCTGCTTCCTTTTCTTCGTACGAGGCGGTGGTGCTGGCGATGATCTTCTTCAGATCGGCGCGCTTGCCGGCGTACTTCTGGACCAGTTTCTTCCGCTTGATGTCGCGGTTTACCATTGACGTCTTAGCCATATGTGCCTCGGATCAGTTACGGAAGGGGAAACCGAAGGCTTCGAGCAATGCCTTGGCTTCTTCGTTGGTTTTGGCGGTGGTGGTCACGGCGATATCCATGCCGCGCATCGCGTCGACGGCGTCGAAGTCGATTTCCGGGAATATGAGCTGTTCCTTTATGCCCATGTTGTAGTTGCCACGGCCGTCGAAGGAGCGGCCGTTGACGCCGCGGAAGTCGCGCACGCGCGGCAGCGAGATGTTGATGAAACGGTCGAGGAATTCGAACATCTTGTCGCGGCGCAGGGTGACCTTGCAGCCGATCGGCCAGCCGTCACGGATCTTGAAGCTGGCCACCGAAACGCGGGCGTTGGTGACGATCGGCTTCTGACCGGAAATCTTGGCCATGTCGGCCACGGCGTTTTCCAGGATCTTCTTGTTGCCGACGGCTTCGCCGACACCCATGTTCAGGGTGATCTTGCTCAGGCGCGGCACTTCCATGACGTTCTTGTAACCGAATTTTTCGATCATTTTCGGCACAACAACGTCTTTGTAGATTTTTTCCAAACGGGTATTGCTCATGTCATCATTCCTCAGGCGTCGATCGCCTCACCGCTCGAGCGGAACACACGCAGTTTGCGTCCATCCTCGAGCACTTTAAAACCAACCTTCTCGCCCTTGCCCGAAACCGGGTTCAGCAGCATGACGTTGGACACGTGAATGGGAGCCTCGCGCTCGATGATGCCGCCGGCCTGGCCGGTCTGCGGGTTGGCTTTGGTATGGCGCTTGATGATGTTGATGTTCTGCACGACGACCTTGTCGCCGGCGATACGCACAACTTCACCTTTCTTGCCTTTGTCGGAACCGGCGATAACAATCACATGGTCGCATTTACGGATACGGTTCATAGTTCTTCCTTCGCTCAGAGCACTTCAGGGGCCAGCGAAACAATCTTCATGAACTTCTCGGTGCGCAGCTCGCGGGTTACTGGCCCGAAGATGCGGGTACCGATCGGTTCCTGCTTGTTGTTCAGCAGCACGGCGGCGTTGCCGTCAAAGCGGATCAGCGAACCGTCGCCACGGCGCACGCCCGAACGGGTGCGGACCACGACGGCGTCGTACACTTCGCCTTTCTTGACCTTGCCGCGCGGAATGGCATCCTTCACGGTCACTTTGATGATGTCGCCGATGTGGGCGTAACGGCGTTTGGAGCCGCCCAGCACCTTGATGCACATCATTTCCTTGGCGCCGGAATTGTCGGCGGCTTCGAGGTAGCTTTGTACCTGGATCATACTCGGTCTCCTCGTTATTCGGCGACTGCGCGGGTGATCACTTCGACCACCTGCCAGTTCTTGGTTTTGGACAAGGGACGGCACTCGGCCACGCGCACCAGATCGCCTTCATTGCAGGCGTTGGTTTCGTCGTGGGCGTGCAGCTTGGTCGAGCGGCGCAGGTACTTGCCGTAAAGGGCATGCTTGACCTGGCGTTCAACGAGCACCGTTACCGTTTTATTCATTTTGTTGCTGACAACACGTCCTTCGACGGTGCGCAACTGCTTAGTCTTCTCGGTCATGGTAAAAGGCCCTGATTACTTGGAGTTCGCCAACAGCATGTTGACGCGCGCGATTTCGCGGCGGACACGGCTGATGTCGTGGGTTTTGGCTAATTGGCCCGTGGCTTTCTGCATGCGGAGCGAAAACTGCTCCTTGTGCAGGTCCAACAGGTGGGCCTTGAGATCAGCCGGATTTTTCTGACGCAGTTCTTTGAGTTCCATTAGCGCACCGTCCGGACCACGAAAGTGGTCTGTACTGAGAGTTTGGCGGCAGCCAGACGGAACGCTTCACGTGCCGTGGCTTCCGGAATGCCTTCGATTTCATACAGCATACGGCCGGGCTGGATCGGGGCGACCCAATACTCGACGTTGCCCTTACCGGCGCCCATGCGGACCTCGATCGGCTTCTTGGTGATCGGCTTGTCCGGGAACACGCGGATCCAGAGCTTGCCACCGCGCTTGACATAGCGGCTCACCGTACGGCGGGCGGCTTCGATCTGGCGGGCGGTCAGTGCGCCGTGGGTGGTCGCTTTCAGGCCGTATTCGCCGAAGCTCACGGCCGAGGCGTTCCAGCTCAGTCCGTCATTGCGGCCCTTGAACTGCTTGCGGTATTTGGTACGTTTCGGTTGCAACATTTCAATTACCTCGCTTCACGGGCAGGACGCGAAGAGCGCTGCGGGGCGGCATCTTCCACTTTTTCCTGGCCAACTTGGCTGAAGTCGAACACTTCGCCTTTGTAGATCCACACCTTGACGCCGATGATGCCGTAGGTGGTGGACGCTTCGGCGGTGCCGTAGTCGATGTCGGCACGCAGTGTGTGCAACGGCACACGGCCTTCGCGGTACCATTCCGAGCGGGCGATTTCAGCACCGTTCAGACGGCCGCCGACATTGACCTTGATGCCCAGGGCGCCGAGACGCATGGCGTTGCCGACGGCGCGTTTCATGGCGCGGCGGAACATGATGCGGCGCTCCAGCTGCTGGGCGATCGATTCGGCGACCAGTTGGGCGTCGAGTTCGGGCTTGCGGACTTCGGCGACATTGATGTGCGCCGGAACGCCCATAACGTCGGAGACTTCCTTCTTCAGCTTCTCGATGTCCTCGCCGCGCTTGCCGATCACCACGCCCGGACGGGCGGTGTGGATGGTCACGCGCGCCGTCTTGGCCGGACGCTCGATGGTGATTTTGGAGATGCCGGCCTGGGCCAGCTTCTTGCGCAGCATGGCGCGGACTTTCAGATCCGCAACCAGGAACTGGCCGTATTCGCCTTTTTTGGCGAACCATTTGGAATTCCAGTCTTTGGAGATGCCGAGACGGATACCGGTAGGATGTACTTTATGACCCATGACTGCCCTTAACCTTTTTTACCGGAACCCACCACCACGGTGATGTGGCTGGTGCGTTTGGAAATGCGAGTGCCGCGGCCTTTGGCGCGGGCCATGAAACGTTTCAGGATCGGACCTTCGTCGACCATGATGGTGGCGACCTTCAGTTCGTCGACGTCCGCGCCGTTGTTGTTTTCGGCGTTGGCGGTGGCCGACCAGAGCACCTTGTAGATGATGTGGGCGGCTTTCTTGTCGCTGAACTTCAGCAGGTCCAGGGCGCGCGACACCGGCAGACCACGGACCTGGTCGGCGACCAGACGGGCTTTCTGCGGCGAAATGCGGCTGGAGCGGAGGATAGCTTTTGCATTCATGACCTATACCCCTTATTTACCGGACTTCTTGTCGCCGCCGTGACCTTTGAAGGTACGGGTCAACGCGAATTCGCCCAGTTTGTGACCAACCATGTTTTCGTTCACGAGCACCGGAACATGCACCTTGCCGTTGTGCACGGCAATGGTGAATCCGACCATCTCGGGAAGAACCATGGAACGACGCGACCAAGTCTTGATCGGCTTTTTGCTGGTGCCCGCTGCTTCCACTTTTTTAATCAAGTGGTGATCAACGAACGGACCTTTCTTTAATGAACGTGCCATTGCCTATCAACCTCTGCGATCGCGCACGATGAACTTCTGGGTGCGCTTGTTCTTACGAGTTTTGTAACCCTTGGCCGGAGTGCCCCATGGGGAGACCGGATGCGGATTACCCTGACCTGCTTTCGCCTCACCACCGCCGTGCGGATGGTCGACCGGGTTCATGGCCGCGCCGCGGACGGTCGGCTTGATGCCGCGCCAACGCTTGGCGCCGGCTTTACCCAGTTTTTCAAGGCTGTGTTCGACGTTGCCGACTTCACCGATGGTGGCGTAACAATCGACCGGCACTTTGCGCATTTCGCCGGAGCGCAGACGCAGGGTGGCGTAGCCGCCTTCACGGGTAATCAGCTGGGCACCGGCGCCGGCGGCGCGGGCCATCTGGGCACCCTTGCCCGGCTTCATTTCGATGCAATGCACGGTCGAACCGATCGGCATGTTGCGCAGCGGCAGGGCGTTGCCCGCCTTGATCGGCGCTTCCTTGCCGGCAATCAGCTGGTCGCCGACCTGCAGGCCTTTCGGAGCGATGATGTAACGGCGCTCGCCGTCGGCATAGCACAGCAGTGCGATGTGGGCGGTACGGTTCGGATCGTACTCGATGCGCTCAACGCGGGCCGGAATGCCCTCTTTGTTGCGCTTGAAGTCGATGATCCGGTAGGCCTGCTTGTGACCGCCGCCGATATGGCGGGTGGTGATGCGGCCGTGGTTGTTACGACCACCGGTTTTGGATTTCTTCTCGGTCAGCGCTTCCAGCGGGCCGCCCTTGTGCAGGCCGGCGGTGGAAACACGGACCATGGCGCGACGGCCAGGCGAAGTAGGTTTAAATGTCATCAATGCCATGGGTTCTGCCTCAGGCCTTTGCCATTACGTCGATCGACTGGCCTTCGGCCAGACGAACGTAAGCTTTACGCCAGTCACCGCGGCGGGCGGCGCGATTTCGGAAGGACTTGTTCTTGCCCATAACGTTCAACACGTTGACCGATTCGACTTTCACGCTGAACAGGGACTCAACAGCGGACTTGACGTCGGCCTTGGTCGCGTTCTGGGCTACTTCGAACACGTACTGGTTGTCTTCTTGGATCCGGGCGGTCTTTTCGGACACGCGCGGGGCGCGGATTACTTGGAGCAGTTTTGCGGTGCTCATGCCAGCCACTCCTCTACTTTCTTGACGGCTTCAGCGGTCATGACCACGTGCTGGGCACCGACCAGAGCGGCCGGATCCAGACCCTGGACGTCGCGGATCTGCACGTACGGGATGTTGCGGGCGGCCAGGTACAGGTTTTCCGAGCCGCTTTCGGTGACGATCAGCGGGCTGCCGACCTTCATTTCAGCGAGCTTGGCGACCAAGGCCTTGGTTTTCGGTTCGGCAACATCGAGGCTGTCGACCACGGTCAGACGCGACTGGCGATTGAGTTCCGACAGGATCACGCTGATGGCGGCGCGGTACATCTTCTTGTTGACCTTCTGTTCGAAGCTGCGCGGCTTGGCAGCGAAGGTAACGCCGCCGCCGATGAAGATCGGAGCGCGGTAATCGCCGTGACGCGCGCCGCCGCCCTTCTGCTTCTTGAATTTCTTGGTGGTGCCCGAAACTTCGGCACGCGACAGCTGCGCCTTGGTACCGGCACGACCGGCGTTGCGGAAGGCAACGACGACCTGATGCACCAGATCACGATTGAATTCGCGACCGAAGACCGCGTCGGAAACCGACAGGGCTTGGGCGCTACCTACTACTGAGAGTTCCATGCTTTGACTCCTCAACCCTTGGTGCCGGGACGGACGATGACATCGCCGCCGGGGGCGCCCGGAACGGCGCCGCGAACCGCAATCAGACCGCGTTCGGCATCGACTTTGATGACTTCGAGGTTCTGCGTGCTTTGGTTCACCGCACCCATGTGGCCGGACATTTTCTTGCCCGGGAAAACGCGACCTGGGGTCTGGCGCTGGCCGATCGAACCCGGGGAACGATGGGACAGCGAGTTACCGTGGGTGGCGTCGCCCATTTTGAAGTTGTGACGCTTGATCGTGCCTTGGAAGCCTTTACCCTTGGTCACGCCCAGGACGTCAACGATCTGGCCGACCGAGAAGATGTCGGCTTTGATTTCGCCGCCCACTTCGAAGTTGCCGAGATCTTTGGCATCAACGCGGAATTCCCAAAGGCCGCGACCCGACTCCACTTTCGCCTTGGCGTAGTGGCCGGTCAGCGGCTTGCTGACCAGGGAGGCGCGCTTGGCACCGGCAGTAACCTGCACGGCCGAGTAACCATCGGTTTCGGCGGTTTTGATCTGGGTGATGCGGTTGGGGGTGGCTTCGATCAAAGTCACCGGCACCGACTGGCCGTCTTCGGTGAAGACGCGGGTCATGCCGGCCTTGCGGCCAATCAGACCGATCGTCATCGATTCTTCCTCGTACACCGTCCCGGCTGCGATTGGCCGGAACTGGAAAAAACACCCGTCGCCCGCCGCTGCCGGCGCGCGCTCATCGAGGGGCTGAGTGGAGCAGCCTTCGGCGGC
>JBMSNF010000077.1:0-7612 GCA_049421545.1 Arenimonas sp.
TCCGGTGCCTTAATTACTTTATTGTTTTCCCACTCCGATAAAAACTTCATTTTATGGCGTGATCGCGCATACAAACATGGTATCCGCTCGGTACTGTCCATTCCCATCCATGGCAATTCCGACAAGGTCAACTACGTCTTCGTCGTGTATGCGAGCGAACCCCAGGGATTCGATGATTACCATATTCGTGTATTTGAATGTCTTGCCCAGGAAACAGTCGCCAGGCTGGCTGAATTCAAGCCACTTCCAGTAGCCGCACGTTATCCTGAAACGTAAGCTTCAACGCGGATGCCGGCATCCAGGCAGGTGTCCGCCACCGTATCCGCCGGGAGAACGGCGACTCCGTACAGGCCGTCTGCAGAGACATTGACCATGCGACCGTAATCGCGCCCGTCTTGGCTCAAAATGGCGCCGGATTGAAGATGGCTGCCACTCACGACAAACAGCGATCGTTTGCTTTTGCCGAGATAATGCGTACGGGCGACGATTTCCTGTCCCGGATAGCAGCCTTTGCTGAGACTGAATGCGTTGATGTGCTGGAGACCAAGCATCTGGGGCGTCCACAGGTCCTGTAGGCTCTTGTCGATCCAGACCCAGCCCGCGGCCATGTCGATTTCATGCCACCGATGCGCCGCGTCCTCGTTGGGGCAGGCAGGTAGATCGCCAAGAGCCAGCTGCCGCGAGGTTTCGCCATCACCGATCTGCATCAGGACCTCGGGCCCCAAGCCGGCTCCGGCCTGGGTCTCTGGGTCAAACGGAAGTCCGATGCTGCCTGAAAGGTGCTTCGAAGTTTCGATTTCAAAACTGACTTTGGAACGGAATACGAAGCGTTTCAGGCCATCAATCAGGATCTGCGGCTCCAGCGCCGGCAGAATGAGCAGAAAGTGCCCGGAATCGATTCTGACCAGGTAAAACAGCGCAAATACCCGGCCCTGGGGGGTCAGCCAGCCGTTGTACTGCCATTTCCCATCCGCCAGAGCATTCACATCGTTCATGCACTGCGCCTGCAAGAATGCCGATGCATCCTGACCGCGCACGTGGATGAGGGCATGTCCGGGCAGACGGAACGCCTTGGCCGGACTGAAATTTAGCTTGAATGGCATGGCGCGGGGATTTACCATAGGAGGATGAATCAAGTGCCACATTCTAGCCAGAATCCGGAATTGGCGTCAGCTGAGGACGCACCGTCGGAAAACACCCCGCAGTCCCCGCCTGCCCCAGAAATCGGCGGCCGTGACGGTCCGGAACCCACCCGTTATGGCGATTGGGAAAAAAACGGCCGCTGCATCGACTTCTAACCCTGACGGTAGCCCCTATGTCCGCGCAAAAACGCCCCTTATCGCCGCATCTGCAGATTTACAGCAGGCAGATCACCTCCGTCATGTCCATCCTGCACCGGATCACCGGTATCGTTCTGGCGGTCGGCAGCCTGGGATTGCTCTGGGTGCTGGTGTCTCTGTCCCTCGGCGAACAGGCATTCGCTGCCACCCAGGCCTGTCTGGCCTCCGGGCTTGGCCAGGCTGCGGTGTTCGCCTACAGCGCCTGTCTGATGTACCACTTTTTCAACGGCATCCGTCATCTGTTCTGGGATGCCGGAAAAGGCTTTGCGATTCCGGATGTGTACCGTTCGGGCTATGCGGTCCTGGTTTTAACCGCGGTCTCGACGCTCGCTATCTGGTGGCTGGCCCTGCAGGGAGGTGCGGCATGAATCTTCGGGATCCTCTCGCCACCGCCCGCGGCTTGGGTTCGGCCAAAACCGGTTTCGGCCACTGGTGGGCGCAGCGCGTCAGTGCCGTGGTGCTGGCATTGCTGACGCCGTTCGTCGTGTACTGTCTGGCGCGCTACGGCATTGCCGATTATGCCGCGTTGAAAACCCAATTCGCCAATCCGCTGTTTTCCGCAGCCTGCATTCTTTACGTGCTGGCGCTGTTCTGGCATGCCCGGCTCGGCCTGCAGGTCGTGGTCGAAGATTACGTCCATCACGGCGCTTTCGAAGTCATCCTGCAGGTACTGATCAAAATCGTGTTTTCCTTCGCCGCCGTGGCTGCCGTAATCGCCATCGTCCGCCTTGCTTCGGGTTCCTGAGAAATTTATGAGTCAAGCCTACAAAATCACTGAGCACCAGTACGACATGATCGTGGTCGGAGCCGGCGGTGCCGGTCTGCGCGCCACGTTCGGGCTGGCCGCCAAAGGCCTGAAGACTGCCTGCATCAGCAAGGTGTTTCCGACCCGGTCGCACACCGTGGCTGCCCAGGGCGGCATTTCCGCGGCGCTGGCCAACATGGGTGAAGACGACTGGCGCTATCACTTCTTCGATACGGTGAAGGGCTCCGATTGGCTGGGTGACCAGGACGCCATCGAATACATGTGCCGGGAAGCGATTCCCGCCATCATCGAGCTCGAGCATTACGGTGTGCCGTTCTCACGCACCGAAGAGGGCAAGATCTACCAGCGTCCGTTCGGCGGCATGACCACCCGTTACGGCGAAGGTCCGCCGGCGCAGCGCACCTGTGCCGCCGCCGACCGCACCGGCCACGCCATTCTGCACACGCTTTACCAGCAGTCCCTCAAGCACGACGCCAAATTCTTCATCGAATTCTTCGCGCTCGACCTGATCATGGACGAGGAGGGCGTCTGCCGCGGTGTCATCGCACTGGACATGGCCGAAGGCACCATCCATGTGTTCCGCGCCCACGGCGTGGTGCTCGCGACCGGCGGCTACGGCCGTGCCTATTTCTCGGCCACCTCCGCACATACCTGTACCGGCGACGGCGGCGGCATGGCGCTGCGCGCCGGTCTGCCCCTGCAGGACATGGAATTCGTGCAATTCCACCCGACCGGTATTTACGGCGCCGGTTGTCTGATCACCGAAGGCGTGCGTGGCGAAGGCGGCATCCTGCGCAACGATTCCGGCGAACGTTTCATGGAACGCTATGCGCCCAGCGTGAAGGATCTGGCGCCGCGCGACATGGTCAGCCGCTCGATGACCATCGAAATCCGCGAAGGCCGCGGCGTCGGTCCGAAGAAAGACCACATCCATCTGGATCTGACCCATCTCGATCCGGCGGTCATCCACGAAAAGCTGCCGGGTATCTCCGAAACCGCGAAGATCTTCGCCGGCGTCGATGTCACCAAGCAACCGATTCCGGTGCTGCCGACCGTGCACTACAACATGGGCGGTCTGCAGACCAACTATCACGGTGAAGTGGTCACCCTCAAGAACGGCGATCCCGACAGCGTGGTGCCCGGTCTGTATTCCATCGGCGAGGCCGCCTGCGTTTCCGTGCACGGCGCCAATCGTCTGGGCTCGAACTCGTTGCTCGATCTGGTGGTGTTCGGCCGGGCCGTGGCCAACCGCTGCGCCGAAACCATCAAGCCGAACATGCCGCACAAATCGCTGCCGGCATCGGCCTTGGACAAATCCCTGGCGAATCTGGATAAATTGCGTTTCGCCAGCGGCTCGACGCCGACCGCCGAAATCCGCGACAACATGCAGCGCATCATGCAGAACGACGCCGCGGTATTCCGCACCGGCGAAACCCTGCAGCAGGGCGTCACCAAGATCCGCGAGGCGTTCAAGAGCTTCGAAGACGTCAAGGTTTCCGATCGCTCGCTGGTCTGGAACTCGGATCTGATCGAAACGCTGGAACTGCAGAATCTTCTCGGCCAGGCCGTGGTCACCATGGTGTCTGCCGAGAACCGCAAGGAATCCCGCGGCGCCCATGCCCGCGAGGATTTCAAGACCCGCGATGACGAAAACTGGATGAAACACACCTTGACCTGGATCGACGAAAAGGGCGATACCGTCATCGACTACCGGCCGGTGCATCTGAACACGCTCAGCTCGGATGTGGCTTACATCCCGCCGAAAGAACGCAAATATTGAGGTGAGACGCAATCATGGCTGAATTTACCCTGCCGGCAAACTCGAAAATCACCAAGGGCACGCACTTCCCGGCCAAATCCGGCGGCAAGAATCTGCGCAGCTTCAAGATTTACCGCTGGAATCCGGACGATTCCGCCAATCCGCGCGTCGACACCTACGAAATCGACCTCGACCAGTGCGGTCCGATGGTGCTCGATGCGCTGATCAAGATCAAGAACGAGATCGATCCGACCCTGACCTTCCGCCGGTCCTGCCGGGAGGGCATCTGCGGTTCGTGCGCGATGAACATCGACGGCAGCAACACACTGGCCTGCACCAAGGCCATTGACGAATGCGGCAAGAAGGAAGTGCCGATCTACCCCTTGCCGCATATGCCGGTCATCAAGGATCTGGTTCCCGATCTGTCGCATTTCTACGCCCAGTACGCGTCCATCAAGCCCTGGATCCGTACCCAGTCGGCTACGCCGGCCTCCGGCGAACGCCTGCAGTCCAAGGAAGACCGCGCCAAGCTCGACGGCCTTTACGAATGCATCCTGTGCGCCTGCTGCAGCACCAGCTGCCCGAGTTATTGGTGGAACGGCGACCGTTACCTCGGCCCGGCCATTCTGCTGCAGGCCTACCGTTGGATCATCGATTCGCGCGATGAGGATACCGGTGCACGTCTGGACGAGTTGGAAGACCCGTTCAAGCTTTACCGCTGCCACACCATCATGAACTGCGCCCGCACCTGTCCGAAAGGCCTGAACCCGGCCAAAGCCATCGGCGAAATCAAAAAGCTGATTCTGCAGCGCCACGGAGCCTGAGATGCGCAATCCGCTGTTCTGGCCGATGTTTGCGATGGCGGCGTTGACCTTCCTGGTCTGGCTCCGCATGTTCCAGACGCGGGTCGGTGAAATGAAACGCCGCCGCATCCATCCGCAATCGGTGGCGCAGAGCGCCCAGATGGCGCAGCTGGTCGAGGACAGCCGCGCAGCCGACAATTTCCGCAACCTGTTCGAACTGCCGGTGCTGTTCTACGCGGCCATGCTGCTGTCACTGCTTGCCGGTATCGAAAGCACCGCGATGCTGGTTCTGGCTTGGGCTTTCGTGGCACTACGGGCTCTGCACAGCTACATCCACTGCACCTATAACCGGGTGATGGACCGTTTCAAGGCCTATGTGCTCAGCGGATTCGTGCTCTGGGCCATCTGGGGCCTGCTGGTCTGGAACTGGCTGGGCTGATGCCCGGCACGGAAGATAATCCCGAAATCAAACGCCTGCGCTGGCGTTGCCGACGCGGAATGCGCGAGCTCGACCAGTTGATGCTGCGCTATCTGGATCAGCGTTGGCCCATTGCGGAAGATGCCGAAAGAGCGCTTTTCCTACAGTTGCTGGATTGCGAAGACGATAAGCTGTGGCGGTGGTTCATGGGGCGCGAACGCCCGGAGAATGCCGAACTCGATGCCATCGTCACCCTCATCGCCGATCTGCCCGCCTGAATGCCGTATGCCCGGGCATGCGTACCTCATGCTCGCGGTGGTCGCCGCCATCGCCATCGGCTGCCTGCTGATCTCCGATCTATCCGCGTTTTGGCGCAATGTCCTGTTCGGCGCATTCGTTCTGGAGGTCCTGCATGGGCTTTACCGAATCCGCGGTTTCCGGCCGTTCACCCTCGACCGTGACCGCAACGGTTTTTTCCTCATGAACGAGGGCGATGGTCCCATGCCGGTTTCGGATGTGCGATGGCAGGATTTCGGCTACCTCGCCGTCATGCATTACTCGCGGAAAGACGCTGCCGGCAATGCCCTATGGTGGCTCGGCCGGATGCCGGAACCGCAGCGCAGGCAACTTCGCTTATGGATGAACGCATCGGCAACGGCAAAAACGCCGGAACTGCCAAGTATTCTCGTAAACCCAGTAATATAGTGCGATGTTTCAACCCTTGACCGCCGCCATCGGACTCCGCTACCTGCGCGCAAAACGCCGGAATGGCTTCATATCCTTCATTTCGCTGGCGTCCGTGCTCGGCATCTTCATCGGCGTGGTCGCCCTGATCACCACCATTTCCGTCATGAACGGCTTTCAGGAAGAGCTGCGCAACCGCATTCTCGGAACCGTGGCGCACGCGACCATCGAAGGGGTGAATGGATCCCTTCCGGATTGGAAACGGGCGGTGGCGGTCGCCGAGAAAGACGGACGCGTGCTCGGTGCTGCGCCCTATGTGCAGACCGAAACCCTGTTGCAGGCCCAGACCAAACAAGGCGCGCTGCTGCGTGGCATCCAGCCCGAACTGGAAGGCCGTGTCTCCGAGTTGCCGAAGAAGATGGTCCAGGGCCGCCTGGACTCCCTCACACCCGGCGCCTACAACATCGTTCTCGGTTCGGAATTGGCAGCGGCACTCAACGTCCGGGTCGGTGATTCGGTCAATGCTTTCGTCAGTGAGTCCGTAGCCACTCCCTTCGGGTCGATGCCCAGGGCGAAACGGTTCACCGTCAGCGGCATCTTTTCGGTCGGCGCCCAGGAATACGATTACGGGCTCGCACTCGTCCATATGCAGGACACGCAGGCCCTCCTGCGCATGGGCGACGATGCCACCGGCGTCCGGCTCAAGCTCGATGACATCTGGCAAGCCTGGTCGGTCGCGCGCGATCTTGCCAACCGCATGGAAGGCATCTACCAGGTGCGCGATTGGACACGCGACCATGCCAATTTCTTCCGCGCGCTGAAGATGGAAAAAACGGTGATGTTCATCCTGTTGTCCCTGGTCATCGCCATCGCCGCCTTCAATCTGGTGTCTTCGCAGGTCATGCTGGTGCAGGACAAACAGGCCGACATCGCCATCCTCAGAACGCTTGGCATGTCGCCGGCGCAGGTCATGCAGGTGTTCACCGTGCAGGGCTTGGTCATCGGCCTCGTCGGCGTGGCACTCGGCACCGTCGGCGGCATCCTGCTGTCGAATAATCTCGGAGTGCTCGTGCGTTTCATCGAGAAATTGACCGGCAATGAGCTGCTTCCGGCCGATGTCTACTACATCAGCGGCGGCGTCCCCTCCGTGGTCAACCCGACCGATGTCGTCATCATCGTTGCCGTTGCGATCATCATGTGCCTGCTGGCCACCATCTATCCGGCATGGCGCGCGGCCCGCACCAACCCGGTCGAGGCCCTTCGCTATGAGTGACATCATCCTGCAGGGCCTGCAGCTGGGCAAAACCTACCGTGAAGGCGATCTGGTCACACCGGTTTTCTCGGGCATCGACGTGCAGGTAAACGCCGGCGAATCCGTGGCGATCGTGGGCGCATCGGGTTCGGGTAAAAGCACCTTGTTGCATCTGTTGGCCGGTCTCGACCGTCCGACCGAAGGCGAAGTCCGTCTGATGGGGGATGATCTTTACCGGCACTCCGAAGCGGAGAAGGGACGGCTGCGAAACCGGCACCTCGGTTTCATCTACCAGTTCCATCATCTGCTTCCGGAATTCACGGCACTGGAAAATGTGATGATGCCGCTGTTGATCAACGGCACCTCCCCGCAGAAGGCGATGTCGCCCGCGCAGGAGCTGTTGGCGCAGGTCGGTCTGTCACATCGTCTGGCGCATAAACCCGGCGAGCTTTCCGGCGGGGAACGTCAACGTGTTGCCGTGGCACGGGCTCTGGTCAATCGTCCCGACTGCATCCTTGCCGATGAACCGACCGGCAATCTGGATGAAAAAACCGCCGATTCCGTATTCAACCTGTTGCTTGATCTGAAAA
>JBMSNF010000078.1:0-7456 GCA_049421545.1 Arenimonas sp.
TGAAGACGCGGCACATCGGTTTCGGGATCCTTGCCGACCTTTATTTTGAGTGCGGTGAAACCACGTGCGATGGCGCTTTCGCAATCGGCGATCATGGTCGGAACATCGTTGACGCTGATGGTGAGATCGGTCAGCAGCCGGGGCGTACCGCCGCCAAGCGCCTGAAACAGCGGCAGGCCGAGAGACTGCGCATACAGATCATACAAGGCGATTTCGGCCGCGGCCTTGGCGCTGGTGTTCTTGGGCAGAGCGCTTTGCACGATGCCGCAATTTCCGGCGATCTCCCGCACATCACGCCCGATCATGGCCGGACCGAGAATGCCTTGCAGGGCTGAAAGAATCCCCTCCAGACTGTCGCCGGTAATGGCCACGGTCGGTGGCGCTTCCCCGTATCCGCGGGCGCCGCTGTCGGTTTCAAAACAGATGACCGCATCTTCAATGGCTTCGACCGTGCGCAGCGCCGTCTTGAACGGCGTCCGCAAGGGAATGTGGAGTAGGCCGGTTCTGAACCCCCGGATGCGCATGCTCAAGGGGCTTCCGGAAAAATGCGCTGGACGGCAGTGATGGCATCGAGGTAGGACTTTTCGGGGCCGAAAGCCATGGCCTGCAACGGCGTCACCGCAACCCCGTTGGTCGGCAAGGCGCGGAAGCCGCCGCCAACAACGATGCCGCTGGTGTGCGAATCGTGGATGACCCATGGGCCTTGGCTGTCCTGGCCGATCACCATCATCACATGCCCGGGAATGTAAACCAGATCGCCGATGCGCAGCTTCCGGATTAGTTCGATGCGTTGCGTCCGGCTCATTTCCGGAGTGAATGCGATACGCCGGAAATTTTCCGCCCGCTGCTGGTCGCCGGTATTGCGTGGAATCAGAACTCCCAGCGATCGGTACACTTCGGAAACGAAACCGCTGCAATCCCGGCCATTGTAATCATGGCCCCAGCCGTAACGCTCGCCGATGAACTTGAAGCTCTGGCGGATCAGATTTCCGTGGGTTGCGGCCAGCGGGGCGTCGGAGGTATCGGCCGACCGGGGAATCAATACGGGTTTGACATGCAACAGGCCATTGTCGAGCCTCAAAGGATAATCCACGATCCATGCCCCCAGACTGCCTTGGCCATTGACCGGCTTCGACAACGGCCAATCGGTACGGACCGGTAGACTGCTGCCCATGTCGAGAACCTGTTCGGAAACTTCTTTGGCGTAGGGATGGAACACGGTCCGGATCTGGCTGCCGGTTATCCATCGGCGCGGTTGTCGGGTGGCATGCGCCATCACGAATTGCCGGGATGCAAGACCGATGGCATCCGCTTTCACCCAAGCGGCGTAGTTTTCCGATTGCACGAACAGCCATTGCCGGTCCTTGGATTCATGCAATACGGCGACCGGTGATCCCGGGAACAATGCGGATTCCTGCAATCGATCGATGTCGATGCCGCCCTTGCTGTCGAAGGCGCGCTGTTCGGTCGGGAACCGGCGAAGCGCGGTGCGTTTGACCGCCATCCCGAATAGACGGTCATCGGCATCCATGATGTTTTCGAGATCCAGATTGGCCATCCAGCCAATAGGCGGGGGATTGTTTTTCGGCGGTGATGCCGGCCGATGTCCAATCCGGCTCCGGCGGCTCGTATCCCCACGCCGATGGCGTGCTGATCATCAGAAAGGCGGCAAGGGCAGGGCGCAGCATCCGCATGATCAGGCTCCCATCATTTGGTAAATCCGGGCCAATAGCAGGCCGCCGCCGGTCCCCAGCAGATAGCCCAGCATGGCCAACAGAACGCCGACCGGCGCCAGAACGGGGGCGTAGGTTGCCGCCAGCAAAGGTGCCGAAGCGACACCACCGATATTGGCCAGCGATGCGATGCCACACAACGCGAGGTCGAACTTGAACAGACGGGCGGCTGCAAACATCAGCAGGGCGTGAATCGCCAGCACCAGGAACCCGCAGAGGATGTAAAAGGGCGCCTGACCCATGCCGGAAAAGTCGGCCCCGGAGGCCAATGCGGCGACCACTACGGCAAGCAGCGCGTTGGAAACCGCCATCGATCCGGCCAGCCGACGCAACGGGGTGAACGACGCGGCCAGGCCAAATGCAGTCGCCAACAACATGGTCCAGGAGCTGATGCTGAGTACCGGAGAGGCCGGGAGCAGGGCGGCAACACCCTTGGCAAAGTTGCCCACGACCAGTCCAAGGCCGAGCCAGAGCAGAATCAGGCCGGCATCCAGCGGCTCGGCGCCGGCAATTTGTCTTGGGTTGTGCGCATCAAGACGATCCGCCATCACCACGGATCGGTTCCATTGGTTGAACCGGGTTTGCAAGGGCACACTGGCAAAAAGAATCAGTACCCAAACGGCGTAGCAGATGGCATCGGTAATCAGCGCATTGGCCATCGACTCCGGACGTATGCCGACGGCCTGCGATACCGCCACCATATTGGCGGTACCGCCGATCCATCCGCCGGAAACGGAGGACAGTACCTGCCACGAATCCGTTGGCAACCAGTGGCGGAGCAGGGCGAATACCGCGAGAAAAGCCCACAGGATGGAAATCGTGGCGCACAGGAAGCCCAGCAAAATCCGCGGCCCCAGAGCCAGAATCGCCTTGATGTCGCAGTTGACCAACAGCAGGAACATCAATGCCGGAAGCAGCCACTCAAGAATCTGTTTGCGTGCCGCCGTCATTTCGGCGGTGGCTTGCCAGAATCCGGCTGCGGACAGTGCGGTTACCGCCAGATAGGTCAGGACGATCGGTGGCAGAACCTTGAAGATCCGCCATGCCATGCGTTTTTCGAGAAAAGGGAACAGACCGGCACACAGAAGAAGCAGTCCGACATAGGCCCAGGCGTTTTGGATCATCGGGTCGGCTCGTTGGCGGTTTTGCAGGGCATGGCTCACAGTATAATCAGAAAGCCGACACACCAAGGCCCCGATGATGAAAACCGCTTCCGGCATTTGTTTGTTGTTCTTTCTGGCCGTAGCCAAGGTCTTCGGGGCCAATCCCTTGGTCGATGTCCGGACCCATTCGCCGACGATCGCATTGGACATCCGCTACGCCACGGCAACCAACTTCACTGGGAAACCGGTCGATGGCTATCGCTCCGGCAAGTGCCTGTTGCATGATCCGGCAGCGCGGGCTTTGGCTGCCGTTGAAACGGAATTGCGGGGCAGGGGCTTCGGCTTGATCATTTACGATTGTTATAGGCCACAGCGCGCCGTTGCCGAATTCATGGCCTGGGCCAAGGCGCCCGATGACCCTCTTAGCAAGGCCGTTTATTATCCGGACCTCGATAAATCAACTCTGGTACCGGATTACATCGCCGAAAAGTCCGGGCACAGCAAGGGGGCGACGGTGGATGTCGGTTTGCTGGATTGCCGTTCCGGACCCTGTCGGGCGGTCGACATGGGAACGCCCTTCGACTTTTTCGGCACCCAGGCCAATACCGATTGGGCCGGTGCCAGCACGGAGATAAAGCAGGCGCGTCATCAGCTGTTGCAGGCCATGACGGAGCAGGGTTTCGTCAATTATCCGCTGGAATGGTGGCATTTCACCTGGAAAGCCGGGCCGTTGCCGGATGAGGCCTATGATTATCCGGTGGAATGATGCATGGAAGCCGATTCGATGATCCGAAGCCCGTGCGCATCGGTCGCCGCGGCTTCAATCATGTTGCGGGCAACGGTTCGCGTCGATACCGGTCTGTAGGCAGCAGGGATCAATCGCCCCAGGCGTGATGCCATCCAGAGCCCGACGGCCTCGGCCGGCCGTTTGTCCGGTCGTGGTCCGCCGTCCAACAATGAGGGCCGGAGCACCGTCAAGGCCTCAAAGTCGAGCGCCTGCAAAGCCTGTTCGGTCTCGCCTTTGACCTTGAGGTAAAAATTGCCGGAGGCGGCATCCGCACCCAGCGACGAGACCAGAATGAAATGGCGACAGCCGGCCTTGCGTAGCAGACCGGCGCTTTCCAGCACATAATCGAAATCCACTTTCCGGAATGCCCCCGGGCTACCGGCCTGTTTCAGGGTCGTGCCCAATGCGCAGAGGGCTGCATCGGCACGCCACCAATCCGCTTCCGGCAAGTCGGAGTAATCAATGATGGGATTGAACAGCTTCGGATGTGGTGGCAGCGGACGACGGGTCGGGGCCACGATCCGGTCAAACCGGTCATCGTCGAGGGCCAGTTCGAGTGCCTGCGTACCGACCAGACCGGTAGCGCCGAGGATAAGCAACGTCATGGGTGGGGCAGTCATCACTGAATCATAGCCTACAGCCCATATCAATGTGGCAGTGATCCATCTTATCTACATAATATACATTATGCGAAGTTGTGGTTTGAAATCGTGGGCAGAATCGATAGAATCAATCATGGAGATTCTGCCAACGGCCTCAATACGATATGCCCGTGTGCTTCTTGGCGGCTACCTACTCTGTTGGGTGTTCCTGGCTTATAAGCCGCTGTATCCGGACGACTGGTTGCTGGAAAACGTTTTGGTATTTCTGTCGCTACCTGTTGCGGTGTACAGTCACAGAAAAATCGGTCACTCGAAGCTGGCCCTGACGGCACTGTTCGCATTCATGTGTTTGCATGCCATCGGCGCCCACTATACCTATGCCGCGGTTCCCTATCGGGAATGGCTGGGTCTAGAAATCGATGGCCGCAATCACTACGATCGATTTGTCCACTTCCTGTATGGCTTGCTGTTAATGCCTGTTTACAGGGAAATTTTTACCCGTATGACCGTATTGACCGGCTTGTGGAGCTTCTTCGTGCCGGTCACCTTCGTGATGGCGCATTCCGAGGCTTATGAAATCATCGAATGGCAGGCGGCGCTTCGCTTCGGCGGAGACCTTGGCCAGGCCTATCTGGGTACGCAAGGCGACATCTGGGACGCACAAAAGGACTCATTTGCCGCCGCCATCGGGGCCGTTATGGGCTGGGTGCTCTACACCGCTGCACTTCGTTGGGGCCGCAACAGGGGCAATCAGGATCGGGCGACATAACGGTATCATGGACGGCCATGCTGAGCAGATCGATATGCAGCAAGCGTCCACTCAGGGATTCACCGATTCCTAGCAGATATTTCAGGGCTTCCGTGGCTTGCAAGACGCCCACAACACCTGGAGCGACACCCAATACACCCGCCTCAGTGCAGTTGGGCGCGTCGACGGCGTTCATTGGCTCCGGAAACAGGCAGCGATAGCAAAGACCACGGCTTTCAGGCACCGAAGCATGGAACAGACTGACCTGCCCCTCAAACCGATGAACCGCTCCATAGACCCAAGGGATACCTCGCTGGGCGCAGGCATCCGAAATGGCATATCTCGCTTTGAAATTATCTGTTCCATCAATGACTAAATCAATATTGTTAATGTAATTATTGATATTGGCTTCTGTGATTCTGTCAGCGTGGACTTCAACGCTGATTGAAGGATTTAGGTCATTTAAAGTACTTTTAGCGGATGTTACCTTCAATTCGCCGACATTACTGTTTTTATGCAGAATTTGGCGCTGAAGATTGCTCAAGTCCACCCGGTCATCGTCGACGAGGATCAAGTGACCAACCCCCGCGGCGGCCAGATAGTAAGCACAGGGTGATCCGAGCCCACCGGCACCGACAAGGAGAACCCGGGCTTTGATCAGTTTCTGCTGCCCTTCCCGGCCGACATTGGGAAGAATCATCTGCCGTGCATAACGGCGGTCGAAATCCGTTGCCCGATAGGGCGCAACAGGCAGCCCGGCCGCTATCCAGGCCTGGGTGCCGCCCGAAACCGAGAACAGATTCGTGTAGCCCTGCCGGCTGAGCTCGGCCGCACAGGCATCCGAACGTTTGCCGCCGGCACAGATCAGGACGACGGGTTGATCGAGGGAGGCGAGATGGTGACAGGCTTGGGCCTGCAGTTCGCCTTTACTGACGGGTTTGGCGCCTTCGGCGATGCCGGAAGCCCATTCATCGGGCTCGCGCACATCGATGAGCAAGTGGCCGCTGGCTTGCATTTCAAGGGCCTGCTCCGGTGAAATGACCGTAACCGGCATGATCTTACTTGTTCCGTTTATGGTGCCGGATCAGGCGCTTGCGCTTCTCCAGCTGACGGTCGGTCAGTACGTTTTTCTTGCCTTCATACGGATTGTCGCCATCCTTGAAAACAAAACGGATGGGGGTTCCGACCAGTTTGAAGCGTTTCCGGAAGAAGTTTTCCAGATACCGGCGGTAGCTGTCCGGCAGCGTCTTGAGGCGGTTGCCATGGACGATGAAGGTCGGCGGATTGGTATCACCGGGGTGACCGTATTTCATTTTGGCGACATGCCCGCGTACGACCGGCGGAGGAAATGCCGCATAGGCGATTTCGATGGCCTTGGTGACTTCCGCCGTGCTGAACTGACGGGTCGCGCTGTCATAGGCCCTGTGGATGGCTTTGAAAAGCTCGGCCATGCCGGTGCCATGTTTGGCGGAAATGGTGACGATCGGCGCCCAGGTGCAGAACGAGAGTTTGCGCTCGAGCAGGGATTTGGTCTGCTCGCGCTGGTAGTTGCTCTGGTTGTCCCATTTGTTCACGGCGATCACCAGCGCCCTGCCCGCTTCCAGTACATGACCAAGAACGGTCGCGTCCTGTTCGGTTACGCCTTCGCCGGCATCCAGCATGACCACGGCGACCTGGCAGTCCTGGATGGACTGCAAGGTCTTGAACACCGAAAACTTCTCGACCGCCTCTTCGATCTTGCCGCGACGGCGAAGGCCGGCGGTGTCGATGAGTCGGTAATCGCGGCCATCGCGCTCCAGATCGACGGATATCGAGTCGCGTGTCGTGCCCGGTACGTCGGAGGCGATGACCCGTTCTTCGCCAAGAAGGCGATTCACCAGAGTGGACTTGCCGACGTTGGGGCGGCCGATGAAAGCCAGACGCAAGGCCCCGTCATCTTCCATCGGCGCTTCAGGCCGATGCTCAGGCAACAGTTTTCCGAGAAGCTCGAGCAACTCGGGAACGCCGCGCTGATGGGCGGCCGACATCGGCAGCACATGACTGAATCCGAATTTGGCGAAATCATGGATGGCGTCTTCGGTGTTCTTGCCATCGGTTTTGTTGATGGCCAGAACCATCGGTTTGCCGAGCTTGCGCAAGCCGGCGAGTATGTCGAAGTCCAGCACTTCAGGGCCCGATTTGGCATCCACGACGAAGACGATGACCGCCGCTTCGGCTGCGGCCATCCAGCTTTGCTTGGCGGTTGCGCCCGCCAATCCCTCGTCATCGCCGGACAGACCGCCGGTGTCGCAGACGATGAACGGATGCTCCGGATTCAATCGGCAGATGCCGTAATGCCGGTCACGGGTGACACCCGGCTCATCATGCACAAGCGCATCGCGTGTGCGAGTCAGGCCGTTGAACAGGGTGGATTTGCCCACATTCGGGCATCCCACCAGTGCCACCATATCGAGCATGCTTATTGCGCCAGACTGAACGCGGAC
>JBMSNF010000079.1:0-7378 GCA_049421545.1 Arenimonas sp.
GGCGAATCAACCACGGTATCCAGGACGGTGTCGGCAAGATGGCGCAGGCTGCTGAGGAGGCCTTGTCGGCGCAGCACGAAGTCAAAATCTACGGAATGCAGGATGCGGAGCACAGGCGCTATGCAGACCTTGCGCGCAACAATCTCAGCATGCATCTGAAAGTTGAGGCAACCAAGGCGACGGCATCGGCTACCGTTCAGATCCTTGCCGCCGCTGCGCTTGCCGTGATTCTAGTCGATGCAGGTCACGAGGCCATGCAGGGGCGCATGACCGCCGGTGCTTTCGTGACTCTGATGACATCGATGATGGTGCTTCTGCCGTCCTTGAAACGCATTACCAACGTGCAAAGCATCATCCAGCGCGGCGTCGCCGCCAGTGATCGCCTGTTCGGCATCCTCGATCAACCGGATGAACCGGATGCGGGCGGTCGCGGACTGGATCGCGCGCTCGGAGAAATCCGGTTCGAAGCGGTCGGTGTCCGTTATGCGGAGCAGGGAAGGGCGGCCCTTTCGGAAGTGAGTTTCACGGCCAAGCCGGGAACGGTCACCGCCATCGTCGGCCGTTCGGGAAGCGGAAAAACCAGTCTGATCCGATTGATTCCGCGTTTTTACGAGCCCGGCTCTGGCCGCATCCTGCTCGATGGCATCGACATCCGCGAACTCAAACTCGCCGATCTCCGTCGGCAGATCGCGCTGGTCAGCCAGCAGGTCATGCTGTTCGACGATTCAGTCATGGCCAATGTGCGCTACGGCAAGTCGGATGCCACCGACGCCGAGGTCTGGCAGGCCCTGCGGGCAGCCAATGCCGAGGAATTCGTGCTGAAACTGCCCGAAGGCGTGCAGACCGCCATCGGCGAACGCGGCGGCCGGCTCAGTGGCGGTCAGAAGCAGCGGCTCGCCATCGCCCGTGCGATTCTGAAAGACGCACCGATCCTGATTCTCGATGAAGCGACGGCGGCACTCGACAATGAATCCGAACGTCTGGTGCAGGATGCCCTCGCGCACCTCATCCCGGACCGCACCACCCTGATCATCGCGCACCGTTTGTCCACGGTCGAGCATGCGGACCAGGTGCTGGTGCTCGATGAGGGGCGTTTGGCCGAAATCGGAACGCATGCGGATTTGCTGCAGCGCGGCGGCCTCTATAGCCATCTGCATCAGATGCAGTTCCGGGATGCGGATGGCGCCTGATGCGCGGCATTGACTCCCGACTCAACGCCATATGGTATGAAGGAGCGCCGGTGCCGTGGCTGTTGCACGTCTTGGCCCGGATCTATGAAACGGTCATCGCCTGGCGGAGCCCGGTCAATCCGGCTCGTTTACCGGTGCCGGTGGTGGTCATCGGCAATTTCACCGCCGGCGGCACGGGAAAAACTCCGGTCATCATCGCTTTGGTCGAACATCTGAAAGCCGCAGGCCATGCCCCGGGCGTGGTCAGCCGTGGCTACGGGCGCAGTGGAACCGCCCCTGTTTCGGTCGACAAACAGGGGTTGGCTACCATGACGGGGGATGAGCCCCTGCTGATTTCCCGCCGTTGCGATGTGCCGGTCCGCGTGGATAAGGATCGCCGTGCTGCCGCGGAATTTCTGGCCGGAGCGGGATGCACCGTCATCGTGTCCGATGACGGCCTGCAGCATCGCGGCCTGCCGAGAACCATGGAAATCGAAATCATTGATGCCGCCCGAGGGTATGGCAACGGCTTGATGTTGCCGGCCGGCCCGCTGCGTGAACGGCCGCGCAAGGTCGATCTTCGCATCTGTAACGGACAGAATTCGGATGACTCCCTGGCATACGGCATGCAGCTCGTTCCGGGCCGCTGCCGTAATCTGGGAACGGATGAAGTACGTGCCTTGTCCGATTTTGAAGGGGCCAAGGTGCATGCGCTCGCCGGCATCGGCAATCCGGAGCGCTTCTTCGGAATGCTCCGTCAATCCGGATTACAGGTCCAGAGTTACGCCTTTCCCGACCACCATCGATTCAAATCCGCCGACCTGCCGTCCGGGCCGGTACTGATGACGGAAAAAGATGCCGTCAAGATTGTTCCTGCCGGTCGGCAGGATCTTTGGGCCGTTGCCGTCGATGCGGTACTCAGCCCCGCTTTTTACGCGCAGTTCAACCGCCTGCTGGCAGCGGATGGAGACCACCATGCCTGATTTCACCGTTGCGATTCCCGCCCGTTATGCCTCGAGTCGTTTGCCGGGCAAACCCCTGCTGCATATTGGTGGCATGCCGATGATCCGGCATGTGGCCGAACGCGCACTCGCAGCCGGGGCCCGCGATGTAGTGATCGCTACCGATGACGCGCGCATCGTCGACGCACTGCGCATGGACTCGGTGACGGTTCTGATGACATCGTCTGAACACCGTTCCGGAACCGATCGTCTGGCCGAGTGTGCGGAACGGCTGTCATGGCCGGAAGATCGCATCATCGTCAATTTGCAGGGCGATGAACCGTTTGCGCCGGCCCGGGGTATCCGCCAGGTTGCGGAACTGCTTGCCGGAAGCGACCTGCCGATGGCGACACTGGTCACCAAAATCCGGGATGCGGAAGAATACAACAATCCGAACGCAGTCAAGGTCCTGCTCGACTGCCAGGGCAAGGCGCTGTATTTCAGCCGTGCACCGGTGCCTTTTCTGCGTGATGACCCCGGTTCGCTGCCTTCACCCGCCTGGCGTCATATCGGTATTTATGCCTACCGCGCCGGGTTTCTGAAGCACTTAAGCCGCTTGCCACCCAGTCCTTTGGAGTGCTGTGAATCCTTGGAGCAGCTGCGCGCCCTGGAAAACGGATACGGCATCGCCGCCGCCGCCGCGCTTGCCGAATTCCCCCCGGGCGTGGATACTCAAGAGGACCTCGATCGCGCCAACCGTTTCTGGGCGGACCGGGAGGCGTGACATGAAGGGGGTCAGGAGCAGACCATGAGTCCAACACCGGCCTACGAGCTGAGCGGCAAGCTGGATTGGCTGAATGCCGAACCCCAGCGTATTGCCGCGCACCGCGGCAGAATCGTGGTTCTGCTGTTCTGGAGCGCGTCCTCCGTTTATTGCCATAATGTCCTGCACGATCTTGCCGAAATCCAGCGCAAGTGGCCCGACGCCGTCTCGGTGTTGGCCATCCATCTCCCGAAATTCAATGCCGAACAGGATGCGAAACTGCTCAGCGAGGCGGTGATGCGACTGGATATCGGGTTTCCGGTCGCCAACGACCGCGAGTGGATCAGCTGGCAGCACTATGCCACGCATTCCTGGCCGAGCCTGGTGTTGATCGACGGCAAAGGACAACATGTCGCGGATTTCGTCGGCGACGACCAGGTTGCCGCTTTGGACTCCCGTATTTCCGACATGCTCGAATCCCATGCGCCTTCGGGCCCCAAACCCGGTGCTTTGAAAGCCAAGGCGCGCGCCAAGGTATTCAGCACGCTCAACGCGCCCTCAGGGCTGGCCATTGCCAAGGGTCTGCTTTACATCGCGGACGCCGGCCATCACCGGATTCTGGAGTGCACCCTCGATGGCCGCATCATCCGCGAGTTCGGTAACGGCGTGCCGCTGTTCCTCGATGGATCGGTGGCAGACTCCAGTTTCAATCGTCCGACCGCGCTGACCGTTTTCAGGGAGCATGTCTATGTCGCCGATACCGGCAATCATGCCGTGCGTCGACTCAGCCTTCTGAATGGCGGCGTCGATACCCTGCTCGGTGACGGCCGCCCGGGTTTCCATGCATCAGAAAGTGGCCACGAGGTCGCGACGGTCCGATTGAACAATCCCAGTGGCCTGTGCATCCATCAGGACAGCCTGATCGTTGCCGACAGCGGCAACAACCGGCTCGGTATGTTGAATTTGAGCAGTCGGCAGTTCACCAATCTGGTGGGCGGCGGAGCGTTCGGATTCCTCGATGGCGTCGGTGAGCGTGCCAAATTGGCCCATCCGCTCGGTTTGTCCGGAACCCAGAATTTCCTTTATATGATCGAAGGAACGGCATCGGCGCTGCGGACGGTTGCAGTACCGGAAGGACGCGTGAACACCCTGATCGGGCATGGGTTGTACCAGTTCGGAAATGCCGACGGCACCCGCCAGGTCGGTGCCATGCAGCATCCCACCGGTGTCGTGGTCGATGAAGCGCGTGGTATGGCATGGATCGCCGATGCCTACAACCGGAAAGTCCGCAGCTACCATCTGAAGAACAACCAATTGGCCACCATTAATCTGATGCAGAATCTGCTTCGGCCCACGGCGCTGGCGCTGGATGCGGAATCCCTCTGGATCGCCGACAGTGCCGGCAACCATGTCTACCGGTATTTCTTCGAATCCGAGTATCTTTCGCGCATCAACATCCACGCGGCCTGAGCCCCGATGAGCGATGCAGCCGACAGCGAATTCGATGGCCGCCTGTTCGCACGCGACCTGTCTTCGGCGCCGGGCGTTTACCGCATGTATGCGCCTGACGGCGGCGTCCTATACGTCGGCAAAGCCGCCAACCTGAAGAAACGCGTCGCAAGCTATTTCCGCGACGATCTGCCTTCACGGCGCATCGCCCACATGGTCAAGCAGATCGCACGGATGGAAGTGACGGTCACCCGGACCGAAGCCGAAGCCCTGATTCTCGAGAATCAGCTGATCAAGTCGCTCAAGCCGCGTTACAACATCCTGCTGCGCGACGACAAAAGCTATCCCTACATCGTCATCACCGAAGAGACCTGGCCCCGGATCGCTTTCCACCGCGGCTCGCGGACCCTGTCCGGCAGCTATTTCGGTCCCTATCCGAGCGTGACCGCCGTCCGTACCACGCTCGATCTCATGCAGAAGATTTTCCGGCTCAGGACCTGCGAGAACGCCGTCTTCCGCAACCGTTCGCGGCCCTGCCTGCAGCACCAGATCGGACGTTGCAGCGCTCCCTGCGTCGGTCTGATCGGTGCGCGTGAATACGATGCCAGCATCAAACGCGCCGGTATGTTCCTCAACGGCCGCAGCAAGGATCTGGTCGATGATCTGACCCGGGCCATGGATGAAGCCAGCCAGCGCCTTGAATTCGAAAGCGCGGCCTCCCTGCGCGACACCATCGCCGGAATCCGCACCGTGCAGGCCAAGCAGTATGTCGAAGGCGATCAGGTCGATATGGATGTGCTGGCGGCCGTCATCGAAGACGGCACCGCCTGCGTGATGAGCCTGAGTTTCCGCAACGGCATGAGTTTCGGAACGCGTGCGTATTTTCCGAAGTGCAACGGGGCGGAACGCCCGGAAGAAGTGCTTTCGGCCTTCGTTGCCCAGTATTATCTCGAGCGGCCGCCGCCGCGCGAGCTGATACTGAGCCATGCCATCGAGGATCAGCAGCTATTGGAAACCGTGCTGACGGAGCTTGGCCGGAAGCGGGTGGAAATCAAGGATTCGGTACGCGGCGAACGGGCCCGCTATCTGGCCATGGCCATGCAGAACGCCCAGCTGGCGCTTGCCACGGAACGCCATGGCAAACTGGCGCAGCGCAACCGCCTGCATGCCTTGCAGGAAATGCTCGGCATGCCGGAGCCGCCGCAGCGCATCGAGTGCTTCGATATTTCGCATACCCAGGGCGAGGCCACGGTCGCCTCCAATGTCGTGTTCAACGCCGAAGGTGCGGTTCCCGGCCAGTATCGGCGGTTCAACATCAACGGCATCACCCCGGGCGATGATTACGCCGCCATGCAGCAGGCCCTGCAACGGCGGTTCAAGCGTGCGCTGGAACAGGGCGTGATGCCGGACGTGCTGTTGATCGATGGCGGGGAAGGCCAGTTGGCCAAGGCGCGGGCGGTTTTATCCGAACTCGGTATCGATTCCGTGGTATTGGTCGGCGTTGCCAAAGGCGTGGCCCGGAAAGCCGGCGACGAGACCCTGATCCTGCCGGACGGGCGCGAGCTCAAACCGGGAGCCGAATCGCCGGCTTTGCAGTTGGTCCAGCAGGTACGCGACGAAGCGCACCGTTTCGCCATCACCGGCCACCGCGGACGACGGCAGAAAACGCGCGATACGAGTACACTAGAACGCATCGAGGGCATCGGTGCCAAACGCCGCGCCAGCCTGCTGAAACATTTTGGCGGCTTGCCGGGATTAAAAGGGGCGGGAGTGGAAGAAATCGCGCGGGTCGAGGGGATCAATCAGGCTCTGGCAGAGCGCATCTACGCGCAGCTGCACGGCATCGATCTGGTGCCCTGATGGCCATCACCATACCGACATGGCTGACCTTGTTCCGCATCACCACCATCCCGGTGATGGTCGCCGCTTTTTATTGGCCACACCCCCAAGGGCACATCATCACCACTGCCGTGTTCGTAATGGGCGCACTGACCGACTGGCTGGATGGCTGGATAGCGCGACGTTACAACATGGGTTCCGCCTTCGGCGCCTTTCTGGATCCGGTCGCCGACAAACTGGCGGTCGCCGTCACCCTGTTCATCATCGTGCAGCGTCATAATACGGTCTATATGGCCTTGCTGGCGGCTGTCATCGTCGGCCGGGAAATCACCATATCCGCCCTCCGCGAGTGGATGGCACAGATCGGTGCCCATGGGTTGGTGAAAGTGGCGGCTTTGGGCAAGATCAAGACCATATTCCAGATGGTGGCGCTGGGTTGCCTGCTGTTCCAGGAAGACCTGTTCGGGCTGCCGATCTTCCTGATTGGCCAGAGCCTGTTGACCATTGCCGCAGCCCTGACCTTATGGTCCGGCGTGGATTACCTACGGGCCGCTTGGCCCAGCATGCAGAAGTGATTTGTTCATATTGAGGGTTGACAGTAAATCGGGGAAAACCGATAATAGTCTTCCACGCGGGAATAGCTCAGTTGGTAGAGCACGACCTTGCCAAGGTCGGGGTCGCGAGTTCGAGTCTCGTTTCCCGCTCCAGTTTCCGAAAAACCTCGGTCCGCCCGGGGTTTTTCATTTTCCGGCCTAGAACTTTTCGGGGTTTTTCGCTAGAATTCAAAGCCCACCGGCCTGGTGGCAGAGTGGTCATGCAGCGGCCTGCAAAGCCGTGTACGCCGGTTCGATTCCGACCCAGGCCTCCATCGACAGCCCAGTCACCGCCCCGGTGGCGAAATTGGTAGACGCATGGGACTTAAAATCCCCCGACCGCAAGGTTGTGCCGGTTCGAGTCCGGCCCGGGGCACCAGAACAAACCGCCTTCGGGCGGTTTTGTCGTTCCATGTCCGCACTAAACGGTTTCTGTCAGCAGTTGCCAGCCATGGGGCATCAGATGGGAAGCCTCCAATGGGACAGGCGGGGCGGCATTGCCCCGCAACAGCGCGCTCATCGCGGCCAGCCAGTGGCGGTAGTGTTCCGGCTGTGCCTGCCATTCGGGGGTATCCGATCCGGTTCGTTCGATTTCCGCCAAGAGTTCTTGGATGGATTCGCCGT
>JBMSNF010000080.1:0-7358 GCA_049421545.1 Arenimonas sp.
AACGGCGGCGTCCGTGATGTGCTGTATATCCACATCTTCCAAGAACCATCCGATGCCAAACGCAGCGGGGCGCTGGTCCCGGTCAAAAGCATCCGCTTCCTGTGGCCGGACGGGGCGCGGGATGCCGAATCGTTGTTCGCTTCCGCGAAAAATAAAAGCTTTTATCTGATTTCAAAAAAACGCGTTCCTGCCGAACTGTTCGCGCTCCCGTTCGATGCCGCCGACGGCAGCAAACCGGTTTTGGTCGCCACGCTCGAAAACATCGCCCAACCCGATGCCGATACCATGAATGCCAAAGGCGATTACGGGCGCTACCGGGCACAGATCACCGCAGCCGACCTCAGCCCGGACAACCGGACCATCGCCGTGTTGAACTACCAGCAGATCAACTTCTTTCCGATGCCCAAAAAGCCCAACTCGGTTCTGAAACCGATCTCCACCCTCACCCTGCCCTGGTTGCCGCAGGCCGAAGGAATTGCTTATTCTCGCGACGGCAAACACCTGTATGTCGGCAGCGAACAGTCCCCCACGCCGGTAATCCGCTACGACCTCCAGCAGCCCTGAAATATCCCGATGGACGGAACAGAAAAACGGGCGGCTTTGCTGCTCTTTTTTATCTTATTGATTTATATGGATTAAAATAGCATTTGACACTTCAATTATTTTTGATATCATTTTAATATCATCCAAGGGGTCCCACCATGAAAGAAAACAATCTGAAATCTCTGAACGGCATCACTTTCCTCATCATCAGCCTGCTGGCCTGCGTGCTGTGCGCCTACGGTTTTTTTGTCGGCGCCCAGTCCCATGATCCCGTCATCGCTTTCAGTTCACTGTTCGGGCTGGTCGTGTTCGCGTTCCTGCTGGTCGGCCTGTATATGGTCGAACCCAACCAGGCCGCCGTACTCAGCCTGTTCGGCAAATATGTCGGTACGGTGAAGGAACAAGGCCTGCGCTGGAACAACCCTTTCTTCAGCAAAAAGAAAATTTCCCTGCGCACCCGAAATTTCGAGTCCGGAAAACTGAAGGTCAATGATCTGGAAGGCAGCCCGATTGAAATCGCGGCGGTCGTGGTCTGGAATGTCGTCGATTCGGCGGAAGCCGTGTTCAATGTCGATGATTATGAAAGCTTCGTGCACATCCAGTCCGAAGCCGCCCTGCGCGCCATGGCCACCTCCTATCCCTATGACCAGCACGAAGACGGCAAGATCTCCCTGCGCAGCCATGCCGGAGAAATCGCCAAACATCTGACCGAGGAAATCCAGGAGCGTCTGGCCGAAGCCGGCGTCCGCGTCATCGAAGCACGCATCAGCCATCTGGCCTACGCTCCGGAAATCGCGCAGGCCATGCTGCAACGTCAGCAGGCCAGCGCCATCATCGCCGCGCGTACCCGCATCGTCGAAGGTGCGGTCAGCATGGTCGAAATGGCCCTGAGCGAGCTGTCCAAACGCAATGTGGTCGATCTCGACCCGGAGCGCCGTGCCGCCATGGTCAGCAATCTTCTGGTCGTACTGTGCGGCGAGCGCGGCACCCAGCCGATCGTCAACACCGGCTCGATTTACTGACCGCTTGCGATGACCGCAAAAAAGGCCTTTCCGCTGCGCATCAACGCCCGGGTGCTGGAAGCCGTCCAGCACTGGGCCGATGACGATCTGCGTTCACTCAATGCGCAGATCGAATATGTCCTGCGGGAAGCATTGCGGAAAGCCAATCGGCTGCCTGCCGCCAAATCGGATGAGGAACCCGGCCATGAATCATGAGGGTAAAAGTTACGAGCTGTCCCCGGTGGGCACCCACGCAAAATTGTTCTTCGCCGTTCTGATTCTGCTGCCCTTCATTCTGGTTGCCGTCATCTGGTGGAACAATCCAACGGATTTCAGTGAAATCCCGCTTTGGGCGCTGGGCCTGATGTTCGGAATCGGCCCTGCCGTTCTGGTAGCCGCCGCCATGGGAATCCGGAATCCACAGGCAAAGCTCGGCAAGGACGGCTTACGTCTGAAAGTCAGCTTCATCGACAGGCGTTGGGCCTTGGCTGAAATCGACCGTGCGAATGCCCTGCTGGTCAATCTGGACAGCCGGAGCGAACTACGCCCGAAATGGAAACTGTGGGGGGCGGCCATGCCGGGCCTGAGTTCCGGCCTGTTCAAACTGTATGATGGCCGCAAAGCGCATGTTTACATCACGGACCGCAGTAAAGTCGTCTATCTGCCTACCCAAAACGGTCCGGTTTTATTAAGCTTGGAGCGACCGAGGGAATTCCTCGACGCCCTGCAGGCCCTGTAATGCTGAACCCCCCGGAGTTCCGTCTCATCAATGGCTTGGAATTGGATGCGGTACCGGCTCGCCTGTACCGTGCCCGTGCCAATTCACATGCGCGGCAACTCGCCTCGGCCGACTGGTTGCTCCGCGAGCGCAGCAACGGCCGCTTCTTCGCGACCATGACGGGCTCCCGCATCCAATTCCTGCACCGCAGCCCTGCCCCGCAACGCCGCCTGGATGCCGTTGCCGAAGTGTTGGATGCCGCGGATGGCGGCATCACCCATCTCCCCCTTTCCGGTCTGGATCCCTTGCTGGCTGAACTGGGAATGGATGCCGAAGCCTATGGTCGTCAAACCGGCTTGGCCATTGTCGCCGAACCGGTGCAACTCGAATATGCAGGCCGGGATTGTTTCCGCCGCCCTTTATGGCTGGCCTACGATGCCGCCAAAGCCTGGACGCGGATGCGGTCCGCGGCCGCCGTGCAGGACGTCCGCCTACAGGCCATTTCCGGTTATCGGAGCGCGCATTACCAGATGGGGATTTTCCGCCGGAAAATCGCGCGCGGCATGACAGTGAACGACATCCTTGCGGTAAACGCCGCCCCCGGATTCAGCGAACATCACAGCGGCTGCGCCATCGATATCGGCACTCCCGGCGAACCGGCGGCGATGGAAAGTTTCGAGAACACCGATGCATTCGCCTGGCTGCAGCGGCATGCGGCCGCCTACGGGTTCCGGATGAGCTACCCGCGCGGCAATGCGCATGGCATCAGCTATGAACCCTGGCATTGGTTCTGGATCGGCGGCAATCAGTCCTGAGAGCGTTTGACCGCTTCCTTGCGGAAGTCGGCGATCCGCCAGAGATAAAAACTGGCCAAGGTCCGGAACGGCGCCCAAACCTCTCCCCGCTGCGCAAGCGCCTTGGGCGTCGGCATCGCCGATAATCCATCCAACAGCATGGCGCCCTGCCGCACCCCCAGATCATCGACAGGCAGCACATCGGGCCGGCCGAGCCGGAACATCAGCATCATCTCGACCGTCCAGCGTCCGATGCCGCGGGTCGGCACCAGAGCCGCGATGATGGCCTCGTTGTCGAGATACTGGAGGCTGCGCGCATCGGGAATTTCACCCGCCTTGTCACGGCGTGCCAAATCGCGCAGCGCCAGGGTTTTGTTTCCCGAAACGCCGCATGCGCGCAGCTGTGCATCGCTGAGCTGCGCCAGAGTCTGGTGATGGAATCGCGGCTCGGACATGGCCTGCTCGACCCGTCCGACGATGGTGGCCGCCGCCTTGCCGCTGAGCTGTTGGTAAAGTATCGCGCGGGCAAGTGCATCGGCGACATCGAAGGGCTTGACCCAACCTGATGAGTAATCAAGAAGACCGAGTTTACTGACCCAGGGCCTGAACGCAGGATCAGCCTTGACCAATGCGCGCCGTGCGATCGCCGCGTCGAATCCGCGTTTATGCCGAGGCATGTCCGCCGACCCGGGCGTAATCCTTGAACATCCTTCTGCGGACTGCGATGACGCCGGCGATGAACAGAAGGATTAAAGGCAACCCGAAAATATTGAGCAGCTTTATACGCTGGCCGAGTGTTTCAACATCCTCGTTCAGTTCGCGTTGGATGCGGCGAAGCTGCTTGCGGAGATCGATTTTCTTGGCATCGAGCGCCGCACGGCGCGGATCCACGGCAATCGCTCCGGCTTTGCCTTGGGATTGCAGGGCATTGATATCCCCCTGAACTTTTTCCAATTCGGCCAACAGGCCGACTTGGCTGTCACGGTAACGCTGTTCGGCCGTGCGTCGGAGCTGGTCGACCTTTTCGAAAGGCCTGGCGACCATGCCGCGGCTCCGGATCGAGATGAGATCATCGGATCCGGAGAGCTGGTCGATGACGTTGAAGAAAAAATCACCGTTACTGGCCTGCGCACTATAGACGGGTTCGCCGAACAGGTTGCTTTCGAGAACCCACAACCGGTCACTCAGGAAATCGGTATCGCTGATGACGATGAAGTTGATGCGGCCCCCGCCGGCCTTCTCTTCAGCAGCCCTGTCCGTAAAGCGCGCCGCCAGAACGAAAGGTTCTTGGCTGGACACGAATTTATTCAACAGTTTTTCAGGATCATCGGCGGCACTCCGGTAGGCGACTGCATCCAACAGCCGCGAGGCATCGGAACTCTGGAGAAGGGGCTCAATCTGCAGAATGCTGTTGTCGCGCAGGGTAAGGGCGCCGGTGCTGGAAAGCACGATCCGGTCCAGATCGGTGGTCACCACGTCGCTTTGGTTCATCGCCGCGCCGGGAAGGCTGATCAGGCCGGGATTGCGTTTGGGAAACTGGTTTTCATTGAGCTGCATCAGCCAGGCATACTTGCTGTCGAGCACGACCTGCCCCGGATCGAAGGCGATTCCCCAGGGCTGGAAAAGCGCGGAGGCATCCGAGCCAAGGGACAAGTCACCCGTGTTGCCGAAAACAGGGACCGATTCGGCATTCGGATCGAGCAGAATCACGGCATGCCGCCCCGCGTTGATGAAGTCCTGGATCTGCATGTAACTGTCGGCGGGCCAGCCGCGCGGATGCATGACCCACAGCACATCGACATCCTCGGGGATTTTAAGGGCCCTCGGCGAGAGAGTGATCAGGTCATAGCGTTCCGAAAGCTGCCGGAAAGCCACCCAAGCCGGCGTGACCGGTCCGAAAGCGGGGTTGGCGTTGCCGGTCACCGGCAATTCGGTGACCAGAGCCACTTTCGGTTTTTCAATCCGCTGCACCGAGCGGATGAGTTTGGAAAGCTCATACTCCAGATGTTCTTCGGCTTCGGGTTTGACGAAGCCGATGGTGTTCTTTCGTCCGTCCGCAAGCGCCGTCAGACCGAAATACAAGGGGCCCGATCCATCCTCGAGCGGAATCGCCGAAATGCCATCGGCAATGGCGGCATCCTCCATGACCGAATACGGTTCCGGATCAAGCATGCGGAACGTGATCTTGCCGTCGGACTGGGCCGCATATTCCTCGACCTTTTCGACAACGCGGGCCGCGTATTGGCGGAATTGCGGATACGGACGCGCCTCTTTTTCGGAGTAATAGAGCGTCAAGGTGACCGGAGACCGGATATCACGCAGGATGTGAATGCTGCCCTCTGACAGGGTGAACAGACGTTTCTCCGTCAGGTCGAGACGTACCGGCGGCATCAGCACCAGCACCACCTGGCATAGCGCGAAATAGATGCAGGACAGCACCAGAATGGAGAGCGGCAGACGGGCGGGAGCCGGCAGATTCATGCGCCCCCCTTCCTTGCACGCAGCACCAGCAGGTTGAGCGTGAGCCAGAACATCGCGGTCAACGCAAAGAAGAGCACGTCGCGCAGATCGAGTACGCCGCGCGTGATGGCATTGAGATGGGTCAGGAAACTCATGGACCCGATCAGATCGACGACATGCTGCGGAAAGACTTCACGTACCGGATTCAGCGCCAAAGGATATCCCGCGAGCAGGTAAAGCAGAAGAATCACCGCCGTAACCAGATAGACCACGAGCTGGTTTTCACTGAACGAAGAGACGCATAGACCTATGGAAAGCATGGCCGCAAGCATCAGGCAGGTGCCGACGTAGCCGAGCATGATGGTTCCGTGGTCGGGATCGCCAAGCCAGGCCAGACTCAGCCAAAGCGGAAAGGACAGCAGAAGTGCGGCGATCGCCACGCCCCAGAGCGCTCCGAACTTCGCCAGAACCTGCTGCCAGGGCGGCAACGGCAGCGCATCCAACAACTCGATGGTTCCCGAACGGAATTCCTCGGACCAGGTGCGCATCGACAGGGCCGGCACCAACAGCAGACAGACCCAGGGCAACAGCCGGAAATAAGCCTGCATGCTGGCCTGTCCGGTTTCATAGAGATCGCCGAGATAGAACACGAAGCTGTTCGAGAGCATGAGGAAAATGACGGTGTACACCAGTGCCAATGGCGTGCGGAAGTAGGCCGCAAGTTCACGCCTCAGCAATGCCAGAAACGGACTCATGCTCTGGCCTCGGCAACGGTTTTGGCAAAGACTTCGTCAAGACGTCCGACCTCGAGGCGCAAATCGAGATACGGCACGTTCTTCTGCGCCAGGCGTTCGGCGATGATCTGGTTCTGCGGTTTGCTGCCCTGCACGAAGACATAAAGGCGTCCGTCGGCGGCGTTCTGTTCGAACCCGCTGACGCCGGACAGTCCTTCCAGGGCGGCACGGGCGGCGATGCTTTCCGGGGCGACGAACGAAACCGCATTATGGTACTTCGACTGATGCAGGAGTTCTTCGGTGCTTTTGTCGAGCATTTTCCTGCCCGCACCCATGATCAGCGTGCGCGGGCAAAGCGCCAACACCTCGTCGATCTGATGGGTGCTCATGAGGATGGCGCTGTTCTTTCCCAGATCCTGGATCAGGTGCCGTACCTGCTGCTTCTGGATCGGATCCAGACCATCGGTTGGCTCATCGAGCAGCAAGACCGGCGGCCGGTGCATGATCGCCGCCGCCAGGGCAACGCGGCGCATCGAGCCTTTGGACAGCGTCGATACGGTCTGGTGGGCGATCGGGTTGAGCGTGAGCCGTTCGCAGATCTCGTCCACGGCGGCATGGGCCTGCCGGCCGAGGCCGCGTGCGGATGCGATGAAGCGGAGATAGGCAAGGACGCTGGACTCCCGGTAGACCGGTGCATGCTCGGGCAGATAACCCAGACTTCGGCGCAGGGCCAGCGGGTTTTCGGAGGGGTCGAAGCCTGCGAGACGGATGCTGCCGCGATCCGGCCTGAGGAATCCGGACAACATGCGCATGCACGTGGTCTTGCCCGCCCCGTTGGGGCCAAGCAGAGCCACGATTTCACCGCTCTCGACCTGGAAACCAAGATCTTCAACGGCGGCGATCGCACCGAAACGCTTGCTGATACCTTCTGCCTGGATCATTCCGCCCTATCCGATCGGTTTCCTCAAGAGTATAGAACATCGGAGGATACTGACAACTTTCGCCCAAAGAAAAAGCGGGCCTGAGCCCGCTTTTCATAAATCTTACTTGATTGGCCAATAGACCTTGAATTTGGCATCCTCGGTCATCATCAGCTGCGGCGGCACCA
>JBMSNF010000081.1:0-7279 GCA_049421545.1 Arenimonas sp.
GCATCCTCATCATCGGCGCCGGCCCGATCGTCATCGGCCAGGCCTGCGAATTCGATTACTCCGGCGCCCAGGCCTGCAAGGCCCTTCGTGAAGAAGGTTACCGCGTCGTACTGGTGAATTCGAATCCGGCCACCATCATGACCGACCCGGACATGGCTGATGCCGTCTACATCGAACCAATCAATCCGGCCACGGTCGAACGCATCATCGCCAAGGAAAAACCGGATGCGCTGTTGCCGACCATGGGTGGCCAGACCGCTCTGAACTGCGCATTGACCCTGGCTGACGAAGGAACGCTCGACAAGTACGGCGTGCAGCTAATCGGCGCTTCGCGCGAAGCCATCCGCATGGCCGAAGACCGCGAACTGTTCCGCGTGGCCATGGCCGATATCGGGCTGGATTGCCCGAAAGCCGAAATCGCCCGCAGCCTCGAGCAGGCGCTCGATATCCAGACCCGCGTCGGTTACCCGACCATCATCCGGCCGAGCTTCACGCTGGGCGGCAGCGGCGGCGGCATCGCCTACAACCGCGAAGAGTTCGTGGAAATCACCAAGCGCGGCCTCGATCTGTCGCCGACCACCGAAGTGCTGATCGAAGAATCCGTGCTCGGCTGGAAGGAATACGAAATGGAGGTGGTCCGCGATACCGCCGACAACTGCATCATCGTCTGCTCGATCGAGAACCTCGACCCGATGGGCGTGCACACCGGCGACTCGATCACCGTGGCTCCGGCCCAGACCCTGACCGACAAGGAATACCAGCGCCTGCGCGACGCCTCCATCGCCGTGCTGCGCAAGATCGGCGTCGATACCGGTGGCTCCAACGTCCAGTTCGGCATCAACGCCGAAAACGGCCGTGTCGTCGTCATCGAAATGAATCCACGCGTATCGCGCTCGTCGGCGCTGGCCTCGAAAGCCACCGGCTTTCCGATCGCCAAGATCGCCGCCAAGCTGGCGGTCGGTTACACGCTCGACGAGCTCCGCAACGAAATCACCGGCGGCGCCACCCCGGCGTCGTTCGAACCGACCATCGACTACGTCGTCACCAAAATCCCGCGCTTCGCTTTCGAGAAGTTTCCCGCCGCCAATGACCGGCTGACCACCCAGATGAAATCGGTCGGTGAAGTCATGGCCATGGGCCGGACGTTCCAGGAATCCGTGCAGAAGGCCTTGCGCGGTCTGGAAATCGGTAAAGTCGGATTCGATCCGACCGGCGCCGCCGCCCAGGGTGAAGAGGGCTTGCTGCGCATCAAGCGCGAGCTGAAAGAGCCGGGTCCGGAACGCCTGTTCCAGGTCGCCGAAGCCTTCCGCGCCGGCCTGAGCGTGGACGAGGTGTTCAATCTCAGCTTCATCGATCCCTGGTTTCTTGACCAAATTGAAGAGATCGTCGCCATCGAGTCTGAGATTGCCGACGGCGGTCTGCCGGCACTGGATGCCGGCCGCATGCGCCATCTCAAGCGCAAGGGCTTTTCCGATGCCCGCATCGCGCAGTTGACCGGCACCGATGAGGCGGCCGTACGTGCATTGCGCCATGCCCTGAAGGTGCGTCCGACCTACAAGCGCGTGGATTCCTGCGCCGCCGAATTCGCCACCGACACCGCCTATCTCTATTCCACCTATGAAGACGAATGCGAAGCGGCCCCGACCGACCGCAGAAAAATCATCGTCCTCGGCGGTGGGCCGAACCGGATTGGGCAGGGCATCGAATTCGATTACTGCTGCGTGCATGCCTCGCTGGCGCTGCGCGAGGACGGTTTTGAAACCATCATGATCAACTGCAATCCGGAAACGGTTTCCACCGATTTCGACACCTCCGATCGCCTGTACTTCGAGCCGCTGACCTTCGAAGACGTGATGGAAATCGTCGAATTGGAAAAACCGGTCGGCGTGATCGTTCAGTACGGCGGGCAAACCCCGCTGAAGCTCGCGCGTGCGCTCGAAGCCGCCGGCGCACCGATCATCGGCACCTCCCCGGATTCGATCGACTGGGCCGAGGACCGCGAGCGCTTCCAGAGTCTGGTCGAAGAGCTCGGCTTGCTGCAACCCCCGAACCGCACGGCCCGCAACGCCGAACAGGCCATCGCCATGGCCAATGAAATCGGCTATCCGCTGGTGGTGCGTCCGAGTTACGTGCTGGGTGGCCGCGCCATGGAAGTGGTGTATTCGGATGAGGACCTGTCGCGTTATATCCGCGAAGCGGTCCAGGTTTCCAATGATTCGCCGGTGCTGCTTGATCGATTCCTCGATCATGCCGTTGAAGTCGACGTCGATATCATCGCCGACATGGAGGGCAATGTCCTGATCGGCGGCATCATGGAACACATCGAGGAAGCCGGCGTGCATTCCGGGGATTCTTCCTGCTCGCTGCCGCCTTACACCCTCAGCAACGCCGTCCAGGACCGTCTGCGTGAACAGGTCAGCCGCATGGCCAAGGCGCTCAAGGTCGTCGGGCTGATGAACACCCAGTTCGCCATCCAGGGCGATACCATCTTCGTGCTGGAAGTGAATCCGCGCGCCTCGCGCACGGTCCCCTTCGTATCGAAAGCCATCGGTGTGCCACTTGCCAAGATCGCCGCCCGATGCATGGCCGGTCGCAGTCTGGCATCCCAGAATGCCGTGCGTGAAGTCATTCCGCCGTATTACTCGATCAAGGAAGCGATTTTCCCCTTCGCCAAGTTCCAGAACGTCGATCCGATTCTCGGGCCGGAAATGCGTTCGACCGGCGAAGTCATGGGCGTCGGCCGGACCTTCAGCGAGGCCTTCGGACGTGCCGAAGAAGCCGCCGGGATCCGGGTTCCGCAGGTCGGCAAGGCCTTCGTCTCGGTACGCGAGGTCGACAAGCCCCGCTTGGTGGAAATCGCGCAATCCCTTCTCAAGAAAGGATTCACTCTGGTCGCCACCCACGGCACCGCCGCCTATCTGCGCGGCCAGGGACTTCCCTGCGATGCCATCAACAAGGTGGCCGAGGGTCGCCCGCATATCGTCGATCTGATCAAGAACGGCGAAATCAACTACATCGTCAATACCACCGAAGGCAAGCAGGCCATTGCCGACTCGTTCTCGATCCGGCGCGAAGCCCTGCAGCATCGTCTCGTCTATTCGACCACCATCCCCGGCGCCAAGGCGCTGATCCAGTCGATGGATACCCGGGATAATCCTCGGGTCTGGTCACTGCAGGAATTGCACGGGGAACTGAACGGATGAGTACCATTGTTCCCTTGACCCATGCCGGCGCCATCCGGCTGCGCGCCGAGCTTGAAAATCTGAAATCGGTCAAACGGCCGCAGGTCATCGAGGCCATCGCCGAGGCGCGGGCACACGGGGACCTCAAGGAAAACGCCGAGTACCATGCAGCCCGCGAACAGCAGAGCTTCATCGAGGGCCGGATCCAGGAGCTGGAGTACACGCTGTCGCACTGCCAGATCATCGAGGTCGGGAAACTCAAGGCCGGTTCGAAGGTGGTATTCGGCGCCACGGTCGAGCTGGTCGATGTCGAAAGCGACGCCACCATGATCTACATGATCGTCGGCGATCTGGAAGCCGACCTGAAACAGCAGCGCATTTCGATTTCCTCCCCGATTGCACGCGCGCTGATCGGAAAACATGAGGGTGATGCCATCACCATCCTGGCGCCGGGCGGCAACCGCGAATACGAAATCACTGCAGTCCGCTACATCGACTGATCATGACCGGAACCGGCACACGCATTCTTCTGTTGCCGGAAAAGCGTCGTTTCGCCGGCCAATTGCCTTCGGCACAATTCGTCCGGTTCGGCAGGCGTTTCAGCACCGAGGAGTATGTGCCCGGTGAAACCGCCCAATTGAAACGTCATTTTCATTGCCGGCCTGAGACCGATTGGCCCGTGGCGGCCCTGTGCCGGCAGAACGAGCGGGGCGACGCCGGTGCGGCTTACTGGCTGCGCGCAGATCCCGTTTACCTGCAGGTGGAGATGCGCGGCGCCCGCGTCATGGCCTGTGATGGCTTCGATCTCAAAGAATCCGAGCTGTTGGCAATAGCCGAGACGCTTAAGCCGGTCTTTTCCGAACAGGGAATCGATTTTCACATCGGCAGTCAGGGATTTTGTTACCTGCACATCCGTGAGGGCAAACCACTACCTTCAGGGACGCCGGTGATGGACATGCTGGGGAGCGACATCACCGGTCATTTGCCATCGGACCGCCGGTGGGTGGCATTGTTCAATGAATGCCAGATTGTTCTGCATAACCATCCGTTGAACGTCATCCGCCAACGCAACAATCAATTACCCGTCAATGGCATGTGGTTCTGGGGCGGGGGCATAATGCCGGCATCCGTCGGGCATGCTTTCAAAACAGTGAATTCCGAGGATGGCATCGTCAAGGCCCTCTCTTGCCAGACCCATGCGGAGCAGGGCAGTGAAGATTTTTCATTGGTCGATCTGAGGCACTCCCGGCTCTGGCCGGAAATCGAAGCGAACTTCGATATGCACATGAACACCGTTTTCGATTTCGCTGATGGATCGGTTTGGCATTGGCGTCCGGAATGGCGCTGGCATTTCTGGAAACGCCGGTCAATCGCCTTCATCTGAATCCTGTGATTGATCGGGCTTGCCCTTGTCGATGAATTCGGGCGAGAGTGGAATCAGGAATGAGGCGCCTTTGCCGACCGCATCCACTTTGCCGTAGCGGGACTCGCAAAGCCGTTCGTTGGATTGGATATCCATGTCCGCAAGCTTCTTTCTTTTTTCCTCACCACCCGCGCCCTGAATCAGAAGCTGACCGAATTCACGGGTGAACGTTTCAACCAAAGCGTATGCATCGCCGATTGAAGAAACCTTGGCGCTGTTGAATACGGGGTTGGCGCCTTTGGCCCAGCGCATGAACGCCAGTGTGCCGTCATCATTGCTGGCCCGGGCGTCCAGGGCGATTGCGCCCATTCCGACCGGAATGCGGAAGGGACCGGGGACGAAGGCGTCGACTGCAGCCGAAATTCCGGCGATGGATTTGGATGTCGGAATAATGCCGGTCAGGGAGACTTCCACGCGCATCGCGTCACCTGACGCAGTCGTATCCGCCCTAAGATATTGGCCGAGCCGCGTGCACATCGAGCGGTTGAGTGCATTGCTGATGAGCGCGAGTTGCTCCTTGGTGATGTCGGGGTTCTCTTCAGGCAGGGTGAGGTTGATTTCCGGCAGGACATAGCTCTTGATGTCGGACAGAAGGTCGGCATCCACATAACGCGATACGCTACGTCCCTGCTCATCGGTTACGGTTTCGAGGGGCTTGTCGGTAACCAGCTGTCCTCCGTTGCTCCGGGGAATGCTCGCGCAGGCGTTCAAAAGCATGAGCAATGCCAATATGCTGAATTTACCGGACATGGTTGATTCCCTTCGTTAAGTGCCCTTAGATTACACGGGAGACCTGAATTTCGCGTCAAGGCCGCCTTCGAGTCGTATTCCTACGGAGAATGACATTACATCCTCAACCCTTGCATTGTTGTGCGTGCACTACCGGTTTATCATGGCTGAATGATGCCAAGCAGAATCATTCAACGACGCCAATTCCCCGCTGACGGGAGTCAATCGCCTGATTCACCGCTCATGGCCAGGATTCACGCTGCGCGGGGCATCAGCCATCCGACACAGGCCGATCTGAGCCTGCAGCATCTGCTTCCACCGGATTCAATGGGTGGTTTGGATGATGCCGTCGCGCTGGTGCTCGATGCCATCAGCAGGCAGCTGCGTATCGTCATCGTGGGTGATTTCGACTGCGATGGTGCTACCGGAACCGCTGTCGCCGTCCGCGGCCTTCGGATGCTTGGAGCGCAAAATGTCTTTTTCAAAGTGCCGCACCGTGTCCGTCATGGCTACGGGCTGACCCCCGGCCTTGTCGAAGATCTCGCCGAATTGAAGCCGGACCTAATCATCACCGTAGACAGCGGCATCGCGTGCAATGCCGGAGTGGCGGCGGCCAATGCCCGCGGATACCGCGTATTGGTCACTGATCACCATCTTCCCGGCGACGTCCTGCCTCCGGCAGCCGCCATCCTGAATCCGAACCAGCCGGGCTGTGCCTTTGCCAGCAAGTCTCTGGCCGGCGTGGGCGTCATTTTCTATCTGCTTCTGGCCGTGCGCAGGGAGATGCGTCATCAAGGGGGCGGGCGGGCAGATCTGTCCAGTCTGCTGGATCTGGTGGCCATCGGCACCATCGCTGACATGGTCAGACTGGACGCGAACAACCGGCGACTCGTCCGTGCCGGGTTGTCGCGCATCAATACCGGTCGCTGCCAGCCCGGAGTCGCCGCACTGGCATCGGTGGGTGGGCTGGAACCGGGCAAAATCGACGCCTTGGCGGTCGGGTTCCGGATCGGTCCGAAAATCAATGCTGCAGGCCGTTTGGAGGATATGGCGCTCGGCATAGAATGCCTGCTGACCAACGAGCCCGCACAGGCCATGGACATGGCGCAGAGTCTGCATGCCATCAATCTCGAGCGGCAACATCTGCAGCAGGAAATGTTGGATGACGCGGAAAGAGTGATTGGCGCCGTCAATCTTGAACCGCTGCCGAATTCGAATTGTCTAATTCTTCATCAATCGGACTGGCATCCGGGCATCATCGGCCTGCTGGCGTCCCGCATGAAGGACCGTCTGCATCGCCCGGTACTTGTTTTTGCGCCCAGCGAACCGGGCAGTGCGGAATTGCGGGGTTCCTGCCGGTCGATTCCCGGATTCCATATGCGGGATGCACTGGCTTTGGTTGATGCCCGCCATCCGGGACTGATTTCCCGATTTGGGGGGCATGCCATGGCGGCAGGGCTGACGTTGGCCGGCGAGAACCTCGGCGACTTTACCCGGGCGTTCCAGACGGTGGCTTCGGAGACGCTTGATCCGGATCTACTGCAGGAAATCATCCTGACCGATGGCCCACTGCAGCCCGGGCAGCTGAGCCGTGCCACGGCCGAAATGCTGATGCATGCCGGACCGTGGGGACAGGGCTTTCCAGTTCCGACATTTGATAATGTGTTTGATGTCATCGGCTGGCAGATCTTGAAAGACAAACATCTGAAACTACAGCTCCGTATACAGGGTACCACTGCAATCATTCAGGCCATCCATTTCAACGGTTATGCAGACGAGGTTCCGCCGCAGCGAATCCGGGCGGTTTATGAATTGCAAACCAACGATTACCGGGACAAGCGTGATATCCAGTGCCTGATCCGCTACATTGAACCCGCTTAGTCCGCAGTATTGCCTTCGCTGATTATCATTGACGAACGGTGCATTTGTGGGATACTTCAGTTCA
>JBMSNF010000082.1:0-7259 GCA_049421545.1 Arenimonas sp.
CAGCGGGAAGCCTTTGAGGATCGGGTTTTCCTGGACGACATCGTCATACACCAGCGATACCGGCTGGGAAGTGTTCAAACGGAAATCGGTATTGCCGTAGCCGCGGATGTAGAAGCGCGGAAACGCGCGGCCGAAGGAGGATTCGATATTCAGACCCGGAGTGCGGCCGGACAGGAAGCGCACGTCGGCGCCACCGGAAGCCAGCGCGTCAAGATTTTCGCCACTGACGGTGCTGACCGAGACCGGCACGTCCTGGATGTTTTCGACACGGCGATCGGCGGTGACCTGGACCTTGTCGAGTACGGCGGCGTCCTGCGCGACGGTCAGCGGGGCGAACACGGCGGCACTGATGGCCAGAGCCAGCGCCTGCTTGCGATAGTTGGAAGTAGACATAGAACCTCTTTGGAATGGGATTGGGTTGCTTTGACGGTCAAAAACCGGTTTGCCGTGGCCCCTGCCCCGGCGTGACATATGTCGTGTAAGGCTTTGATTATAGGTTAAAGAATAGTTAAGCAACTACTCTAATTTACGGGCATTACAACAGAAACCCCTAATTAATCATGAATATCATGTTGATAACTTATATTCTTGAATAAGACCATGACTTCATTTTGCCGTTTTCATAGGGCATGACCCCATGGAATTGGCGCGGATCATCATCGAACACCAAAGGCAGGAACTGACGATCGCCATCCCACATCGGCAGATCCATGATTTTGTCGACATCGACCCAACACAGATCGCCTTCAGGATTCCGGGTCAGCGGCGTGCCGGTGAATCCTCTGACCAGAAAAATCAGTCCATACCAGTGCTCGCCGTTTTTACCGAAAAAAGGCCAGGAGATGGTGCCACGCAGACAGATGTCCTCGCACACGATCCCGGCCTCTTCCATGACTTCACGGCGCACACTGGCCACCACATCCTCATCGTCCTCGACTTTACCGCCGAGACCGTTGTATTTGCCCAGATGCTCATCAGTGTCACGGGCATTGCGATGGATCAACAACACCTGTCGCCCGTCAGGCGACAGCACATAGGCCAGAGTTGCAAGGATGGGACAATAAGGCATGGTGACGGCAATTCCTCTAAACTGAAGCCACATTATCGCCGGATTCCGCATGCACACCGCCGCCGCCCCGAAAAAAATTGCCGTCATCGGCGGCGGGCCGGCCGGCCTGATGGCGGCGCAGACCGCCGCAGAAAGTGGCGCGGAAGTCCATCTGTATGAACGCAAAGCCTCGGTCGGGCGGAAATTCCTGATCGCCGGCCGCGGCGGCCTGAATCTGACCCACGCCGAACCGATGCCGGATTTCAAGCGGCGTTTCCGAAGCCAGAGCGCTGAGGTCGCGGCATGGCTGGAATCGTTTGATAACGCGGCCATGCGCCAATGGGCGGAACGACTCGGCATCGCCACGTTCGTCGGCAGCTCGGGACGCGTATTCCCGACCGATATGAAGGCGGCTCCCCTCCTGCGAGCTTGGTTGAAACATCTTCGGGCCCTGGGCGTGCACTTCCATGTCAATCACCGGGCCATCGCCTTCGAGGGCGAACGCCTTTTGCGCCTCGAATCCCCGGATGGCGATGTGCGTGTTTCAGCTGATACATTCATTCTGGCACTCGGCGGCGCCAGCTGGCCGCAGCTCGGTTCGGACGGCAGTTGGCAGCACGGCCTGATGCCGGACGGATTGGCGATCACGCCACTGGAACCCGCTAATTGCGGCTTTGAAACCGGGTGGTCGGATTTCTTCAAACAGAAGTTTTCCGGTGAACCATTGAAACCCCTGCGGATCCGGCTTGCCGCCGTTGATGCCCCCGCATTGCAGGGCGAGTGCGTGATCAGCGAATACGGCATCGAGGGCAGTTTGATCTATGCCCTCAGCGCCGATATCCGCGAAAGCATCGCCCGCGATGGGCAGTGCACGCTGCTGCTGGATCTTTTGCCGGATCATAATTGGTCCCGCATTGCCGCGGCGGCGGCCAAGCCACGAAATGGACGCAGTCTCAGTGATTTCCTGCGCCGTCATTTCCGGATTTCCGGAGTGAAAACCGCCCTGCTTTATGAGTTGGCCGATAAGAACCGGCTTGCGGAGCCACAGCATCTGGCGGAACTGCTGAAAGCCCTGCCCTTGCGAGTCACCGCGCCGCGACCGATTGCCGAGGCGATCAGCACGGCCGGCGGCGTGGCATTGGCGCAGCTGGATGAACATTTGATGTGGCGGAAACATCCCGGCCTGTTCTTCGCCGGTGAAATGCTGGACTGGGAAGCACCGACCGGCGGCTACCTGTTGACCGCAAGCATGGCCAGCGGCCGTTGCGCGGCCTTGGGCGCGCTGGAATTCGCCGCCGGATAAGGAATCGCTTATATTGGGGGCAGGCGCACACGCAGGCACCCCCATGAATCATCACGGAAAGCATCCGCGTAAATCGCCGAACGGCATCCTTCGGCATCGCCAGGGGACGCCGATCCATGCCACCGCGCATCACAAGCGCGGCATCATGGCGCAGTTCTCGCGGATCCGGGGCGCCGGCATCGGTGCGGTTGCGGCATTCATGGCGGTCCTCGGACCCGGTCTGCTGGCCGGCCTTTCCGATGACGATCCCGCCGGCATCACCACCTATTCCATTCTCGGTGCCGACTTCGGCTACCGGTTGCTCTGGATCATACCGGCCTCGACCCTGCTGTTGATCCAATTCCATTTGATGGCCGTGCGTATCGGTGCAGCCACCGGCAAGGGCTTTGCCGGCATCATCCGGGCGCATTGGGGCCGGAATTGGGGCTATGTGGCGGCCGTCGGTTTGTTGTTCGCCAATTTCGGAACCATCTGCGCCGAATACGCCGGCATTGCCGCAGCCTGCGGACTGGTCGGTATACCGGCCTGGATGAGTGCGCCGATCGCCTGCGTGCTGATTTCGGCCATGGTGGTATTCGGCTCGTTCTACCGCGTCGAGCGCATCCTGTTGATCATTTCCTCGACACTGGCGCTTTACATCGTTGCCGCCATTCTGGCTGCGCCGGACTGGCAGGCGGTCTGGACAAACGCACTCGTACCGAACTTTCCGGAATCAACGGCAGGCTGGATCGCGATCGCCGCCGCCCTCGGCACCACGCTCGCGCCCTGGGGACTGGCTTTCATCCAATCGTACGCGGTCGACAAGAAAATCACCGTCGCCAATCTGCGCTGGGAGAAAGTGGATGTGGTGATCGGCTCGGTCTTGACCGGCGTGATCGGCATGGCGATTGCCATCGCCTGTGCGGCGACGCTTTACCGATCGGGCATCCGGATTACGGATGCCGGTGATGCGGCCCTTGCCTTGCAACCGCTTGCGGGACGCTTCGCCACCATTCTATTCGGCGCCGGGCTTCTCGGGGCCTCGCTGCTGGCGGCGGCCATCGTGCCGCTGGCAACCGCCTACACCATCGCCGAGGGCATCGGTGCGCCGGCCTCGCTGGATCTCGATTCGCGGCATTTCCAGTTGTTCTATGCGGCCTTCATCGGTCTTTCGGTGGCGGCGGCGAGCGTGGTCGCCATTTCCGGCCTGCCGCTGATTCCGATGATTTACAGCAGCCAGGTGGTCAATGCGGTACTGCTGCCGCTGCACGTCATCGCCCTGCAATTGCTGGCCTCCGATAAAGTTCTGATGGGCGAGGCGCAATCGGACCGGAGTACGGTCATTGCCGGATGGATCAGCATCGTGCTGGTGTTCGCCTGCATCGCGGCATTGACGCTCAGCTGGCTGGGTGGCGGTTAGCGGGCATGCTGTTTGCGCTATCATGATGCTTGGCTACCGAATGCAATGCACTATGACCACTCGACCTGTTCTTGCTTTTTTTCTGCTTCTCGCATGGCCGGTGCTTGGCAGCACGGCGGATAGGCCTTACACGATCACCCTCTGGAGCGATGTGAGCTTCGGCACGGACGGCGGCGTGGCGCAATCCACCTTGGTCAAGGAAAATGAGTATCCCGCCAAGTTTGCCGAAGCGGTCAAGGCGAAAATCGCCGCGATGCGCATCGCACCGCCGCAACAGGACGGCAAGCCGGCGGCTTTGCGCAGCGGCGTGCGCTTGAGCTATCTGGTCACGCCCTCCGCGTCCGGCGGCACCGTCAGTCTGCAGGAAACCCTGCTGGCGCCCTTGCCGATCCGTGAGGTGTACGCCGCCTACCCGAAATCACTGAACCGGGAAGACAGCTGGCAGGGCCGCATCGACATCCGCTGCGAAATCGACATCACGGGACAATGCCTGAACCCCATCATGAGCACGGACAATGGCAGTCTGCCGGAAGATGCCCGTCGATTTGCCAAGGATTCCATCACCAAATGGAAATTCGCGCCGCAAACGCTGAATGACCAGGCCATTCCGGGGGAATTCCGCATGAGTTTCGACATCGTGCCCAATCCGCGCCAGATCGAAGATTTCCGCGATCCGCGCAAACTGTAAAATCCGCGCCGCGGATCACCAGTCGCTGCGCTCCGGCAAGAGGCCTTTCAGCTCGGCATCGGTCAGATTGCGCCACTGTCCTACTTTCAAGGCACCGAGTTTGACGTTGATGATGCGGACACGCCGCAGCTGGGTGACGCGGTAGCCGAACGCCGCCGCCATCAGACGGATCTGCCGGTTCAGGCCCTGGGTCAGGGTAATGGCGAAGCCGTAGGGTGCGATCTTCCGGGTCTTGCAGGGCAAGGTCATGTCGCGGTGGATGCGCACGCCTTTGGCCATGCCGCGCAGGAATTCCTCGGTCACCGCTTTGTTGACCGCGACCAGATATTCCTTTTCCTTGCGGTTTTCTGCGCGCAGCAGCTCATTGACGATGTCGCCGTTGCTGGTCAACAGGATCAGGCCTTCGGAATCCTTGTCGAGGCGGCCGATCGGAAAGATGCGCTGCTCATGGTCGACGAAATCGACGATGTTGCCTTTCACGCTCTGATCGGTCGTGCAGGTGATGCCGACCGGTTTGTTCAGCGCGATATAGACGTGTTTGCGGGTTCCCGGCTTGGCTTTGCGTATCCGTAGCGTCTGCCCATCGACCAAAACGCTGTCCCCCTCTTCCACCCGCGTGATCAGCGACGGACGGCTGCCGTTGACGGTCACCCGCCCTTCCTTGATCAGGGCATCGGCCTCGCGACGCGAGCAGAAACCGGTATCGGAAATGAATTTGTTGACCCGTACCGACACCGGTCAAGTGCCGTTGCTGAAGGAATGCAGGGTGATGTCGAACACCAGCTTGCCTTTGGGCGTCTCATCGCCGGCAACGCCGTCATAGGCCAGATTGCCCGGAATCCAGAAGCGGAAGGTATCCCCCGGGCGCATGAGCAGAACGCCCTCCTGCCAGCCTTTGATCAGGCCTTTCAGCGGGAAACGTGAAGGCGCGCCGCGCGGCAGGGAGCTGTCGAACATATAGCCCTGGAAGTCCCATCCGACGTAATCGATCTCGATGGTGCTGTCCGGGGTCGGGCCAGGACCGTCCTTACCGCGCTGCAGGATCACATAGCGAAGACCACTGGCGGTACGGACGGCATTGGCCGGAGGCAGGCGCAGATTGTCCGGAGCCTGCAGACGCTCGGCGACGCTGCGCTGATCCGCCGCGGCTTTCTGGGCGGAGGCCGACATCGGTAGCAATGCGGTCAATGCCAGCGATAGAAAAATGAAGCGGTATTTCATGCGGAACCTCGATTCAATGCGACAGCAACCGGACCCGGAAGCTGCGTCCCTTGATTTTATCCTGTCTGAGCAATTGCAGCGCTTTGTCGGCCACGTTTTTGTGCAGGGCGACATAGGCGCGAGTGTCGAACAGGGCGATTTTGCCAACTGACTTGCCGTCGATATGCTGTTTGGCCGTCAAGGCACCCAGGATATCGCCAGGGCGCAGTTTGTCCTTGCGGCCGGCGTCGATGACCAAAGTCTTCCAGTCGGCCTTCAGAGGCGCCAGTTTGATGCTCGACAGGTCCAGACGCTGCCAGCACGCGCTCAGGCCCATCTGTTCCTCGACCGCTTTGACCCGGCCGATTTCGGCCGGCGCCACCAGCGCCAGCGCCCGACCATCCTTGCCGGCACGGCCGGTGCGGCCGACCCGGTGCACATGCACATCGGCCTGATGGGCCAATTCATAACTGACCACCAGCGGCAGGTCGGAGACATCCAGCCCGCGCGCGGCGACATCGGTGGCGACCAGCACGCGCACGCTGCGGTTCTGGAAACGCACCATGGCTTCGTCCCGGTCGCGTTGCTCGAGATCGCCATGCAGGGCACAGACATCGAAACCGGCCTTGGCCAGATGCTGTTCGACGTTCTGGCAATCGATTTTGGTATTACAGAACACCAGCGCCTGCGCCGGCTGCAGATGTCCGAGCAACTGCAGGAGCGCATCGTTTTTACGGTTGCCCGGCACTTCGAAAAATAGCTGTTCGATGTGTTCGGAACGGGTATCGGTATCGAGCAGGATTTCCAAGGGATCGCGCTGGTAACTTTTCGACAAGTCGCGCACTGCCTCCGGAAAGGTGGCCGAGAACAGCAGCGTCTGGTGCTTCGCCGGCAGGGCTTTTTGAATGGCCTGGATAGCCGGTTCGAAACCCATATCGAGCATGCGGTCGGCCTCGTCCAGCACCAAGGTGTTCATGGTGTCGAGCTTCAAGGCACCGGTTTCGATCAGTTCCAGAATCCGGCCCGGCGTGCCGACCACGATGGCCGGCTCGTGCACCAGGGATTCCACGTGCACGCGCACCGGAATGCCGCCGTAGAACGCCGAGACTTTCACATTGGGCAGGCGCACGGCGACCTTGCGGATGGCTTGGCTGACCTGATCGGCCAATTCACGGGTCGGGCACAGCACCAGGGCCTGAACGCCACTGGGGGCTTTCAGACCCTGCAACAGGCCGAGTGCGAATGCCAGGGTCTTGCCGCTGCCGGTCTTGGCCTGTGCCAGTACATCACGGCCGGCCAGAATGTCGGTCAGGGCCGCCTGCTGGATCGGGGTCGGCACGCTCATGCCCTGACTGGACAGCGCTTCGAGCAGTTCCGCGCGCAGCGGCCATTGGGAGAAATCGGACATCGGTGTTCCAGAAACCGCGCTTGCAAGCGCAACCTGCATAGTATGACGGGTTTGCCGGCAACCGACCAAACGCTGACCGCCGGCATTCAGTCCGCAGCAGGCCGCACCGTGGACAGCCCTGCCCGCTGCGCCGCGACCGAGGCTTCGAGACGGCCGAACGCTGCACGGAAGCGTGGCTCGTTTCGGATGGGTTCCAAGCGCTGGTCGTAATCG
>JBMSNF010000083.1:0-7250 GCA_049421545.1 Arenimonas sp.
CAAGGACGAAGGCTCCTGGTTTTTTCTCGGAGAAATCTATACGGACCTCGAGCTGCCCGGCACGACACTGACCCCGCAGGGGCATTGCGGAACCTGCACGCGCTGCATCGACATCTGTCCGACCGGCGCCATCGTTGCACCAAACCGTCTGGATGCGCGTCGCTGCATCAGTTATCTGACCATCGAGCATCAGGGCAGCATCCCCGAGGAATTCCGCACGGCCATCGGCAACCGCATTTTCGGCTGCGATGACTGCCAGCTGGTCTGCCCTTGGAATAAATTCGCCAAAATCCACGCCGAGCCCGACTTCGCCGCCCGGAACCGTCTGGATGAAGCCGGCCTTCTGGAATTGTTCGCCTGGACCGAAGACGAGTTCCTGCAACGCACCGAAGGCTCGGCCATCCGCCGTACCGGTTACATCAACTGGTTGCGCAATCTCGCGGTCGCGCTTGGTAATGCCGAACCGACTCCGGAGCACCTTGCGGCGCTGCGCGATAAATGCAGCCATGACCATCCCGTGGTCCGCGAACACGCCCAGTGGGCACTGCAACAGCTCGAGACGAAACTCAGGACCTGAGCATCACTCCGAGCAGCTCCCGCGTGACCGGATCCAGACCCGAAAGATCTGTCTGATCGCCTTCGACGAAAGGCATCAATCCGGTGGCGATCTGTTTGCCGAGCTCGACACCCCATTGATCAAAAGCGTTGATGCCCCAGATCCGGGATTGCACGAACACGCTGTGCTCATACAGAGCCAGCAGCATACCGAGGGCATAAGGCGTGAGCTCGTCGAGCAGCATCACCGTGGACGGCCGGTTGCCCGGATAACGACGCTGCGGATCTTCGCTGGGCTGGCCATTCGCCAGCGATTCGGCCTGAGCCAACAGATTGGCCAGAATGAAATGGTGGTTGGTCGGCTGGCTGTGGCCGGAGGTGACCACGCCGATGATGTCCAGAGGCACCGTGCCGATACCCTGCTGAAGGTACTGGAAGAAGCTGTGCTGGCTGGGATTGCCACTGGCACCCATCAGCACCGGACTGGTGGCCTGCGCGCACTCGGCGCCATCCAGTGTTACCGACTTGCCGAGACTCTCCATGATCACCTGCTGCAGATGCGCCGGAAGCAGCTCCAGTCGCTCATCATAGGGAATGATGCCCTGCGTGCCGTATCCCATGCCGTTGCGGTTCCAGACCGACATCAGCGCCTGCCAGTACACCAGATTGTCGGTCATCGGCGCATTCATGAAGTGGGCATCCATGTCGGCGGCGCCACGCAGGAATTCACGGAATACCGGCATGCCCAGACCAACAACGACCGGAAACGCCACTGCCGACCAGACCGAGAACCGACCGCCGACCCAATCCCAGATCGGCAGGATATTGTGTTCCGGCACATCGAAAGCCGCCGCACGCTTACCGTTGGCAGTGATGGCGAAAACGCGTTCGGAATCGCCGACCCAGGCTTTCAGCACGGCGCCGTTGATCAGGGTTTCCTGGGTTCCGAAGCTTTTGCTGACCAGCAATACCGCGGTTTTCAGGGGATCGAGCGCGGCGGTATAGCGGTCGAGGTACATACCGTCGGCCGAACTCAGGAAGTGAACCCGGAATCCGCCGTCGCCGAATTCCGACAGCGCATTCAGAACCAGACGCGGTCCGAGATCGGATCCGCCGATGCCGACGCTGACAATATCGGTGATGCCCTGCCCCTTCAGGCGAGTGGCCAGAGCGCCCATGGTCTCGAGAGCCTCCTGCGCGGCGGCAAATGCGGCGCGCGACTCCGGGCTGTTGCCGAGATTGCTGCGCAGGGCGGTATGCAGCACCGCACGGTCTTCACTGCGATTGATGCGGGCGCCGTCGAACAGCTGCCGCACCTCCGCCTGGATGCCGGATTCCTGCAGGCGACGCTGCATGTCGGCCAAAGCCCCGGCATCCAGATGCTGGCGTGCGAAGTTGCAGTACAACGGGCCCAGCCTGCGCGCGAACGCCGTGTGCCGATCGGGCTCAGCTGCGATCAGTGCGCTGATGGATTGTTGCCGGCAACGCCGCGCGTGCTCCGCCAATGCCAGCCAGTCCTGTTCATTCCACATGCCATGGTTCCTTGTTCAGGGGATTTCGAATTCGAGATTGTCGATCAGACGGGTGCGGCCGAGAAAAGCGGCGATCAAAGCCACCCGTTTATTGTCCGTCGCCTTGTCGGCGCGGGCCAATGCGGCCGAGCGGATTTCCGCATAATCGACGGTGAAGCCCTGCGCCTGCAATGCGGCTTCGGCGTCTTGCTCGATTCGCGCTGTCGGTTTTCCGGCGATGCAGGCCTCCCGCATGCGGTCGAGCGTCCGATAGATCGCTGTGGCAGTCTCCCGTTCCGACTCGGAAAGGTACTGGTTGCGGGAACTCATGGCCAGACCGGAAGCTTCACGCAGGGTCGGCGCCGGAATGATCTCGATCGGGAAACTGAGCTCTTCGGCCATGTATCGGATGACCTGCAGCTGCTGGTAATCCTTGCGTCCGAACACGGCGCAATCCGGCTGCACCATGTTGAACAGGCGTGCCACCACGGTGGCCACGCCGTTGAAATGCCCGGGCCGATGCGCGCCGCAGAGGATGTCGGTGATGCCGGGAACATGCATCTGTACGCAGCCCATGGCACCGTAGGGATACATCACGTCAACGGACGGCAGAAACAGGGCTGAAGCACCTGCTTCGGCCAAGCCCTCGGCATCCCGCTGTTCGGTCCGCGGATAACGGGCATAATCCTCGTTCGGTCCGAACTGGGTCGGATTCACGAAAATGCTGGCAATGACCGCATCGCAATGCTGGTGCGCCAATTCCACCAAGGCATAATGCCCGGCGTGCAGATTGCCCATGGTCGGCACGAAGCCGATGCGGCGCCCCTCCTGTTTCCAGCTGGCGATGCACGCACGCAGCGTACCGAGGTCGCGGTAGGTCCGCATCAGGCGTAGCCGTGTTCGGCTTGCGGAAATGCACCGCTTTTGACTTCGGATACATAGGTCTGGAAGGCCGCTTCGATCGAATCACGGCCTTTCAGGAAATCCTTCACGAAACGCGGGCGCCGGTGGCCGGAATTGATTCCCAAGGCATCGTAGGACACCAGAATCTGCCCATCGCAATCCGGACCGGCACCGATGCCGATTGTGGGTATGCCGATGCTGCGGGTGATTTCGGCGGCCAATGCGGAGGGCACGCATTCGAGCACCAGTAGCTGCGCACCGGCCGCTTCAACCTGTTTGGCCTGCGCCAGCAAGGTCTGGGCCGCCGCTGCGTCGCGACCCTGCACCTTGAAGCCACCCATGCGCAGCACCGACTGCGGAGTCAGGCCCAGATGCGCGCAAACCGGAATTTCACGCGTCGTCAGATGTTCGATGGCGTCCAGCACGAAACCGGCGCCTTCGAGCTTGACCATGCTGGCCAAACCTTCCGCAAGGAGAAGGGATGCGGCGTCAAGGGCCCGTTCGGGCGATGCGTAGGTCTGGAACGGCATATCGGCGATCAGTAGCGCCGAACGCAGGCCTTTGGCTACGCAACGGCTGTGATAGACCATGTCTTCCAACGCAACCGACACGGTGTTCGCCCCGCCCTGTACCACCATCCCGAGCGAATCGCCGACCAAAACGGCATCGATGCCGGCGGCATCCATGGCCCGCGCGAAACTGGCGTCATAGGCGGTCAGGCTCGCGATACGCTCTCCGGCAGCCTTCATCCGGCACAGATCGGGCACCGTGAGCGCTTGACGTCGGGGGGAATCAGCGGGGCTGGTGTACATGCAGCGTTCCTCGGGCAATGCGGCGGATGGGTTGTTCGGAAATTCGGTGGACAAGCGGCATCAACGCACCCAGACCGGGAATGGTCAGGTCGGGGGCGATTTCAGCCAAGGGTATCAAAACAAAGGCACGCTCGGCCATACGCGGATGCGGCACTTGCAGCTGATCGGTATCCATCTTCACATCATCGTAAAGAAGGATATCGCAATCCAGTGGACGCGGACCCCAACGCGGCCCCGATGCCCTGTCCCTGCCATGCGCACGCTCAATGGCGAGCAGGCTCTCCAACAAGGACTCGGGTGCCAATACGGTATCGATTTCAAGTACGTCATTGACATAATCCTCCTGCACAACCCCGCCCCAGGCCGGGCTGGCATACAGACTGGACATGGCGATGGTCCGGGTTTCCGGAAGGGCTGCAATCGCGGACGTTGCAGAACCGAATGCCGCTGCGACATCGCCCTGATTACCGCCCAACCCGATGAACACACGCGCGGCCACAGGGGCTCAGCCGTCGCTGGTTTTCGGTTTGCTGCGGCGGCGGCGGCGTTTCGGCGGCACATGCGCGCTTTCACCATTACCTGGCTTGCTTTGGCCCGGAATGATCTGCGCGAGCTGCTCCGGCGCCAGAGTCTGCGCCTGTTCCCAGAACTGCAGCTCTTCGGCCAACTCGGGAATGCCGGTGGCCCGCAACGCCAGAAAATCGAAAGCGGCACGGAAACGCGGATGTGCGAGCAGACGGAATACGCGTTTGCGGGTGCGCTGATTGAAACGGGTCTGCAGCTGCCAGATTTCATGCATCGGCAGCGAAAACCGGCGCGGTATGGCGATGCGCTCGACCTGGCGCAGGGTAACGCGGTCAGCGGCACGCTGTTGCGCCACGCTGAGTTCGGCGCCGGAATTCTGCAGGATGGCCAATTCGCGGCAGTAGGCCGGCCACAACAGACAGGCGAACAGAAATCCCGGTGCGACGGATTTGTCGGCATTGACGCGGGCATCGGTCTGACGCAGGGACTCCAGCAACATGTCGCGCAGGGCGCCGGTGCGGTTGGTCTGAAGCGCTTTGGCGGTATCCGGAAACAGCACATCCAGAAGACCGAAACGCTCGAGCAGCAGGAAGCTCTTTTCGGCACTGCCGGCCAGGAATATCTTCAGGCATTCATCGAACAGACGCGCCGACGATGCACTGGCCAGCAGGCCGGCCAATTCCGGAATCGGCTCGGCGGCACTGGCATGGATGCTGAAATCGAGTTTGGCGGCCAGACGCACGGCCCGCAGCATGCGTACCGGATCTTCACGGTAACGCGTGACCGGATCGCCGATCAGGCGGAGCACACGCGCCTGCACGTCGGCATAGCCGCCGACGATGTCGCGGACGCTGAAGTCTTCGACCGTGTAATAGAGGGCGTTAGCGGTGAAATCGCGGCGGAAAGCATCTTCCTCGAGCGTTCCATAGACGTTATCGCGGAGCAGATGTCCCTCTTCATGCACCTGGCGGTCGCCCACCGCCGTGTCGTCATCGCCGGAGGCGCGGAAAGTCGCGACCTCGATGATTTCCTGGCCGAACATGATATGTGCCAGGCGGAATCGCCGCCCGATCAGTCGGCAATTGCGGAATTGCGCGCGCACCTGCTCCGGGGTGGCATTGGTGGCGACATCGAAGTCCTTGGGATGCCCGCCGATCAGCAGATCACGGACGGCGCCGCCGACGATATAGGCCTCGAAGCCGGCATCGCGGAGTTTGTAAAGCACCCGCAGGGCATTCGGGCTGATGTCTTTGCGCGAAACGCCGTGGTCGGCACGGGCGATGACCGTCTCATGACCGGATCCCTGGCGGTCGCTCATGGCGCTCCCAAATGCAGTAAAATATTCACGAACGCTAACCCTGTGGCAGATGGGCCATTTTAAGGGTTTTCACTCCCATTAGGTGATTTATGCCATTTGTCGTGACCGAAAACTGCATCCGCTGCAAATACACCGACTGCGTCGAAGTCTGCCCGGTTGACTGTTTCCATGAGGGTCCGAATTTTCTGGTCATCGATCCGGTCGAGTGCATCGACTGCACCCTTTGCGAGCCCGAATGCCCCGCCAAGGCGATTTTCCCGGAAGACGATGTGCCTGCCGGACAGGAACATTTCGTGGCACTGAACGCCGAACTGGCCGCACAATGGCCGGTCATCACCACACGCAGCGAACCGCTGCCGGAAGCCGCCGAGTGGGATGGCAAGACCGACAAGCTGCAGTTCCTGCAGAAATAAAACGAGCGCCTTCCGGCGCCCGTTTTCATACCCTGATGTTGTTTCAGAGCTTTTGCTTGAGTAATGCCAGAAGCTGTCCCGAGGCCGCGCTTTCATTGCCGCCGCCGTCCGGACCCAGCGCAACGACGCGCGATTTTCCGACGTTGTTCTGGACCGAGATGAGCATGGTTTCCGTACCGTAGGTCACTTCATAGCTGGAAATGCCCTCGATCGCACTCAGTACCTGAACGCCTTCAATCTGCGCAAGGGCAGTGCCAACGCGCTTCCAGGTCGTTGCTACATCGGTGTTCACATTGATGCTGCGCACGACTTCGGTGGACACGGCGTTGATGCCGACCGCGCTCTTGGGCGGAATTTTCAAGGCCTCGCGGTCGTTGGGCTTGCTCAGATCCGGCGGTACGGCCAGCGGCTTGGTCAACTCCACGCCCTCGTATTCGGATTTCTTGCTGAACAGATGCCAGCCGCAACCCTGGAGCAGCAAGGCCGGAACCAGAACCAGAAGCGCGGGACGCGCAGCATTTTTGACGAAACCGTTCATGGGGATCCTTGCCTCAGATGGATTGTTCGATAGTTTTGCATAATTCCAGCATCTTCTGTGCCTCGCCGGCATGGGCCTCCGACAGCGGCAACAGGGGCAGACGCAGGCCATGTCCGAAACCCATCAGGCGCATCAGCGCTTTCACGGGCACCGGGTTCGGTTCGACACCGAGAAAATCATAAAGGTTCCGCAGGCTGGCATCCAGAACCTGGGCGCCGGCGACATTACGCTCCAGCAGCAACTGGCAAATCCGGGCGAAAACGGCAGGCACCACATTGGATGCCACGGAGATGACGCCCTGTGCGCCGCCGGCAATGGCGCGGACGAAAGTCGGGTCATCGCCACTCAGCAGGCTGAATGCAGGCGATGCCAGCGGGTACAGCTCCTGCCAGCGTGCTTCATCGCCGACGGCCTCCTTCAATCCGATGATGTTGCCATGGCTGCACAGCCGTGCGACCGTCTGCGGCTGCAGATCGCAACCGGTTCTACCGGGCACGTTGTAAAGCACCACGGGAATTCCGGCGGCATCGGCCACGGCCGAATAATGGGCATTAAGACCGGCCTGCGTCGGGCGCACATACGGCGGGGTCACTACCAAGGCGATATCGGCGCCGCTGTCTTTGGCGAGCTTGGTCTGACGGATGGTCTTGGCCGTCGATGATAATCCGGTTCCCG
>JBMSNF010000084.1:0-7239 GCA_049421545.1 Arenimonas sp.
GTGTTCAAAATGTTGGAAGTGTATTCATGGTTATACGATGTCCAATCGGTGACCGGGCGCAGGGCGGCACCGGCCTTGAAAGCTTCCGGGGCGCGGAACAGCGCCATGAAGCTCATGAAGCCGCCGTAGCTGCCGCCGTAGATGCCGACATTGGCCCGGTCACCCTGGTGATTGGCGACCATGTAATCGATGCCATCGAGGTAATCCTCGAGTTCCGGGTGGCCCATCTGCCGGTAGATGGCGGTTCGCCAGTCGCGGCCATAGCCTTCCGAGGCGCGGTAGTCCATGTCGAGAACCACATAGCCCTGCTGCACCAGCAGGTTGTGGAACATCTGCTCGCGGAAATACACCGGGTAACGTGCGCTCACGTTCTGCAGATAGCCCGCGCCGTGCACGAACATCGCGATCGGGTATTTTTTTCCGGCCTCGGCGTTTTTCGGGCGGTACAGTTTGGCCCAGATCACTCCGGCGCCATGCTTGGACGGCACCTGCACATATTCCGGCTCGATCCATTGCCGGGCCTTGAATTCGGCACTGCGGGTATCGGTCAGTTTCCGGGTGTCGCCGTTTCCGGCATCCACCAATGCCAGCTGCACCGGCAGGTAGCTGCCGGAATAACGCACGGCCAGACGTTTGCCGTCCGGCGACAGGCTGAAATCCTCGACGCCATCGAGCGCGGTCACTTCGCGCAGATCGCTGCCGTCGCGGTTGATGCGGCAGACTTCGTAATCGCCCGGCCAGCGGCGGTTGCACAGGAAGTAGGCGCGGCTGCCGTCGGCATTCCACTGCACGCTGCTGGCTTCGTATTTGCCGGAGGTCAGCATGACTGCGGATTTTCCTTCGCCAACATACAGATGGCTGTAACCGCTTTGTTCGGACAGATACCAGAAGCGGTTGTCGGGCAGGAAGCCGAATTCGTTGAAGCTCCAGTTGATCCAGGCCGGATCGGTCAGGCGGTGGCGGACATTGAGTTTGCCGCCGGCGAAATCGACGCCGGCCAACCAACGATCCTTGTTATCGACCGCACGTATCATCAGCGCGACCTGCGTACCATCCGCACTCCACACCGCCGGCGCCTCCATGCGCACCGTCCGGTTGCCTTTCAGTGCATCGAGCTTCTGCGCTTTGCGCAGAGCGGCCAGCGGATCGGTGGCGATGCCGGGCAGTGCCGAGAAATCGAGCTCGCGCACGCGTTGCGTGCGCACATCGACCAGCCAGAGCTTCTGGGGCAAGGGCATGTTGCGGCCGACCCGCGTGCGCACGTTTTCGAATTCCTCGAAGCCGCTTTCGGTCACGTATTTCGGCATCTTGCCGGTCTGGCCCTCATCGGCGCCTTTCTCGGTGGTGATGACCAGGGCATAGCGGCCGTCAGGGGACAGCGAACTGCCGGCAATATCGACCTTGTTGCCGAGGTAGGTGGCCGGCATCGCACCGCTGCCGTCACCGGCGCGGCGGTCATCGAGGTCCTTGTTCAGCGCCTCGCGCTCGGCTTTCTGCCGGGCCAAGGTGGCGATCAGGCGCAGCTCATGCGCGCTTGCGGCGCTCGTCGGCGGTGTTTTCTTCGGATCGTTTTCGGCTTTCAGCTGCAGCACCGGTTCGATCAGGCCGTTGCGCGCGGCGAACCAGTCGTTGCCGCGCTGGAACAGGACGCTGCCGTCGCTGCCGAACTGCGGATTGGCTTCACGCTCCGCGCTCTTGGTGATCTGCACCAGGCTGTTGTTGCCGAGCTGGCGCAGGAACACATCGCCTTGGCGGATGAACACCGCACGCTGACGGCTGCGGTCGAAACTCTGCTGGGCTTCGTCGAGCTCCGCCCAGCCCGCGCTTTCAACGCGCTGGATGGTGCCATCCGGACCCACGCGGTAGGTGGCACGCACCGGACTGCCGGACAGTTTCTGGCGGTAGAACACGCTGCCGGAATCGGCCGACCACCACGCCTGTTCGACCGGCGTGCCGATCCAATCCGGATGGGCCATGGCTTGATCGAGCGTGATCGGGGTCTGGGCGGTTACGGTGGCGCAGAACAGAAGGGCGGAAACGGACAACAGACGGCGGGCGGACATGCGGTATTCCTCGATGAAAACTCCCATAGCGTACCAAATAATAAAGGGCTTTCCTGAAAGCGCGTTGTAGGGGACAATGACGCAAAGGCCTTGGACCGCGTATGCCCGTTTTCGTCTACAAATCCCTGCGCAAACCGGATACCTACCTGTATTTGCCGAAAGCCGACGCTTTCGCGGCCCTGCCCGAAGCCGTCGCCGCACCCCTGCAACCCTGGCAGTTCGTGCTGCAATTCGAACTCGTGCCCGGACGCCGGCTGCCGCGCGTGGATGCCGGCGTACTGCAGGTCAATCTCGAAGCGCAGGGATTCCATCTGCAGTTTCCGCCGAGCGTATTGGATCCCTTGGTCGCCGGAGGCGTCGGCGATGGTTGAATTCGGCGTGCTGGCGCTGAAACTGGCCATGTTCCATGCCGTCATGGTGGAACTGCTGAAGGCCGGCGCCCATCCGAAACAATGGCGTTTTGTGCCGATGCTGAAATCGATCGGTCATGTCGCCGCGGCGTGGCTGCTCCTGCAGTGCGGTCTCGCTTTGTTGCTGATCTGGCCGATACAGGCGGTGCAGCAGACCCAGAGTCTGCTGTCGGCACTGGCCCTGTCGGTCGCTGCCGGTCTGGTCGTTCTGGGCTTGCAGCGCATCTGGCCGAACTGGTCGCAATGGCAGCAGGACTACCGGCAGGGCTGGCCGACATTCGATGCCACACATCCGCTGTTTGCCTTCTGGCGGTCGGCATTGGCCGGTTTCATCCTGCTGCTGCTGGCTGTGCCGCCGTTGTTGACCGCCGCCGGCTGGGCGTTCTGGCCGCAGGCGTCGAGTCTCTGGCTGCTCGGCTACGGCGTCCTCGCCTTGCTCTGGCATGCCGTCGCGGTCAATCAGCCCTTGCCGAAAGCGGTGCCGGTCGACGCATCGGCGGCGGCAACTTCCGTCAGCGCCAAAGCAGCGGCGCCTTCGCTCGATCCGGATATCGCGCTGCTGCAGGCCGTGCACAACGGCCAGGTGGACGCGGCATTGCTGGCGCTCGACGCCGGCGCCAACCCGCATCAGCTGCCGACGGCCGGCGCCAAGGATCAACGCAGCCTGATGATGATCGCCGGCACCCTCAGCGATCTGCGTCTGATGCGGACGCTGATCGGAAGCGGCGTGGATGTCAATGCGTTCCATGCCGGATTGAATCCCTTGCTCAGCGCCACCCGCGACAGTTGGCATGGCCGCTCGGAAGCGGTCACCATGCTGCTGACCAACGGCGCCCGTACCGATGTCACCGATCCGGACGGCAATACTCCGCTGCATCACGCCATGCGCAGCACGGATGCGGCGGTGGCCGCCTTGTTGTTGGATGCCGGCGCCGATATCGAAGCGGTCAACAGGGACGGTTACACGCCGTTGGCCCTGGCCTGCCAGGCCGCGAATTGGCGGGTTGCCCGCTACATGCTGGAACGCAAGGCGAAAGTCGAACCGGCCGGCGCCGTTCCGGTGATGATCGCCGCCGCCGGCGCCGAGGACGATGAAATCGGCATCCGTCTGCTACACAAACACAAAGCCAAGGTGGATGTGCGCCATGGCGCACAGATGACGCCCTTGATGGTGGCCGCACAGGCCGGACTGACCGAGGTGGTTTCGGCGCTTCTGGAGCTCGGTGCCCAGGTCAATGCCCAGGATGATGCCGGCATCACCGCGTACATGTTGGCTGCGCAGGCCGGCGAGGTCGAAGTGCTCAAACGCCTGCAGGCGCAACCGAAACTGTCGCGCAGTGCGGTTGACGCGCAGGGCCGCAGCGCGCTCGACCATGCCCTGGCCAATGGCCGTTGGTCGGCGGTGGCCTGCATCGATCCGGCGTATGCGCTGCCGGAGCATTTCAGTGAGGCGCCCGCGCCTGAGCGGCGCAGCAGCGGCGGCCAGCAGTTGTTTACCGTACTGGGTGCGGGCGATATCGCCGCCGCCGAAGATCTTCTCCGTGCCGGCATGCAGCCGGCAGGCCCGGAATTGGCCGAACTGATGCTGTCCTTCTGTCAGCAGGATCGGCGGGAAGTCGTGTCGTGGTTGCTTGGCCACGGCGCCTCCGTGTTCAGCAGCGATGCACAGGGCCGCAGCGTCTACGCGCGGCTGATGGCGGGAACCCAGAACCTTGCCGGACTGCTCGGCCATTTGATGGCGATGCCGGTGCCGATCAGCGGCTCGGGCACCTTGGCCGCTTATCTGGAATGCTGTCTGCGCAATGATTTCCATCGGCGCGCCGATGAACAGACCGCGCTGCAGTTGCTGCAGCAGGGTGCCGATCCCTTCGGCGCCGTCACCGGTGCTTCGCCTCTGGTTTGGGCGGTAAGGCTGGGCTGGCAACGTGTCGTGGATGCGCTTTTGGCCTGCGGTTGCGATGTCAATGCACCGGACGATGCCGGATTGACGGCACTCCATCATGCGGCACTGCTGGGCCGTGACGGGATGCTGAAACCCCTGATCCTCGCCGGTGGCGATCCCGAGCGGCGTGCCCGTGACGGCCAAAGCGCGCTTGGCGTCGCGCTCCTGAATGGCCAGACCGCATCGGCGGCATGGTTATCCTGGCCGAACTGGCATCTTCCGGGCCGGCGCTTGTCCGGTCAGGATGTGCCGGCTGCGGTTCTGGCCGGCGATGCCGAAGCGGTCAAGCGTCTGCTGGAACTCGGACTGCCCGTCAATGCCTTCGACGGCAAAGGTTCGACGGCGCTGATCCATGCCTGCGGCCAGGGCCAGACCGCACTGGTCCGGTTGCTGCTGGCACAGGGCGCGGATGCCGGTGTTGCCGCCGCAAGCGGTGTCAATGCGCTCTGGGCCGCACTCAGTCAGGCCCATACCGAGGTTTTGCAGGAGCTGCTGTTCGGCGGGGCGGATGTCAACCAGAAAGTCGCCGGTTATCCACCCCTGCATCTGGCCAGTGCGCTCGGCAGTACCGAACATGCCGCGATGCTTCTGGAATACGGCGCCGATGTGCAGGCGCGGGACGGCCAGACCCAGACCGCCCTGCATGCCGCCGCGGGCTTTCTGACATCGGAGAAAGCGAAGTTGGATTCCGTACTGCTGATCGACAGTCTGTTGCGCGCAGGCATACCCACGGATGCCGCGGACAAGCACGGACAGACCGCGCTGCACCTGCTTTGCGGCGCCAGTCTGCAGAAATCACAGGCCCTCAAGGAGGGCTTGGTGCTTTCGGCGCTTGATCGCCTGTTGCAGGAAGCGCCGGCCATCGATGCCCTCGATGCCCGCGGATTCACGCCTCTGCACCATGCCGCCGCGCGCGGCTACAGCCAGCTGGCGGCACGCCTGCTGCGTGCCGGCGCCGACCGTCAGTTGCGCGACAACCTCGGACGCAGCGCCTACGATTTCGCGGTCATGGGCGGGTTTTCGGAAACCGCCAACCTGCTGCAGGACCGCCCCGAGCGGGTCGACATCGCCAGCCTGCTGATCAAGAAAGATCAGGGCTGATCGGTGTCCGGCCGGTCGAGACGGTCGGCATCGAACAGGGCTTCCAGTTCGCGGTAGGCTTCTTCGGCACTGGCGATCAGTGCCGCTTCGTTGTCATGCACCAGATACTGTTCGGCCAGGATGTGTTCGTCGTGTTCGAGGAATAGCCGGGCGTATTCTTCGGCGCGTTCATGGCGGATGCCCAGACCGATGAACGCCATCTTGCCGATTTCCACGCTGGAATGCAGGGTTTCACGGATGGCGGCGACGCCCATGTCCATCAGGCGGAAGGCATGCTGGCGGTTGCGCGCGCGCGCGATGATGCGCAGATGCGGATAGTGCCGTTTCGCCAGACGCGCGATCTTCAGATTGGTTTCTGGATCGTCGGCGGTGATGATGAGCATTTCGGCGCCGGCGATGTGCGCAGACTGCAGCACCTCGATGCGGGCCGGATCGCCGAAGTAGATCATGCTTCCGAATTTGCGCGAAAGCGCCACCTGGTCGACGCTGTTTTCAAGCGCGATGAACGGAATCTTGCGGGCGCCGAGCATGCGCCCGACGATCTGGCCCATGCGCCCGAAGCCGGCGATGACCACGCGCGGGTGGCCGTCCTCGATGCTGTCGTAAACCGGGGCGGCGGCTTCGGCGGGACGCCGCTTGAAATAGGCCTGCATCGCCATCAGCAACAGCGGCGTCAGTGCCATGCTGACGCCGACGATCGCGACAAGACGGTCGCGCAGCAGGGCATCGATCAGACCGAAGCGAACGGAGTCGGCGAACACCACGAACGCGAACTCACCGCCCATCGCCATGGTCGCCGCCAGCAGCGCCGACTCGCGGAGACCGATCCGGCTTTGCCATTTGCCGACTGCCAGCAACACCCCGGCTTTGATGGCCATCAAGGCCAGTACGCCGGCGACGATGATTCCGGGGCTGGATGCGACCGTGGTCAGACTGATGGTCATGCCGACCGAAATGAAGAACAGACCGAGCAGCAGGCCCTTGAACGGCTCGACCTGGGCTTCGATTTCATGGCGGAATTCCGAATCGGCCATGAGCACGCCGGCCACGAACGCGCCCAGACCCATCGACAGGCCGACTGAGTGCATCAGCCAGCCGGTGCCGATGACCAGCAGCAGCGCCATGGCGGTGAAGATTTCACGCATCTGCGTCCAGGCCACGGCACGGAACAGATAGCGCATGACATGCCGGCCGAGCAGGATCAGTAGCAACAGCACCAGAATGGCGTTCAGAGCCATGCCGCCGGTGAAGTGCTCGCTCTTGGACTGGGCATGGCCGAGCAGGGGGATGGCGGCCAATAGCGGAATCGCCACGATGTCCTGGAACAGCAGGATGCCGAACGCGGCCTTGCCGTGCGCCGTGTTCAACTGCTTGTGCTCGGCCAACAGCTGCAATACCACTGCGGTCGAGGACAACGCCAGCGCCACGGCCACGATGACGGCACTTTGCCAGCGTAATCCGAAGACCAGAAGTACCGCGTACAGCAGGGCCGCACTGAGCAGCACCTGTATGCCGCCGGCGACGAAGATCCGGTGCCGCATCTGCCAGAGCCGCGGCGGCGACAGTTCGAGTCCGATCACGAACAGCATCATCACCACGCCCAGCTCGGAAATGGCCAGAGTGCTGTCGGGATCGCTGATGACGGCGAAACCGAATGGCCCCAGCAGCAGGCCGACGAACAGGTAACCCAGCACCGCGCTCAATCCAAAGCGCCGGAACAGCG
>JBMSNF010000085.1:0-7192 GCA_049421545.1 Arenimonas sp.
CAAACAGGTCTGGGTTTACGAACCGGATCTGAAGCAGGTCACGGTCAAGCCCCAGGATGCTTTGAACCAGGACAACCCGCTCAGCGCCTTGACCTCGCCGCAAACGCTGGACCGCTACTACAAGGTCAGTGAATTGCCGGAAAAACAAGGCATCCGCTGGTTGCAGTTGCTGCCGAAGCGCCCGGAAAGCTCGCCGTTCGACAAAGCCTGGCTCGGGTTTGACGGCAACGGGCTCAGAAGCCTGCGCCTTTTCGATAACCTCGGGCAGGTCTCCGAATTCAGTTTCGGGACCTGGAAGCGCAATGTCGCCATACCTGATAGTAGATTCCGCTTTACGGCGCCTGCAGGTGTGGAAACTGTTCAATGATTTTGGAGACATTTCATGAGTGATTCCCTCAAGGTAAGCCCAGTCGATCGTTTTTTGGGAATCGTCGAGCGCACAGGAAACATGTTGCCGCATCCGGCGACGCTATTTTTCCTGCTCACGGTGTTTGTGGTGATTGCCAGCTGGCTGGCCAGCCAATTCGATATTTCGGTGGCGCATCCCAAGTCGGGCGAACTCGTCAGCCCCGTCAATCTAGTCAGTGCCGATGGTCTGCAACGCATTATGTCCGGCTTAGTGAGTAATTTCACCGGGTTCGCTCCATTGGGGACGGTTTTGGTGGCTTTGATCGGTATTGGTGTCGCCGAGCATTCCGGCTTCATCGGGGCCTGTTTGCGCATCGTTGTTCTCAATGCTCCGCGTTTCCTGCTCACGCCAATCATCGTTTTTGCCGGTGTTATGTCGAACATGGCCAGTGAAATCGGTTACGTTTTATTGGTGCCTTTGTCGGGGCTGCTCTTTGTTGCCGCCGGACGCCACCCCATTCTGGGTATCGCCGCTGCGTTTGCAGGAGTTTCCGGCGGATACTCCGCCAACCTCCTGCTCGGGACGATTGATCCGCTGTTGTCGGGGCTTTCCCAGGAAGCGGCGCGTATCGTCGATTCCGCCTATACGGTCAGTCCAGCGGCCAACATGTATTTCATGCAGGTTTCAACACCGATCATCACACTGTTGGGTTGGTTCGTAACCGAGAAAATCGTCGCCCGTCGCTTTCCGGATGGCAACTACGGCAAGGGTGATGAGCGAATCGAAGCACTTTCTGCTTCTGAAAAGAAGGGATTGCTCTGGGCTGGTATTGCTACTGCCGTGCTAACGGCCTTGACTCTGCTGGCGACTGTGCCGGAAAACGGAGTGCTACGCATCGCCGGCGAGCCTGACATTCTCAAAGCGCTGGCCCCATTTCTGCACGGCATCGTGGCATTGATTTTTTTCGCTGGCGCACTGGTTGGCATCGCCTACGGCATTGGTGCCGGAACAATCAAAAGCGATACCGATGTCATCAATGGAATGTCTGCATCAATGGCGACTCTTGCCAGCTATCTGGTGCTGGTTTTCTTCGCGGCGCAATTCGTCGCGCTGTTCAATTGGACTCAGTTGGGACTTATTTTCGCCGTGGAAGGCGCTGAAGCCTTGAAAGCACTTGGTCTTCCTAAAATCCCGCTACTTCTCGGGTTCATCCTGTTGACCGCTACGGTCAATCTTGCGATGGGGTCAGCTTCGGCGAAATGGGCGCTGATGGCGCCGGTGTTCGTCCCGATGTTCATGCTGCTCGGCTACTCGCCGGAAGTGACGCAGACGGCATATCGTGTCGGCGATTCGGTCACCAACATCATTTCTCCGATGATGAGTTATTTTGCACTGATTATTGCCTTTCTGCAGCGCTATGAACCGAAGGCGGGTATCGGAACGGTGGTGGCAACCATGATTCCGTATTCGATTACCTTCCTGATCGGCTGGTCAATTCTTTTCGCCTTGTGGGTTTTCATGGGCTGGGATCTCGGTCCGGGTGCCGGCTTGGTTTACCCAAAAGCAGGATGAGTGATCTGTTCGCCAATGCCGCTTTGCAGCCCTTGGCAGAACGCATGCGCCCACGCCGCCTGGCCGATATGGTCGGACAGGACCGACTGCTGTCGGAAGAGGCGGCGCTCAGGAAAGCCATCGAATCGGGCCGCATCCATTCGATGATCCTGTGGGGGCCGCCGGGTTGCGGCAAGACCACGCTGGCACTGCTGGTCGCACAGTACGCCAAGGCGCGCTTCGTTTCGATTTCGGCAGTGATGTCCGGTCTGCCGGAAGTGCGGAAAGTGCTGGCCGAGGCCGAACAGCATTTCCTGCGTGGCGAAGCGACCGTGCTTTTCGTCGACGAGGTGCACCGTTTCAACAAGGTCCAACAGGATGCCTTTCTGCCGTATATCGAAAAAGGCAGCATCGTGTTCATCGGCGCCACCACCGAGAACCCCAGCTTCGAACTCAACTCGGCGCTGCTTTCACGCTGCCGGGTTCATGTGATGGATGCGGTATCGGTCGAGGCCATCGAAGCCGCGCTTGCCCTGGCGTTGTCCGACTCCGAGCGGGGATTGAACGCCGGCATCACCATTTCCGCAGGGCAGTTGCGCAGCATCGCGCAGGCTGCCGATGGCGATGTCCGGCGTGCCCTGACCCTGCTTGAAATCGCCGCCGAAGTGGCTGGCACGGGGCAGGGTGAAGTCACCGATACGGTGCTGCAACAGGTGCTGGCCGACCGCACCCGCCGATTCGACAAGGGCGGCGATCACTTTTACGACCAGATCTCCGCCCTGCACAAATCCGTCCGCAATTCCCATCCGGACGCGGCCCTGTACTGGTTCACCCGCATGATCGACGGCGGCTGCGACCCGGGCTATGTGGCGCGCCGGCTGACCCGCATGGCGGTCGAGGATATCGGTCTGGCCGATCCGCGGGCTCTCGGCATCGCTCTGCAGGCCTGGGATGCCTTTGACCGCTTGGGAGCGCCGGAGGGTGAGCTCGCTCTTGCCGAATGCGTACTGTATCTTTCGGTCGCGGCAAAATCCAACGCCGCCTATATGGCCTATAAGCGCGCCAAACGCGATGTCCACGAAACCGGCACTCTGGATGTCCCCCTGCATTTCCGCAACGCTCCGACCCAGCTGATGAAGGATCTGGGCTATGGCAAGAACTATTCCTACGATCCGGATGTGGAGGGCGGCATCGATTACGCACAGACCGCATTTCCGGAGGCGCTGGGCGATCCGACCTACTATGAGCCGGTGTCGCAGGGGGCGGAGCTGAAAATTGCCGAAAAACTGGCCCGCATCCGGGCGTTGCGAAAGTCCCATGGCTCCCCCTGAAATCCGGAATGGCCCATAAAATCCTTGCAGAACAAGGATTTCGGCGCGATAATTGGCGTCTGATTTGATTTTCCGGATGCCGTACGATGCTCGACCCGATTCTGTTCCGTAACCAATTGCCGGAAACGGCCGAGAAACTGAAACACCTGCGGGGCTTTGACCTCGATGTCGGCCATTTTGAACGTTTCGAGTCCGAACGCAAGCGTCTGCAGAGCCGTACGCAGGAACTCCAGAACCTTCGGAATACCCGGTCCAAAGCCATCGGTCAGGCCAAAGCCAAGGGCGAGGATGTCGCTGCGCTGCAGGCGGAGGGCGCCGCCTAAGGCGATGAACTGAAAGTGGCCGAGTCGGATCTGGATGCCTTGACGCTCGCGATGCATTCCGCCATGGCGGTCGTGCCCAACATTCCGCACGAGAGCGTTCCCGTCGGACGCGACGAAAACGAGAATGTCGCACTCAAGCAGGTCGGACAGCCGCCGTTTTTCGACTTCGAGGTCAAGGATCATGTCGCGCTCGGCGAACGCAACGGCTGGCTGGATGCCGCGGCCGGCGCCAAACTCTCGGGCTCCCGGTTCAGCGTGTTACGCGGCGAACTGGCGCAGCTGCACCGCGCCTTGGCGCAGTTCATGCTCGATACCCATTGCAACGAGCACGGCTACATCGAGCACAACACCCCGTTGATCGTGAATGCCGAAAGCATGGCCGGCACCGGCCAGTTGCCGAAATTCGAAGAAGATCTGTTCAGCACCCAGGTCGGCGAGAGCAAGCGCTATCTGATACCGACCTCCGAGGTCACCCTGACCAATCTCGTCCGCGATGAGATCGTCGATGATGCCGATCTGCCGATGTGGCTGACCGCGCATACCCAGTGTTTCCGTGCCGAGGCCGGCAGCTACGGCCGCGATGTCCGCGGCATGATCCGCCAGCATCAGTTCGAGAAAGTCGAATTGGTCGCGATCGCACGCCCGCAGGAAAGCTATGCGGTGCACGAAGCGATGACCCGGCATGCCGAGGCGATACTGGAGAAACTGGGTCTGGCCTACCGCCGACTGCTGCTGTGCACCGGCGACATGGGTTTCAGCGCCGCCAAAACGCACGATCTCGAGGTCTGGTTGCCGGGGCAGAACGCCTACCGTGAAATCAGCTCGATTTCCAACTGTGAATCCTTCCAGGCGCGTCGCATGCAGGCGCGTTGGCGCAACCCGGAAACCGGCAAGCCGGAGCTGGTGCATACCCTCAACGGATCCGGCGTCGCGGTCGGCCGCTGCCTGGTGGCGGTGATGGAAAACTACCAGAATGCTGATGGCAGCATCCGTGTGCCGGCTGTGCTGCAGCCTTATATGCGCGGTAAAACGCACATCGGGTGACCCCCGAAAAATTCTTGTAGCCGCCGGCCGGAATTGGCGCACAATGCCATTGTCGACGTACCGCACGGCCGGGGATGCGGAAATTCAAACTCTCTCTGAATGCGTCGACCGGAAAAGCCCGACAGGAAGTCGGGCTTTTTTGTGGCCAAAAAAAACGCCAGACAGTGTCTGGCGGAGGCATGGAATGACCTAAATGGAGATAATCTACAAAGAGAGAGTCTGCACAGTATGATTCAGGCTACCTGAACACATGCTGATGGCGCCCCGGCCATGCTGAATCGTCGTTGAATCGCGGAAATCAACGCAAATGTTCGTCATCCCAGCCGGCATTGTCGCGACGGCGATCCGGGACACGGCGGCGGTCCGGGGTCTTGACCTCGTTTTCCACGCGGAATGCCATGCGCCGGTCGCCTTCCTGGCGCCGTTGCCCCCGGCGGCCATCGATGATCGGCCGGTAATGGCACGCGCAGGTTTTTGAGGCGCAGTCCGCCAATGGCAGCGGGGTGCAGTCCCCCGCCGGCATCCGGATGCGGTCGTGGTTACGGGCGAAAGTGCAGGCCGTACTCAGGTTTGGCGCGAGAAACTCCCAAGCCACCACCGACTTGATACCGGCGTAACGTGATGGATTGGGCACCTTTGCCGGTATATCGGCCAGTGTAAGGGCGCCGGTATTTTTGGATTTACCCGAGGGGGCGAGTTTCAGGAAATAAAAAGCCGTGCATGCGACCACGGCAATGACGATGAGTCCGATCCACATGAATGCCTCCGTCAGGCTGGCATGGCGGGAATGGCGGAGAGAGTGGGATTCGAACCCACGGTGGGCTCACACCCACGGCAGTTTTCAAGACTGCTGCCTTAAACCACTCGGCCATCTCTCCGGACTCACATTTTAAACCCAATTGCCCGTTGCAGGGGTCAATCGCCCAGTTTGAATTCAACCGGAATCAGCAGTTCGGAAGCAACCGGTGTGCCGTTTTCGATTTTCGGACTGAATTTCCACTGCATGACGGCTTCCCGCGCGGCACGGTCCAGGTCCCGCGAACCACTGCTTTTCTCGATCCGGACCTGATCCGGATGGCCTTTGGCATCCAGCTGGACGTTCACGGTGACGGTGCCGCTGTCATTGTTGCGAAGTGCCGTTGCCGGATACTTCGGTGCGACACGTTCCAGAACTGCGGCGTCATGATTGCCCTGCGGGGAATGGGGCGTCGCCGGATCGGAATCCTGGACGGCAACGGTTTCCGGTTGCCCGGTTCCTTCAACGCCGGCCGTGGCTGCCGGAGCGGGTCGGCGCGCTTTCGGGTTCGGCATGTCGGTAATGCTTCCGGAAAGGCTTCCGGGCAGTCGCGGCGGGTCTGAGCTGTCCGCGGTGGCATTGTCGTCGGCGCTGAAGTAGGCGTGATAGACCCAGCGGCTGCATTGCCAGGGCACGGAAAGCAGAAGTCCGATCAACAGTGCTCTGAGGAAAAGACTGCGCGGACTGTGCGTTTCCAGCCAATGCACCAGACGCGGCCACTCACGCTCGCGTACGCGTAGCGCTGTTTCCCGGTAATGCTGTTTCAGGGTTTCGAAATTCATGGCGGAGCCGGCGGCGGTCAGCCCCCATTATAGGAAAATTCCTAGAGCGGATGCAGAAATTAACCGATTACGGACCCCGTTTGCGGCCGGTAACCTGAAGCCATCTTCCCATGGAGTTGGAGCAAAGGCATGATTTCGGTATTCATTCTGGATGACCACGCACTCGTACGTTCCGGTTACCGCCTCATTCTGCAGCAGCATCTGGATATCCAGGTCGTCGGCGAAGCCGAAAGCGGCGAGGAGGGGCTCCAGAAAATCCGGTCATGCAAACCCGATGTGGTGCTCTGCGACCTGCACATGCCCGGTCTCAGCGGCTTGGAAATAACGGAGCGGCTGAACCGGGGCAGCGTGACCGCGAAGGTCATCATCGTTTCGGTACAGCAGGATGGTCCGATGCCCAAGCGCCTGCTCGAGGCCGGCGCCTGCGGTTATCTCGGCAAGGCCTGCGATGCCGATGAGCTGGTGCGTGCCATCCGGGATGTGGCCCGTGGCAAGCGTTATCTGGGCAATGCGCTCGCCCAGAAAATGGCCTTTGAAGGAAACAACGATTCGCCCTTCGAGCGCCTGAGTGCGCGCGAGATCGAAATTTCCCTGCTGTTCTGCCAAGGCTGGCGTGCCGAGGATATGGCGCGAAAGCTCTGCGTCAGTTCGAAAACCATCGCCACCCATAAATACCGGATACTTGAAAAGCTGGGCATCCAGGATACGATTTCGCTGGCTCGGCTGGCCGCACAGTACGGCATCACCGAGCCAACGCGGCAGCTTTAATCTTCCTTGCTTTCCGGGCTGATCCGCACCGTGAAATCGAATCCGGTATTCGGCGTATTCGGCATCGAAAATGACGGCGGCGCGACCGGCACATATCCGGTCTGCTTCGGTTTCGGTTCGATGAACTCCGCTTGCACGGGCTGTACGGGCTGGCTGACCGGCTCGACGGCGGAAACTTCCACGACAGCTGCCACGGGAACTTCAGGAGCATCGGGCAGCACGGGTTCGATCGCGGTCGTGGTGGGTTC
>JBMSNF010000086.1:0-7176 GCA_049421545.1 Arenimonas sp.
GGTGCTGCATTCGTCGGCCTGGCCGCGGGTGAAGCGACCCAGAAATTCGTGGTCGCCTCCAGCTTCGGTTACGGCTTCATCACCGCATTCGAAAACTTCCTGGCCGGCAAGAAAGCCGGGAAACAGCTGATCAACGCCGACAAAGCCGCCAGCATTCTTCCGCCGGCGGCAGTGCATGACATCGCCACGGACTTCGTGGTCGCGATCAGCAGCGGCGGCAACCTGCTGGCGTTTCTGCCTCGGAGTTGCCCGAGCTCGACAAGGGCAAGGGCAACAAGATTCTGCAGATTCCGCCAGCCAAACTGAAAGACGGCGAAGAAAACATCGTTGCCGTCACCTGCGTGCGCAATGGCGGTGAACTGGTGTTGCATTGCGGGCAACGCAAACTGGTACTGAGCTGGCGCGACCTGCAGGCCTATCAGGGCGCTCGCGCCCAGCGCGGGCATGCCCTGCCGCGCGGTTTCCAGCGCGTGGACAGCATCGAAAGCCTCTAACCAAACTTAGGAGTCCGTTTCATGGCACTGCTGACCTGGACCAAACGCGCATTGATTGCGTTGTTGCTGATTGTGATCGTGCTCGCGGCCAGTGCATATCTCCTCTTGCGCGGCAGCCTGCCACAGCTTGAAGGAAGCCAGAAGCTTCCGGATCTCTCCCAAGCGGTAGAAATCAGCCGTGACGGCAATGGCACGGTCACCGTCAAAGCGGCCAACGAGGCCGACATGGCCCGTGCGCTCGGCTATGTGCATGCCCAGGAACGCTATTTTGAAATGGATCTGCTCCGGCGTTCCGCCGCCGGTGAACTGTCGGCGCTGTTCGGTGCCATGGCCGTGGAAAAAGACAAGTCCATCCGCATCCATCGCCTGCGTGCGCGCATCCGCCAGCATTACACGCAGATGGCCGGCAGCGATGCCGGCGTGTTGCAGGCTTATGCCGATGGCGTCAATGCCGGGCTTGCGGATCTCTCGGTCCGACCCTGGCCCTATCTCCTGCTCAATACCCAACCAGAAGCCTGGAAACCGGAGGATTCGTTTCTGGTCGGTTATGCGATGTTCTTCGACCTTCAGGATGAAAGCAACGAGCGTGAATTCAAACTCTGGCAGCTGAAAGGCGCCTTGCCCGGTCCGATTTACACCCTGCTGACCGAAACCCAATCGCAGTGGGATGCGCCCCTGTTCGGCGAGCCGAAAATCGCGATGAGCATTCCCGACGCCGACCAGATCAACCTCAACGCCATGACGGCGCCGCAATTGGCATTCCTGCCGAACCGGCAGGCCGAAGCGGTCGGCAGCAACAATTTCGCGGTGGCGGGATCGCTGACGGTTGACGGCCGTGCCATCGTCGCCGATGACATGCATCTGGGATTGCGCGCCCCCAATATCTGGTTCCGTGCCCGCCTGCTTACCGGTGCCGACTCGGACGTTTCCGGCTTCACCCTGCCCGGCATTCCGTCGGTCATCGTCGGCAGCAACCGCCATGTCGCCTGGGGATTCACCAACAGCTATGGCGATTTCACCGACTTCTTCCTCGTGCGCTGGGCCGATGCCGCCCGGAGCAGCTATTTCAATGCCGAAGGCAAGGCCGTTCCGGTCCGCCGCGTCCAGGAACGCATCGCGGTCAAAGGCGGCGCACCGGTATCGCTGGACATCGTCGAAACCGAATGGGGTCCGGTCACCCGGGAGGTCGATAAACGGGTTTCATTGGCCTTGCGCTGGGTCGCCCAGGAACCGGGCGCGCTCAATCTCGGTCTGAATCAGGTGACCCGCAGCCGCTCATTGGATGAAGCGCTGCGGGCAGCTGAAAGCACCGGCATCCCCGGGCAGAATCTGGTCATCGGCGATAAGAACGGCCGCATCGCCTGGCGCCTGACCGCGCAACTGCCCAAACGCATCGGCAATTGCGACAAACGCACGCCGATGGATGCGAGTGCCGGCTGCAATTGGGACGGCTGGTTGCCGGGTAGTGAAAATCCGAAACTGGTCGATCCGCCGATCGCCCGCCTGTGGACGGCCAACGGGCGTGTCGTCGATGGCGCTTGGCTGGATCTGGTCGGCAACGCCGGTTATGCCTTCGGAGCACGCGGCACCGCCATCCGCGAGAATCTCTTGGCCAAAAAGCAATTCACCGAAAAGGATCTGTTGGCCATTCAGACCGATGCGCGCGCCCCGTTTCTGCAGCGCTGGTGGCGGAAATTGGAGTCGGCCGCTGCCGATGCCGCACCGGGATCGGCACTGAAAGCCCTGCGCGATGCCGATCCGAGTTGGGATGGCGGCGCCAAGGTGGACTCGGTCAGCTACCGCATCACCCGTGCCTGGCGTCTGGAAGTCAGCAACCGAATTGAAGAAATGCTGTTGGCGCCGGCGATCGAGCGCCTGGGCCGTGAAGCCACCAAACCAGGACCGAATGGCTTCGATTACGAGGCGCCTGGTTTCACCGGATTCGAGGATGTGGCCTGGGCTCTGCTGGAGGATCAACCGAAGCATTTGTTGACCCGGGACTACAAGGACTGGGATGACTTGCTGGAACAGGCCGCCGAAACCGTACAAATCAAATTATCGGAACAAGGCGCCTTGAAAGACCGGACCTGGGGCGAACGCAACACCGCAGCCATCTGCCATCCTTTGGCCGCAGCACTACCGGCCTTCGCCAAATCGACCTTATGCATGCCGCCCGATCAACTGGAAGGCGATGCCGACATGGCTCTTGTGGTTTCCCCGAATTTCGGCGCGTCCCAGCGCATGGTGGTCTCGCCCGGCCGTGAACAGGACGGCATCATCCACATGCCCGGCGGCCAGAGCGGACATCCCTTATCGCCGTTCTGGGGTGCCGGCCATGCCGATTGGGTTCAGCACAAACCGACGCCTTTCCTTCCGGGCAAAACGGAGTTCTCGCTGGTACTGAAACCAAAATGATCGAACTGTTTATGCCAGCGCCAGCAAAGCGATGCTGAGGCCCAGACCGATCATCCAGATCAGCGAGCGCAAGGTCGCGCGGTTCGACAGATACGCCGCAGTGTAGAGCACACGGGCGAGGATGAATGCCATCGCCAGTAAATCGATGCGGGCCTGTTCGGCACCGCCGACCTGGGCGAACAGCACGCCGGCAATGAACAAGGGCAAGGCCTCGTAACCATTGAGCTGTGCTGCATGCGCGCGGGCGCGCCAGCCGTCGAGCTTGGCCTCCCACTCGCGGGGATTGAAATTATCATAGCCGCCCAGCTTGCGTGGCATGCGTGCCAGAGAAACCTTGGCCAGCCCGACGGTCAGAATCGGCATCAGACAGGCTGCCAGAACACACCATTGTGCAATCGTCATGAAACTCTCCTGCTTCGTGTGAATGAAAATGAATTTAGCTTGGGATTCAAGCCAGAAGTTTGGACAGAATCAACCGGAACAGCCCAGGCAGGCGCTCCAGGTCGGCCACGGCCACGTGCTCGTCGATCTTGTGGATGCTGGCATTGACCGGACCGAGCTCGATGACTTCCGCGCCCAGCGGGGCGATGAAGCGGGCATCCGAGGTGCCGCCGCCGGTATTCTCGACCGGAACCTGTCCGCAGTACTCGGCAATTGCTTCGCGCACGGCGCTGCGCAACCGGCCGTCATGGGTCAGGAACGGCTCACCGCCGCGGTGCCACTGCAACTGATACTCAAGACCAGCTGCTTTCAAAACGTTTTCGACTTCCTGTTCCAACTGCTCGGCACGCCAGCCCGGGTTGTAGCGGAAATTGAACAACGCACGCAATGTGCCGGGAATGACATTGTTGGCGCCGGTACCGGCGCTGATGTTCGAGATCTGGAAGGAGGACGGCGGGAATTCCGGATAGCCCGTATCCCACTGGCGCGAAGCCAATGCGGCCAGCGGCGCCATCGCCTGATGGATCGGATTACGGGCCTTCTCGGGATAGGCCACATGGCCCTGGATGCCGGTGACGGTCAGGGTTCCACTGAGAGTACCGCGCCGACCGACGCGGATCAGATCGCCGAGCGTCTGCATCGAAGAAGGTTCGCCGGTAATGCAGTAATCGATGGCCTGGCCGCTGCTGCGGAAGTGCTCGGCGACCCGGCGCACGCCTTCGATGGCGTCGCCCTCTTCATCGGAGGTCAACAACAAAGCCAGCGTGCCCCGATGTCCGGGATGGTCCGCGATGAAGCGCTCCATGGCCACCACGAAGGCGGCGACCGATCCTTTCATGTCGGCGGCACCGCGGCCATACAGCAAACCGTCACGGATTTCCGGAGTGAACGGATCGGAGGCCCAGAGATTGGCGTCGCCCGGCGGCACCACATCGGTGTGACCGAGCAGCACGGTGACCGGCGCACCCTGCCCGTGCGTGACCCATAAATTTTTGACCGCACCGAAGTCCAGACGCTGGCAGCGGCAACCGGCTTTAACCAGACGATCGGCGATGACCTCCATGCAGCCGGCGTCGTCCGGCGTCACCGAGCGTTTCGCGATCAGTTCCTGTGTCAGTGCCAGCACATCGCTCATGGTCGGTCCTTATGCGGAGAACAGTCGTTTGTAGAAGGCGTCCTTGAAACCGAGAACGACACGGCCGTCCGGAAACACCAGAACCGGACGCTTGAGCAGTGCCGGATATTCCTTCAAAAGCATTAGATATTCAGGCGTCGAGCCCGGTGATTTCTTGTTCGGCAAAAGCGTACGCCAGGTAGTACTGGCTTTATTCAGCAACGCATCAAATCCACCCAATTGTCCGGCCCAGCCGGTCAGCATTTCCGGAGCCACCGGGTTGGCGCGGTAATCGATGAAAACGAACGGCTGATCGATGCGCCTCAGCCAGTTCTGCGCTTTTCTGCAGGAATCGCAGTTCGGCAGACCGTAGAGTGTCAGACTCACTCGACGGCCCCGCGCAGCAGATCATTGACCGACGTCTTGCTCCGCGTTTTTTCATCGACCTGTTTGACGATGACCGCGCAATACAGGGAATACTTGCCGTCGGCCGAGGGCAACGATCCGGACACCACCACCGAACCCGCCGGGACGCGGCCATAACTGACTTCGCCGGTGGCACGGTTGTAGATGCGGGTACTCTGGCCGATGAACACGCCCATGCCGATCACCGAACCGCGCTCGACGATGACGCCTTCGACCACTTCCGAGCGCGCGCCGATGAAACAATCGTCTTCGATGATGGTCGGCGCGGCCTGCAAGGGCTCAAGCACGCCGCCGATGCCGGCACCGCCCGAGATATGACAGCGGGCGCCGACCTGGGCGCAGGAACCGACCGTGGCCCAGGTGTCGACCATGGTGCCGGCGCCGACATAGGCTCCGATATTGATGAAGCTTGGCATCAACACGGCGTCTTTGCCGATATAAGAGCCGGCACGTGCGACCGTACCCGGCACCACGCGGGCGCCAAGCCGCCGGAAATCCTCGGCGTCGTAATTCTCGAAACGCAGCGGCACTTTGTCCCAGAACGGGTTGCCGGGCTCGCCCATCACATCCATGTCGTGACAGCGGAAATACAGCAGCACCGCCTTCTTCAGCCATTCATTGACCTGCCATCCGTCCTCATGCGGTTCGGCGACGCGGGCGTCGCCCGATTCGAGCATCGCAATGACATGGTACAAATCGGGTTTGAGTGCCTCGATGGCGGCCGCGTCGAGCGTGGCGCGGTTGTCGAAAGCGTGTTCGATACGGGTTTTGAGTTCAGTGGTCATGGTTTCCTTCCTTCCAGATAGTCTAACAGCGCCACCTGCAGGCCATGCAAGACCGCAGGATCGGACAGCGCATGGTTGTCGCGGTCGCTGAGCACGAAAATGTCCTCGGCGCGTTCGCCGAAAGTGGCGATTCGGGCATCGTGCACCCGAACCTTGCGCTGCAGCAGCGCATAGCCGATGTCGGCCAACAGGCCCGGACGGTCGGCGCAGACCAGACTCATCAGGGTCCGGTCGCCGGCGGCCGGGCAGAACTCGATCCGTGTCGGGGTTTTGAAATGGCGCAGACGGCTCGGCAACAGATGCTTGGCCGGTTTGATGCTGGCCGGATCCTTCAACGCGGCCGACAGCGTCTGCCCGATACGTTTGGCATCCGGCGTGTGGCTGCCCTTGAGGGTGATGAAGTTATCGAGCGCGTAACCGTCGTTCGAGGACAGGATGCGGGCGTGCACCACGCTCAGATTCAAACGGTCGAGGGTGGATAGCAGGCCGGAAATGATGCCGTCGCGGTCCGGTGTGCGTACGAAGATTTCCAGGGAATCCTTTCCGACCAATTCGCGCACCAGAATCTGGGACGGCTGGGCGGCCTGGGACAGCACGCCCTGGGTCTGCCAGACCAGCTGGTCCGGACGGTATCGCAGGAAGGCGTCTTCCGGAAATGTCTGCCACAGTTGCTGCACATCGCCTTCGCTGAAACCGGCATCCATCAGTTTCGCCAAGGCCATGTTGCGGGTTTCCGCACGGATGTCCTCGGCATTGAGCGGGTGTTCGAGACCGACGCGCAGGACATAGCGGGCGGCGGTATACAGATCGGCCAGCAGCTGGTCCTTGAACGCATTCCACAGCTTCGGACTGGTGCCGGCGATATCGGCGCAGGTCAGCACATACAGATAATCTAGATGTTCGCGGTCGGCGACCTTGCCGGCGAAGCCGTTGATGATGTCCGGATCCGAAATATCGAATTTCTGCGCAGTGAACGACATCAACAGATGCTGTGCAACCAGCCATTCCACGAGCTGCGCGTCGGCGGCCGGCAATTCATGGCTGCGTGCGAAACGCGTGAAATCGGCAGCGCCCAATTCGGCATGATCGCCGCCACGGCCTTTAGCGATGTCGTGGAACAATCCGGCCAGCCAGATCAGATGCGGTTTGCGCAGACGCGGAAAGACTTCGTGCGGCAGTGAAAACCCGTCCACCCGACCCTGTTCGAAGCGGCGGATGTACTCCAGAACGTTCAGGGTGTGCTGATCGACGGTGTAGACGTGGAACAGATCGTACTGCATGCGGCCGGTGACCTGGCCGAATTCCGGCAGATAACGGGCGAGTATGCCCAGCCGGGCCAGACGCTGCAGACTGAGCACGCCCTGCGGCTGGCTGATCAGGGCGATGAAAGCCGCACGCACGGATTCCGGCTGGTCGGCATAGGAAAGGATGTCCGGCAGGGATTCCGCCAGTCCGCGGGCGGTATCCGAATGCAGGCCCCGGCAATCGGATTGCCTGCCCC
>JBMSNF010000087.1:0-7034 GCA_049421545.1 Arenimonas sp.
CGCGCTCGGGGAACAGGATGATGTGCGGGGCGTCTTTGGCGGTCTCGCCGGCCAGGCCGGCAGCCGCTGCCAGCCAGCCGGCGTGACGGCCCATGACCTCATACACGAACACCTTGGTCGAGGTCTCGGCCATGGCTTCCACGTCAATCGCCGCTTCCAGCACGGAAACCGCGGTGTAGCGGGCAGCCGAACCGAAGCCCGGGCAGCAGTCGGTGATGACCAGATCGTTGTCGACCGTTTTCGGAACCGCCACGCAGGTCAGTTCGTAGCCTGATTGCTGCGCCAGTTGCGAAATCTTCAGTGCGGTATCGGCAGAATCGTTGCCGCCGTTGTAGAGGAAATAACGGATGTCATGGGCCTTGAATACGTCCAGCAATCGTTGGTACTGGGCGGCATCCTGTTCGAGGGATTTCAGTTTGTAGCGGCAGGAGCCGAAAGCGCCCCCCGGAGTGTGCGCCAACGCCTTGATTTCACTGGAAGTAAGCCCGGCCGTGTCGAACATCTGCTCGCGCAGGATGCCCAGAATGCCGTTTTTGCCGGCATACACCGGAATTTTTCGGGCGCGGGCCTGTGCCAGGACCGCGCTGGCACTGGCGTTGATGACGGCGGTAACGCCGCCGGACTGGGCGTAAAGTAATCTGCCTTTCGACATAAACATCCTTTAAAATTGACGAAACAGACGGCAACGGTTAGGGTGTCATTATGGCAAATTTTCGCCGTGGCAGCCGGTTCTCCGATTGGCGCCCGACCACCATTTCAATGACTTTCTGAGGTTTTATGCGATTGGTTCTTCTCGGTGCCCCCGGTTCGGGCAAAGGCACCCAAGCGGCGCGGTTGAAGGAATATCTGAATGTCCCGCACATTTCCACCGGCGAGCTGCTGCGCGCCGCCGTGGCCGCCGGAACCCCGCTCGGACTGCAGGCCAAGGAAGTGATGGAGGCCGGCGGTCTGGTTTCCGATGATGTGGTGCTCGGCATGCTCGAGGAGCGCCTGCTCAAACCCGATACCGGCAACGGCTTTATCCTCGATGGCTACCCGCGCAATCTGGCCCAGGCCAATGCCTTGGCGGCACTGCTCAAAAAACTCGGTCAGCCGATCGATATCGCCGTGCAACTGGATGTCGATACCGAATTGCTGGTCGAACGCCTGGCCGGCCGCGCCAAGGCCGAAGGCCGCGCCGACGACAGCCCCGAATCGGTACGCAAGCGCTTGGGTGTTTATGAAAGCCAGACCGCACCGGTGGTCGATTACTACCGCAGCCTCGGCAAGCTGGCGCATCTGAACGGCGTCGGTACGCTCGATGAGGTCTTCACCCGCATCACCGAGGCTTTGGCCGGAACGCCGGAAGTCGGCTGAACCCCGCCATGAATCTGCATATCCTGGGCATCTGCGGCACCTTCATGGGCGGCGTGGCGGCGTTGGCGCGCGAGCTCGGCCACCGCGTGCAGGGTTCCGATGCCAATGTCTATCCGCCGATGTCGACCCAGCTGGAACAGCTCGGCATCGGTCTGTACTCCGGATACACGCCTACCGACATCGCCGCCGATACCGATTGCGTGGTCATCGGCAACGCGCTGTCGCGCGGCAATCCGGCGGTCGAGCATGTGCTCAACCGGCAGCTCAACTACCGCTCCGGTGCGCAATGGCTGGCGGAGAACGTGTTGCCGGGCCGGCATACGCTGGCGGTGGCCGGAACGCACGGCAAGACCACCACCACGTCGATTCTGGCGTTCCTGCTGGAAGCGGCGGGCCGTGATCCGGGTTTTCTGGTCGGCGGCGTGCCGGAGAATTTCGGGGTCTCGGCACGTATCGGTTCCGGAAAGGAATTCGTCGTTGAGGCCGATGAATACGACACCGCATTCTTCGACAAACGTTCCAAATTCGTGCACTACGGTCCGCGCGTGGCCATTCTCAACAATCTGGAATTCGATCACGCCGACATCTTTCCGGATCTGGCCGCCATCCAGCGCCAGTTCCACCATCTGGTCCGCATTGTTCCTGGCGAGGGCCGCCTGATCGTCAACGGCGAGGATGCGGCTCTGGCGGAAGTGCTGGCCATGGGCTGCTGGACGCCGGTCGAACGTTTCGCCATCGATGCCGAGGCCGAATGGCAGGCCGAGCTGGTGCAGGCCGACGGTTCCGAATTCATCCTCAAACACAAGGGCCGCGCACTCGGTACGGTGCGTTGGAATCTGCTCGGTCGCCACAACGTGATGAATGCGCTGGCCGCATTTGCGGCCTGTCATGCGGTCGGTGCCGATGTTCCGCAAATCATCCCGGCATTGGCGGATTTCGTCAGCGTCAAACGCCGCATGGAAGTCATCGGTGTTGCGGGTGGTGTGACCGTCTATGATGATTTCGCCCATCACCCGACCGCCATCGCAACCACCTTGGCGGGCTTGCGTGCCAAAGTCGGCAACGCGCGGATCGTGGTGGCCATGGAGCCGCGCTCCAATTCAATGCGTCTCGGCGCGCATTCGGCGCAGATCGCGCCATCCCTGGCCGATGCCGATGCCGTGGTGTTCCTGCACCGGCCGGAACTGCCCTGGGATGCCGAGGCGGTGGTGTCGGCGCTCCGGGGCGATGGCCGCAAGGTCGCCACCGTCGATGCGCTGATCGATACGCTTAAGGCGATGGCACGCAGCGGTGACCATATCGTCTTCATGTCCAACGGCGGCTTCGAAGATGCGCCGCGCCGTTGTTTGAAAGCTTTGCAGTCGTAAGTCCAAATCATCCAAGTTCCGGAGGCGTCATGTCCTTACAGGGAAAAACCCTTTTCATCACCGGCGCCTCGCGCGGCATCGGCCTGGCCATTGCCAGAAAAGCCGGCAGTCTCGGCGCCAATGTGGTCATCGCCGCCAAATCGGCGGTGGTCAACCCGAAACTGCCGGGCACCATCTTCACCGCCGCCGCCGAGGTAGAAGCCGCCGGTGGTCAAGCGCTCGCCATTCAATGCGATATCCGCGATGAAGCCAATGTCGAAGCGGCGATGGCGAAGGCGGCGGACCATTTCGGTGGCATCGACGTGCTGGTCAACAATGCCAGCGCCATCTGGCTGCGCGGCATTCTGGACACCCCCATGAAACGCTTTGATTTGATGAGTCAGGTCAATTCGCGCGGCACGTTTCTGTGCGCGCAAAAGGCGCTGCCGTATCTGCTGAAGTCCGAAAATCCACATATTCTGACCTTGGCGCCGCCGCCGAATCTTGATCCGAAATGGTGGGGTTCATTCACCGGCTACACCTTGGCGAAAATGGGCATGAGCTTCGTCACCCTCGGCTTGGCCGAAGAATTCAAGGGCCGTGTCGCCGTCAATGCCTTATGGCCGAAGACGGTCATCGCCACCGATGCCATCAACATGATTCCCGGTGTGGATATCAACGCCGCCCGCAACGCCGGAATCGTCGCGGATGCGGCCATCGCCATTTTGCTTCAGAAGTTCAGCGCCGCCACCGGCCAGTTTTACATCGATGAAGACCTGCTGCGCGCGAACGGCGTGACGGATTTCGAGCAGTACGCCATTTTGCCGGGAACGCCGCTGCTTCCCGATTTCTTTCTCTAAGGGATTGCCATGAAGTATCTGCACACCATGGTCCGTGTCCGGGATTTGGACGCTTCGCTGCGCTTTTACTGTGAAGGCCTGGGCTTGAAAGAAGTCCGGCGCATGGAAAACAGTGCCGGCCGCTTCACCCTCGTGTTCCTGTCCGCCGCTGAAACACCGGCATCCGAAATCGAACTGACCTACAACTGGGATCCGGAACCCGAGTACGGCAGTTCCCGCAATTTCGGGCATCTGGCATTCCGGGTCGATGACCTGTATGCGGTCTGCGGGCGCCTGCAGGCGATGGGCTACACCATCAACCGGCCGCCGCGCGACGGGCACATGGCCTTCGTGCGCTCACCGGATCTGATTTCCATCGAGCTGCTGCAGGAAGGCCATCTTCCGCCGCAGGAACCCTGGGCATCGATGCCGAATACCGGCAGCTGGTGATCGGTCAAAGCAGGGCTTGTTTCAGGTCGTCGATCAGATCATCCGGATGCTCGAGGCCGACGGAAATCCGGATCAGGTTGTCCGCGGAAACCGGATTCGGCCCTTCGATGGAGGCCCGGTGTTCGATCAAGGACTCAACCCCTCCAAGCGAGGTGGCGTTGGTGAAAATCCGGACGCGCGATGCAAAACGCAGTGCGGCCTCGCGGCCTCCGGCAAACTGCACCGAGAGCATGCCGCCGAAATCGTGCATCTGCTTTGAAGCAATGGCATGCCCGGGGTGCAAGGGCAGGCCCGGGTAATGTACTGCCGAGATTTCCGGCTGCGCTTGCAGGAATTCAGCCACACGGCGGGCATTGCTGCAATGCCAGGCCATGCGTGCCGGCAGCGAGCGTGCGCCGCGCAGGATCAGCCAGCTGTTGAATGGCGATGCGATATTGCCGGTGATATGGCGACGGTGCGCGGCCTGCTCAAAGACCGAATCGGCTTGTGCGAACACCAGTGCCCCGCCCATGACATCGCTGTGACCGCCGAGGTATTTAGTGGTGGAATGCATCACTGCATCGGCGCCGAGCGCCAGCGGCTGCTGAAGCGCCGGCGTCGCAAAGGTGTTGTCGCAGACCAGTCGTGCGCCGTGGGCGTGTGCGATTTCGGCCAAAGCGGCGATGTCGGCGACGGCCAGCAAAGGATTGGAGGGGGTTTCCGCCCAGATCAACGCCGTTTCCGGGCTCAGCGCCGCACGCACTGCAGACAGATCCGACATATCCAAAGCGGTGGCGGTGATTCCCCGCTGCGGCAGGAATTCGTTGAACAGCGTGCGCAGGCCGGTGTAACAGTCATCGGGGATCAGCACATGCGCCCCGTTAGACAGACATTCCAGATAGCCGTGCATGGCCGCCATGCCCGAGGCATAAACCAAGGCGCGTTCACCGCCTTCCAGCGCAGCCAGACAGGTTTCCAGGCGGTCCTGGGTCGGGTTGGTTTCGCGTTGGTATTCGTAGCCGGCGCGGCGTTCGCCGGCGGCACCGTGCTTGAAGGTCGTACTCAGGTGCAGCGGCGGGGCGACGGCACCGGTTTCGGCATCGGCTTCGGCGCCGGCATGGATGGCAAGGGTTTCAAAGCGCATGGGGTTCTCCGGCGGTCAAGCCGCGATTGGCCAGTTCCTGTTGGAAGTGATTGTCGTCCTGATAGACGAAGGCGTCCAGTCCGGCCTGTCGGGCGCCGTCCACGTTGCCGGCCCGGTCGTCCACGAACAGGGTCGAGGCCGGCGAAAAACCGAGGCGTTGCAGGCACAGCAGAAAGGCTTCCGGATCGGGCTTGCACAGGCCCAGACTGCCGGAACAGATGAAACGCGTGCGGAACAGCGGCATCAGTTCCGGCACGATGCGCTCGGCATGCTGGGCCAGCCAATGTCCGTTGTTGCTGAAGATGCCGAACTGCACCCGGCCCGCCAGGTTTTGGCAGATGTCGAGCAGGGGCTGGCGCACACGCGTGCCCGCGCGCCGGGCGGCGATGAAATCCGCGCTGGGAATATCCAGACCCCATTCGCTGCGCAGACGGTCCATGTAATCATCCAGACCGAATTCGCCGCGGTCGGAACGTTTCTCCAGACCGCTGGCGAACACCGCGCGTTCGATCGTGGCGGCATCGACGCCGGCGGTTTCGGCCAGCGCGCGGCAGCGCCGCTCGCGGCTGTAGTCCGCCAAGACATCGTCGAGGTCGAGCAGCAGCAGTTTCGGCGGCATCAGGCGGCGGCGATTTCGGCGAATACGGCGCGCGCGGCCGATAGGGTCCGTTCAATCTCGACATCGCCGTGCATGGCCGACAGGAAGCCGGCCTCGAACGCAGACGGCGCGAAGTACACGCCCCGTTCAAGCATGCCGTGGAAGAAGCGGTTGAAGCGGGCGCTGTCGGAGCGCATGGCATCGGCGTAGCCGTTGATCGGGCCTTCGCAGAAATACAGTCCGAACATGGCGCAGACGCCGGTGGTGGTGAACGCGATGCCGGCGTCTTTTGCCGCTGATTCCAGTCCGTCGCGCAGGATCTGGGTGTTTTTCGCCAAGCCATCGTAAAAGCCGGGTGCTTGAATCAAGTCCAATGTGGCCAGCCCGGCAGCCATCGCCACCGGATTGCCGCTGAGGGTGCCCGCTTGGTAAATCGGACCGCTCGGCGCGATCTGGGCGAGCAGGTCGCGGCGTCCGCCGTAGGCGCCGACCGGCATGCCGCCACCGATGATCTTGCCGAAAGTGGTGAGATCCGGGGTGATGCCGTACAGCGCCTGGGCGCCGCCGAGTGCGACCCGGAAGCCGGTCATCACCTCATCGAAAATCAGTAGGCTACCGTACTGCGTGCAAAGATCGCGCAGATGCTGCAGATAGCCCTCGGCCGGCAGGATGCAATTGGCGTTGCCCACGATCGGCTCGACGATGACGCCGGCGATGTCCTCGCCGAGCTCCGCGAACAGGCGCGTGGCACCCTCGAAATCGTTGTAGGTGAGCGTCAGCGTCAGGTCGGCCAGGGTCTTCGGCACGCCCGGTGAGTTCGGCACGCCGAGCGTCAGCATGCCCGAGCCGGCCTTCACCAGGAAGGAATCGCCGTGGCCGTGGTAGCAGCCTTCGAACTTCACGATGCGATTGCGGCCGGTGGCGCCCCGCGCCAGACGGATGGCCGAGAGTGTGGCTTCGGTGCCGGAGTTGACCATGCGCACCATTTCGCAGCTCGGCACCAGGCGGGTGATGGTCTGGGCCATGGTGACTTCCAATGCATTGGGCACGCCGAAGCTCAGGCCGTCGCGCATCACCTTGTCCACGGCGGCAATCACGGCGGGATGTGCGTGGCCGGCGATCATCGGACCCCACGACCCGATGTAATCGATGTAGCGGTTGCCGTCGACATCGATCAGGTAGGCGCCTTCGGCGCGTTTGGCGAAGAACGGCTCGCCGCCGACCGATTTGAAGGCGCGCACCGGTGAGTTGACCCCGCCGGGCATCAGTGTGAGGGCTTGCTGGAACAGGGCATGGCTTTGATCGTGATTCATGGAGTTCCC
>JBMSNF010000088.1:0-6988 GCA_049421545.1 Arenimonas sp.
CTTGCCGCTGACCATGAAACCGTTGGCCTGCAGATGCGCCATCCATTGCTTGCAGCAGCCGCAATACGGGGTTTTGTTGACGGTGATGTTCAAGCTTGATTGCGCCAAGGCCACGCCGGCGATGAAGCAGAACAGGAACAGGGCGGTCAGCGGGAGCAGGCGTTTCATCGGCGGTCCTTGAGGTTATTCGGCGGCGGCGGTGCTCAGCACCCATTCGGATTTCGGGTCGGAATACTGCGGAATGAAGTTGCAGCCCGGGTTCGGCGGGTTTTCTTCCGGGCGGAACACGAATACGCCCTCGGAGCCCTCGCGCCCGGTGCTGAAAGTATAGCGGTAGGCGTTGCAGGTTTCACTCAGGAAATTGACGGTGACGGCTTTGGTGGCGCCGCTGGCCGGCTCGCGCACGCAGTGGCGTTCGGTCTCGTTGGCTTGGCCGTATTGCAGATCGTTGATGATGATCTTGCAGGTGTCGTCGTGCGTGAACACGATCTGGTGCTTGGGCGGTTCGCTGCAGGCGGCCAGCAGGGCGGCAGCGGCGAGGGCGGGGATGATTCGGGTCATGGCAAACTCCTTTGCGCCATTTTACGGTGGCCCCCTTCAACATCAGGTGAATACCACCCCCCGCCCATCCCTCCCGGCCTCCCTTCGGGGGAAGGGAGGAGAGCTGCTCGGATTCCTTCCCCCTTTCTTGAAAGGGGGATGCCCGAAGGGCAGGGGGATTAAATGGGGTCCCAAAGGGCGGGGGATTCTCAGACCGGCGCTATCGGCTCGATCAGGCCAGCATCGTCGTCCACGCCCTTGTTGACGCGCTTGGCGACCGGGAAGCACTTCAGCGCCGGCAGGCTGCGGGTCAGCAGGAACGGCATCGACGGGCCACGGCCCAGGCCGAGCCAGTCGTCCACCTCGCGCCGCTCCAGAAACACCGGCATGCGCGAATGCACTTCGGCCGGAATGCCCTCTGCCGCCTGCGTGATGAGGGTGAAGCTGCCTTCGCTGCCGTCCGTCAGCAGCGGATGTTTGGGCTCCCACAGTCCGGCCACCCACAGCACCTCGTGCGGATGCTCGGGGCGCAGGTAATAGGGTTGCTTGCCGTTGGGTGTGGGTTTCCACTCGTAATAGCCGGCCATCGGAATGGCGGCATGCCGCGATTTGAAGGCGGCGCGGAACGCCGGTTTTTCGTCCAGGCTTTCCATGCGGGCATTGAAGGTGTGGTGGCCGAAGGCGGCCTCTTTGGCCCAGAACGGCATCAGGCCCCAATGCAGTTTCACCAGACGGGTGTCTTCGCCATCGCGGATCAGCACGCCGGCGGTTTGGCTGGGCGCCAGATTGTAGCGGGCCGGCAGCAAGGCGAAATCGGCGCGCAGGGCCGGCCAAGGCACCTGCTCGGGGAGGGTGATCGGAACTTGGGTGAATCGGCCGCACATGGGGCGATTGTAGTGGAAATACGGGGTTTCGGCGAAACGGAGCCGATTCCCAGGGCTTACATCGGAGTAATCGGCGGATACAGGATTTCACCGAAATCGAGCTCGGGGTGCTCGATCATCAACTCAATGATGAGCGGAACCAGACGCCCCAGAATATTGGCGCCGTCACTGATCTGGGCTCGGTTGACCTGACTGTTCCAAGTGGCACCGCCGTGTACCAGCTGGTTGCGCAGTACATACAGCCGGTCGAATACGATGGAGAGGACCACGCCGGTCTGATTGGCCATCACCGCCTGCATGGCACGGGTGTTGGCGGTGCTGAAATCGGTGGACCAGCGGTCGGAGGCATCGTGATCACGCAGGGCTTTCCAGAAGCCTTCGAAAATGTACTTGTTGTTGATGAGCACGCGGATGGGTCCGCTGAATTGGCTGAATACCGCTTGTTTCAGGCTGCCGCCCTGGTCAACCTGCAGCAAGGTATCGATGAAGTTCTGAAGATTCCCGCGCTCCACACGCTCGAACCCGAACTGCTTGGCGTAAGCGGCATTCAGGGCTATCCACAGGAAAATGAAGCGGGCATCGGGGTCCTCCGCTTCCTGCTCGGCGCGGGCCAACCAACTGATGGCGCGATGCAAACGGATGGCGGAGGGCTCACTGTGAGCGGTATTGGCTTTCAGGGCGGTTTTCAGATCGGCGGCGGGCATGAATGTAAATCCGGGGAGTCTGGAAACACTATAGCAGGCCTAATTCAGGGTTTTGCTTTCCGCCGCGCCGGTCTTTTTGGTCACCGCTTTGCGGGAGGACTTTGGGGCCGCTTGCTGCTTGCTCCGCACCAATTCCTGGGTCTCGACATAAAGTTTTGCCAGATCGGTCGCCCGCTGCAGGTATTCAATGCCCTCGCTTTTGAACAGCCAGCTGAAATCACCGATCTCGAAACAACGCTCGAGGCAGGCGTCGTAAACCATCCCCGGGTGTCCGCTGAGAAACCCGTTGAACTGGGCGAAGTAGTCGGCTTGCTGGTGATTGAATATTTTATGGTTGCCGGCCGTAGCATCGGTGATCCGAATGAAGCGCGACAGATACGGGTAGTCCTCGATGTCCGGGACGGCATCCGGATCGTCCTCCACGGCGGCATGATATTCCAGCATCGCTTCCGGCCGGCCGGGGCGATCCAGGGTCAGGAAATCGATGCGGAAACGGCCGCTGTTGCTGAACGGGGTGATGAGGTAACGGTTGCCTGCGCCAAAATAATAATCCATGGAAATCCTCCGTATGGGTTGACGGAAACCACCGGAAAGGGCGGGCCGAAGCCCGCCCCGAACCGGAATCGGTTCAACACATCCTGTGTTATTGCTTTCCTTCCATATCGTCGCGTTCCTTGTCGCTGAACGCCAGGTCGGCACGGCTTTCGCGGAAGCTCATCATTTTCTCCGACACGATGTCCATGCTTTCCCGAACGTTGCGCTTGGAGAAGCTGGCCGAGCGTGACTCCCGGACCGCGAAGTCGCGTGCCTCCCGGACCGCCGACAGATCGCTGGACAGGAACACGAACTGCCAGCCGGCGTCCTGTTTGGCCTTGATAAGGTCGGTGATATGCGATCGGGTGAACGTGCGGCTGGCATTTTCCATGCCGTCGGTCACGATCACGAACACCACGGCATCCGGTTTCGTTTCCGGCGTCTGCATGTCCAGATGGGCGCTCAGACGGTGGATGCCGGTGCCGATGGCGTCCAGCAGCGGGGTCGAGGCGCGGGGCTGGTAGTTGCCGCGATCAAGCTGCGGCACTTTCGACAGCGGCGCGTTTTCGGCGAGGATTTCGAACGGATCCTGGCTGTCGAACTGCACCAGGGTCACGCTGGTCGGCAGGTCCAGGCCACGCTGCTTGTCGAAGAAGCTGTTGACGCCGCCGATGATGTCGTCGGTGATGTCGCTCATCGAGCCGGAGCGGTCCAGGATCAGGGTGATGTGGGTGGATTGCGGGGTGCTCATGGTCTTTCTCCTTTGAGTTTCGGCAAATTGCCGTGAAAAGCCGGCGGGCGCGTCACAAGGGCGCTCAGGCCGGGTAGAAACCGCTGCGTCGGGCCTCATGGGCATCGGGAACGATGCACAGATCGATGCGGCGGATGAAACCGTCGGTGACATCGGCGAATGCCAGTCCGACGAGATTGTCTTTGCGGCCCTGTGCCAGGATCACGCAATGTTCGTGCCCGTAGGCGTTGATGCGGCCGAGTTCGGCGTAAACCGGGCGGTTGCTTCCGCGCAGGTTGGCCAGTTTCAGGCTGAAGTAGGTGCGGAACACGGCCTTGCTGGTGACATCGGCCAACACCCGCTGTGAACCGTATTCGAAATCCTCCGCCAACAGGGGCCACAGTGCTTCCGCATCCAGCGTGTTCAGGGCTTTGGCATAGGCGGTCAGGGCGTCGATTTCGGTCAGGGACATGGGCTTCCTCGGGGGTTGCACATATCCTAAACAACAGCGTTCTCATATCCTGAGATTGGGCCGTGGTCTGATGGAATCCAGTGCGGTGGCCCGGTGCCGGCGCGCTATAATCAAACGGAACCAAGGAGCGGTAATCGGTCATGGCGCAAACGCATTCCAGCACGCAGGGCGACGGGTCCGAAAAGGGCTTTCAGGTCTACCGCGCCAGCCGTCTGGAAGCCCTGATTCCGCCGCTGTGGGCGCTGCTGGATCAGACCTGGCCGGAAAACATCCTCAGCCCGCACACGGTCATCGCCGCGAATCCGGGCATGAAGCAATGGCTCAGCGGCGCTTTGGCCCGGCATCAGGGCCCGCAGGGCATCGCCGGCAATCTCGACATCCTGCTGCCGAGCGCGTGGATCGAGCGCCAGGCCCACACGCACTTGGGAGCCGGCGCGGTGGCCTTGCCGCGCTATCAGGTTGCGCATCTGCGCTGGAGCCTGCATGCGCTTCTTGATTCTCGGCAAAGCGTGCCCGGCCTGAAAGACGTCCGCATCGCTACTTATCTCGAAGGTGCCGGCAGTGCCGCCGAAACCGCCCGCCGCCGTTTCCAGCTGGCCGATCGTCTGGCCCGCATCTATTCGCAATACGTCGTCTATCGCCCCGACTGGCTCCAGGCCTGGGAGGCCGGCAAATTCACCTATGCCGGCGGGCAAGCGCTGGAGTCGGATCTGTTGGCGCCGCTCTGGCGCGCCCTGCAAAGCCGGCTCGGTCGCCATCGCGGCCATGCCATGCAGGAACTCATCGGCGCACTGAAATCTGATGCCGGCGCGCGTCCGGTCTTGCATGTGTTCGGGGTCAGCCACTTGGCGCCCTCCGAGATTCAGGTGCTGCGGGCCTATGCCGAGAGGGCATTGGTTGCGTTGTATATTCCGGATCCCTGCCTCGAATATTGGGGCGGTTTGCAGATTACGGCTGCCGGCGATTGGTCGGCCTATCGCGACGAAGAACAGCAGCAACTGGAGCACGCCGGCGAAGGCGAGTACTGGCGTGAACTCGGGCATCCCTTGTTGGCGCGCTGGGGCCGGCTCGGCCAGCATTTCTTCAGCCAATTGGCCGAAGGCCCGGTGCGCGACGACAGCCGCCATTGGCAGGACAAGGCCTTGCTGCAACCGGAAACGCGCTTGCAGCGTCTGCAGGAAAGCATCCGCAAGTTGACGCCGGAATTGATGCAGCCCGGCAGCGACATACAGGCCGGGTTGCAGGATGCCTCGTTGCGCGTGCATGCCTGCCATACCCGTCAGCGCGAACTGGAAGTCCTGCGCGATGCCTTGCTTGATGCGCTGGCCAGCGGCATCGCACCGGGCGAGATGATGGTGATGGCGCCGGATATCGGGGCCTATTTGCCGCTGATTCCCGCCGTGTTCGGGGAAGCGGCATCGGCCCGCGAAAAGTTGCCCTATCATCTGGCCGATGTGCCGGTGTCGCGCAGCCATGGCCTGTTCACCACCTTGCGGCAGTTGCTGGCCTTGCCCGGGCAACGCATCACCGCGCCGGAAGTCGCCGATCTGCTGGCCGTTCCGGAAGTGCAACGCCGTGTCGGATTGGATGCCGATGCCACCGAGGCGTTGCGCGATTGGTTGCGCCAGAGCCGGGTGGCGTGGTCGCTGGATGCCCGCCACCGTGCCGGCTTCGATGTGCCGGCACTGAGCGAACATGGCTTTGCCTGGGCGGTCGATCGGATGATCGCCGGCTATCTGATGTCGGATGCGCCGGAAAGCGACCGTGATCACGCTCTGGCCTTGCCCGACGGCAGTGAGCTGTTGCCGGTAACCGGCATCCATGGTCCGGGCGCGCAGGCCTTGGGCGCTTTGGATCATGTGCTGCAGGAAGTGCAAGCCTGGTGTGATCTGGCCGGCTGCGAATATACGGCCGCCGAGTGGCGGGAAACATTGACGCAACGCTTGGAGGCTCTGCTGCGCATCGATCCCGCCGATGCCGAGGCCGAAAGCGCCTGGAATGCCCTGCTGCGTTTCGTGCGGCAACTGGAACTGGAGACCGGAACCGCCGGCGAAAATCCGCGTCTGCATTTTTCGGTGATGCGCGAGGTGCTTCTCGAGCGGCTCTCGGGGGTGGCGGAACGGCAACGCTTCCTGATGGGCGGCATCACCTTCTGCGGCATGGTGCCGCAACGTGCGATTCCGTTCCGGATGCTGGCCGTGCTCGGCTTGAATGACGGCGAGTTCCCGCGCCGCCGCAGCGATGGCGGTTTGGATCTGATGACGCGCCTGCGCCGCGTCGGTGACCGCGATGTCCGCAGCGACGACCGTTACCTGTTTCTGGAAACCCTGATGGCGGCGCGCGAGCGCCTGCATCTGAGCTACCTGGGTGAAAGCGTGAAGGATGGCAAGCCGCGCAATCCGGCCGCACCCTTGGCCGAATTGATGGCCGAGCTCGATGCCGCTGCCGGGAGCGATCCGGACACGCGCCCGTGGTGGATCCAACATCCATTGCAACCCTTCGATGCCCGTTATTTCGACGGCAGCGATGCGCGCCTGTTTTCCTTTGATGACCGCTTTGCCCGCATGCAGGGCGATGGCCGTTCGGTGCCGCCGCGCTTTCTGGATGGCATGGCGGCCGATGAAACCGCACTGCCGGCGCAGATTGCGCTGCCGGTGCTGCACGATTATTACCGCGATCCGGCCCGGCACCTGCTCGAAAAACGCGTGCATCTCCGGCTGGACGCACTCGACAGCGGACGTTTGCGCTAAGACGAGCCGCTCGAGGAGAAACTGGATCCGCTGGCAACGGTCGCGCGCCGGGTGTTCTTCGGCGAGGCGCTGCCGGTGGGAGAGGCCTGGGATGCCGCACACATGCCGGACTGGGTGCGCTTGAGTGGGCTCCTGCCGCCGGGGGCCTTGGGCCTGACGGCCTGGCAGAAAGAAGCGGATGCGATTCAATGTGCCCTGCAGGGCGTTGCGGACAGTCCATGGCTGGATACGGATTCGGTCGCGACGGTGTTGCAGGAAACCGTCGATGTACAGATTGCGGTCGATGATCAGACCTGCCGCATCACCGGGCAGGTCTCACAGGTCTATGCCATGGCCGACAATCCGCAGGGGCGGGTGCTGCTGCGGATGTATCC